>JAUMSH010000084.1 GCA_031292915.1 Collinsella sp.
GGAGGCGCCGCGCGCTCGGGCGGCGCGCCAGGGAGATAGTGGACGAGATAGTCGAGAAGCGCGGCCTCAAGAAGGAGTAACATCGGGGCTTGCAGCGACGGACCTCAGGACACTCTTACACCACGTCTGCGCGCGCCACCAGGCAGACAGCGTAGGGTGGGTGCATTGGGGTGCTTGGTACATCAAAACGGGGACCCCACGTGCCGTATACTCTGGCTGGATGTGAAAGCGGCTTGACGCGTTGCCAGGCGTAGGGGAGGGTGCCTCGATGAGCGTATTCGAAATTGTGTTTAGTCCGACGGGTGGAACGCAGAAGGTGTCTGGCCTTGTGGCCGGGGCACTGGACAAGAATACCGTTACCGTCGATCTGACCGTTAGCGGGCTAGATTTCAGCGCTGTCTCGATGACCGAGGACGACGTGGCCGTAATCTCTGTGCCGGCGTATGCCGGTAGAATCCCGGCTGTGGTGGCTGACCGGTTGGGCATGGTGCGCGGCAACGGGGCTCGGGCTGTTTTGGTTTGCGTATACGGAAACCGCGCGTTTGAGGACACGCTCGTAGAGCTGGAGGACGTTGCGAAGCATGCGGGATTCCGGGTGATCGCGGCAGTTGCAGCCATTGCAGAACATTCCATTGCACGACAGTTTGCTGCCGGTCGTCCGGATGCGCAGGATGCGGCGCAGCTCGCAGAGTTTGCGCAGCAAATTCAGCAAAAGCTGTTGGCTGAGGATACATCCGAGCCCTCTATTCCCGGCAATCGTCCTTATAAACAAGCCGGAGGTCACCGCATGGCACCCGAGGCAACAGAGGATTGCGTCTCCTGCGGTGCATGCGCCGCGGCGTGCCCCGTTTGTGCTATCGACAAGGGTGACCCCAAACGAGCAGCTGGCGAGGCGTGCATCTCCTGCATGCGCTGCATTGCCGTATGTCCGCGAGGCGCTCGTAAGCTTGATCCCAACAAACTATCTGCTGTTTCCCAGATGCTGAGCAAGGTTTGCGTCGTGCGGAAGGAATGCGAGCTCTTTATCTAGCGCATACGAAATTGGTGCAATGGGACCAGGTTAATCTGCACCAACCTGGTGCAAACAAACCTGTCCCCAATGCACCAGAGTGAGGAGTGTCCCCGAGTGCCGGCAGAAAAGGAACGTCCCTAAGTACCGCATTGTGGGTAACGCGTTTTATCAAATATGGCATTTATCTGCGGTAATGTTCTATTTCACCGCTGAGGACGACGTTTCATACCGCCTGCCGAACCGTGTTGCTGCCAAACAACTTTATAGGTCAGTGTGTTGCGTGTAGCAACTTCGCTCGGCTTCGCCTCCGGGCTGCCATGTGAGAGGGGATCTTATGGCTCGACTGCATGTAATGGAACGCAGCCACGCTCAGGCCGTCATGGACGACCTGCACGATGCGCTCGGACGTCGTCTGGCGGTGAGCTCGCTCGCCCCGTGCCCCGTTGAGTTTACGGCAGCGCTCGTCAACCTGTGCTCCACCCAGAGCTGCGGCAAGTGCACGCCCTGCCGCGTGGGCCTAAGCGCGCTGAGCGACCTGCTTGCCGATGTGCTCGAAGGGCGCGCCGACGAGTCCACGCTCAACCTGATTGAGCGCACGGCCCGCACCATCTACCTTTCGAGCGACTGCGCCATCGGCTACGAAGCTGGCGCCATGGCGCTCACGGCCATTCGCGGCTTTCGCGACGACTTTGAGCACCACATCCGTGAGCACTCCTGCGGCTTTGACCGCGAGGCTCGCGTCCCGTGTGTCTCGGGCTGCCCGGCGCACGTCGACATTCCTGGTTACATCTCGCTCGTCGAGGCAGGCCGTTATGCCGACGCCGTCAAGGTCATCCGCAAGAACAACCCGCTGCCGCTCGTTTGCGGCCTGGTGTGCGAACATCCCTGCGAGATGCACTGCCGCCGCGGCATGGTCGACGATCCCATGAACATCCTTGCCCTTAAGCGTTTTGCCGTTGAGCACAGCGACCTCAACGACCACAGGCCGCATGTAGTGGACAACACCGGTAAGCGCGTCGCCGTGATCGGCGGCGGCCCGGCCGGCCTTTCCTGTGCCTACTACCTGGCCGTGATGGGCCACAAGGTGACCATTTTTGAGCAGCGCCACCACTTGGGCGGCATGCTGCACTACGGCATCCCCAGCTATCGTCTGCCGCGCGAGCGCCTGCAGGCCGAGATCGACTGGATCTTGAGCGCCGGCATCGACGTTGAGCTCGATCACTCCGTCAACGGCGAGGAGCTTGCCCGCCTGCGCGACGAGTTCGATGCCGTCTACCTGGCCATCGGTGCCCACAGCGATAAGAAGCTCGGCCTTCCGGGCGAAGAGGCGCCCGGCGTGGAGTCGGCCGTCAAGATGCTGCGTGCCATCGGTGACGACGAACTGCCCGACCTGAGCGGCCAGCGCGTGTGCGTCATCGGCGGCGGCAACGTGGCCATGGACGTGGCGCGCTCCGCCGTGCGCTGCGGCGCCGAAAAGGTAAGCATCGTCTACCGCCGTCGCATCTGCGATATGACGGCTCAGGACGCCGAAATCGCCGGCGCCCAGGCCGAGGGTTGCGAGGTTCTGGAGCTCACGGCGCCGCTCGCCATCGAGACGGGCGAAGATGGTCGCGTGAGCGGCCTGCGCGTGCAACCGCAGATTATCGGCGAGCCTCGCCGTGGGCGTCCGGCCCCGCGTGCCGCAGCCACGCCCGAGCGCGTCATTCCCTGCGAGCGCGTGTTTGTGGCCATTGGCCAGGACATCGATTCCAAGCCGTTTGAGGACATGGGCATCGCCTGTAAGTGGGGTCGCGTCGTTACCGATTCGGACGGCGCCGTGCCCAACTTCGATGGCCTCTTTAGCGGCGGCGACTGCCAGACCGGTCCCGCCACCGTCATCCGTGCCATCAACGCCGGCCGCGTGGCTTCGGCAAACATCGACCGCTACCTGGGCTTTGACCACAAGATCAAGCTCGACGTGGAGCTGCCGACCGTGCAGTTTAAGGGCAAGCACGAGTGTGGCCGCTGCGAGCTGGGCGAGCGCGAGGCCGGCGAGCGCATTCACGATTGGAATCTGGTCGAGCAGGGTCTCACCGAGCAGGAGGCGCGCCAGGAGGCGAGCCGCTGCCTGCGCTGCGACCACTTTGGCTTTGGCGCGTTCCGCGGAGGGAGGAACCTGGAATGGTAGAGCTCAACAAAACCACCGTCGGCGACAACAGCGAAAACGGAGCGCACAACATGGTCAAGCTCACTATCGATAATTGCGAGGTCGTGGTGCCCGAGCACACCACGATCCTGGACGCGGCCAAGTCCGTCGGTATCCAGATTCCCACCCTGTGCTACCTGCGCGATCTAAACGAGATCGGCGGCTGCCGCGTGTGCGTGGTCGAGGTTGAGGGCTGCGACCAGCTGGTTGCCGCCTGCAACAACTACGTGCTCGACGGCATGGTGGTCCACACCAACAGCCCCAAGGCCCGCGAGGCGCGTCGCACCAACGTGCAGCTGCTACTGTCCCAACACGACTCGCGCTGTACGAGCTGCGTGCGCAGTGGTAACTGCAACCTGCAGACCATCGCCAACGACCTGGGCATCTTCTATCTGCCGTACGAGCAGCACCTGGCGCGCGAGGGCTGGGATTTCGATTTCCCCATCATCCGCGAAAACGACAAGTGCATTAAATGCATGCGCTGCATCAAGGTGTGCGAGAGCGTACAGGGCCTAGGGATTTGGGACCTGACCAACCGCGCCACGCATACCGCCGTGGGCACCCGCGGGCGCGTGCCGATCGGCAAGACCGATTGCGTCGCGTGCGGCCAGTGCATCACGCATTGCCCGACGGGCGCGCTGCGCGAGCGCGACGACACCGAGACCGTGTTTGACGCGCTCGCTAATCCCGACAAGATCGTGCTGGTGCAGATCGCGCCTGCCGTTCGCAGCGCCTGGGGCGAGGAACTCGGCATTCCGCGCGAGGAGGCAACCGTCGAGCGCCTGGCCTGTGCGCTGCGCCGCGTGGGCTTTGAGTACGTGTTCGACACCGATTTCTCGGCCGATCTCACCATTATGGAGGAGGGCTCCGAGCTGCTCGAGCGCCTGGGTAAGGCCGCCAAGGGCGAGGGCGACAGCCGCAGCTGGCCCATGTTCACGAGCTGCTGCCCGGGCTGGGTACGCTTTGTGAAGGCGCGTTACCCCGAGTTTGTCGACAGCCTGTCCACGTCCAAGTCGCCGCAGCAGATGTTCGGCGCCATCGCCAAGACCTACTACGCCAAGGTGCTGGGCGTGGAGCCCGAGCGCCTGTTTGTGGTGTCCGTGATGCCGTGCACGGCCAAGAAGGCCGAGTGCGCGCTGCCGAGCATGGTGGGCGAGGACGGCACGCCCGATGTGGACGTTGCGCTGACGGTGCGCGAGATGGTGCGCATGGTCCGCGCGAGCCACGTGAGCGTGGATACGCTAGTTGAGGAGCCGCTCGATACGCCGCTGGGCTTTGGCACGGGTGCGGGTGTGATTTTTGGCGCCACGGGCGGCGTGATGGAGGCCGCCGTGCGCTCGGCCTATTACCTGGTGACGGGCAAGAACCCCGACGCCGACTTCTTTACCGACACGCGCGGACTCGACGGCTGGAAGGAAGCCGCGGCCGATATCGAGGGCACCAAGGTGCGCGTCGCCGTGGCACACGGGCTGGGCAACGCTGCCCGTCTGCTCGACGCGATTCGCGACGGCCGCGTGAGCTATGACTTCGTTGAGGTTATGGCATGCCCGGGCGGCTGCGTCGGTGGCGGCGGTCAGCCCATCCACGACGGCTGCGAGCTGGCGGCCGAGCGCGGCCAGGTGCTGTGGGGCCTGGATGCGAAGGCGGACATTCGCTTCTCGCACGAGAATCCCGACGTTCAGGCGTGCTATCGCGAGTTCTTGGGTGCGCCGCTTTCGCCGCTGGCCGAGGAGCTGCTGCATACCGACCATCACGCCTGGTCGATGCCCAACGAGGGGGCGTGCTAGCGATGCGTGCGTTTAATGTTGAGCTGTCGCGCCGGGGGTTTTCCTCGGCGCTCGCCGCGGGCGCCCTGTCGCTTGCGCTCGCGGGCTGTGGCGGCGGGGCTGCCAGTGCCGGGTCTGTCGCGGGCTCGGCTGCCGGGTCTGTCGCTGACGGTGCCGCTGCCGAGCCGGTTGAGGTGCACGTCGCCTCACTCAAGGGTCCGACGTCGATTGGGCTGGTGCAGTTTATGGACCGGGCGGCCGACGGTGCCACGGACAATGAGTTCGACTTTGCGATCAACGCTGCCGCCGACGAGATTGTGCCCAAGGTCATTCAGGGCGATATCGATATCGCCCTGGTGCCCGCCAACGTGGCGAGCGTACTCTACAACAAGACTGAGGGTGCGGTGCAGGTCATCGACATCAACACGCTGGGCGTGCTGAACGTTGTGACGGGCGACGCGAGTGTGGCCTCGTTTGGCGATCTAGCGGGTCATACTGTCTATATGACGGGCAAGGGTACCACGCCGGAGTACGTCATGAACTACCTGTTGGAACGCGCGGGCCTGACCGGCCAGGTTACGCTCGAGTTTAAGAGCGAGCCCACCGAGGTGCTGTCGGCCCTGCTTGCCGATCCGTCTGCCGTGGGCGTGCTGCCGGAGCCGTTCAAGACCGCTGCCATCGCAAAGAGCGAAGGCAAGCTGTCGGCTCCGGTAAGTCTGACCGATGTGTGGGATGAGCTGGCAGGTGACACGGGTTCGCGCCTGCTGACGGGCGTGACCGTGGTGCGCCGTGCCTTTGCCGAGGAGCATCCCGAGGCCGTGGCGGAATTCCTGAGCTGCCATGCTGCGAGCGTTGAGGCCGTGAACGCGGCGCCGGCGGACTGGGCTCAGGCCGTGGTCGATGCGGGTATCGTGGATAACGCCGCGATTGCTGAAAAGGCGATTCCCGGGTGCATGCTCGTGTGCCAGACGGGGAAGGATATGAAGGCGGCGCTCGGTGGGTACCTGCAGGTGCTGGCCGATGCGGACGCGAGCGCCGTGGGCGGCAAGCTCCCGGCTGATGATTTCTATTACATGGAGTAGCCCGTGCGTGCGTTTGCTCGACAAATGACAGAGCGTATGAAGGCGGCAACGGCAGCAGGTGCCGTTGCCGCCTTTTGGCTTGCCGTGTGGGTCTTTGCAGCAGCACTGGTGGCGCAGCCGTTGATTTTGCCGGGGCCAGGCACTGTTGCGATGGCGTTGCTGCGGCTAGTATGCGATGCCGGTACGTGGGCGATTCTGGTGGACTCAGGCGCGCGAATCTTGGGTGGGCTGGCGCTAGCCGCGGCGTGCGGCGGCGTGATGGCGGGAGCCTCGGTGCGGTCGCTGACGTTTGCCCGCTTGGTGGCGCCGGCGCTTTCGTTTGTTAAGGCGACGCCGGTTGCCTGCGTGGTGGTCCTGCTGCTCATTTGGTTGGGGTCGGCGCGTGTGAGCGTCGCGGCGGTCTTTTTGATGGCACTGCCGGGCGTGTATTTTTCGCTGGTCGAGGGCTTGGCGCAAGTGGATAAGCCGCTGGAGCAGATGTTTCGTCTGCATGGCGTGCGGGGTTGGCGTCTGTTTTGTGCCCACACCTGGCGCGAAGTCCTGCCGTTTGTGCTTTCGTGTTCCCGCGCCGTGATTGGCATGAGCTGGAAGGCCGGCGTGGCGGCGGAGCTCATCGGCATGGCGACGGGCACCGTGGGCGAGCGCATCTATCAGGCGAAGCTGCTCATCGAGACGGCTGATCTGCTGGCGTGGACCGTACTGGTCGTTGCCGCCTCGTGGGCGTGTGAGCGCGTGCTGGTGTGGCTGCTGCGGGCTTCGGGGCCCGTGGCGTGGCGCGCGGCCGTGCGGGCACATGGGCATGGACTGCGCGGGCGTGCGTGCGGCTCTGCTGGCGGCGGGGCTGCTGCGGAGCTTGCGCTCGCCGTGGGCGACCGGGCGCCCTGGTCGCCGGCGCTCGACGGACTGGTGCTTCATGTGCCCGCCGGTGGACGCACCTGTGTGATGGGCGCTTCGGGCGTGGGCAAGTCGACGTTGCTTGCGCTGGTGGCGGGGGAGTGCGCACCGTGCTCCATGGTGTTTCAGGACGTGCGCCTGGTAGAGGGCGCCTCGGCTTTGGATAACGTGCTGGTGTGTGCCGACGCGCGCGTGGACGCCTCGAGTACCGCAGCCCTGTTGCGCCTGCTGGTGCCGGGGATCGATGTGCATGCCCGCGTGGCCGAGCTCTCGGGCGGGCAGCGCCGTCGCGTCGAGATTGCCCGAGCCCTGCTGTGTCCGGGCGACGCGGTGATTCTGGACGAGCCCTTTACCGGTCTGGATACCGCTGCGCGCGACGCATGCGCCGAGGTCGTGCTCGACTTGCTCGACGGCCGCATGCTGTTGCTTGCCACGCACGATGCCGCTGACGCTCGGGCCCTCAATATCTCGGACATCATCACGCTCTAAAGACTTACTCAGCAACAAATTGATCCGTTTTTCTCCGTCCCCATGGGGCCGGGTATGGTATTCTATCTGTGGGGTAATACTTAGGAATACCAAGTAATACCAACGCCGTAGAACAAACTCCAGATGCGGGCCAATCGGGTTGCCTTCACAGCCCGTCGCCCAGCCGCGTGGCCCGCATCCATCCGCACCACCGTCGTTTCAAAAAGGAAGCGCCATGGCAGAACACATGACCCCGGTTGTCGCGAAGGTCTTGCCCGAGGAAAAGGCGGCCTTCGCGGCGGCAACCCAGCTCGTGGGCACCACGCCGTCCAACGCCATCCGCATGTTCATCGCCGCCTTCAATCGCTGCGGCACCTTTCCGTTCGACATTTCGCCCAACGGGGCCTTTGGCGCTGCGCCCGATTCTCATCAACAATGACTGTCCCAAACTGCCGGCACTTGGGGACGTTCCTTTTCTGCCGGCAGTTAAGGAACGTCCCTAAGTGCCGGGTTTTGAGGAGGTTGGCATGCTCAATGCGATGATTTGGGCGCTTGCCTGTTTTGGTGTTGTTGCTGCCGATATTGCCCTGAGCATGGTTCTGTTTTCAGTTCTCGATGCCGTGTCGGTGCTGACGGGCTATCCGATCGACAATCTCGATATCCAATGGTTCCAGGCTGCCGCTCAGACGGCGTCATTTTTGATGGCGCTGCTGTGGTGGCGTTATCTGTGGCCCCGCTCCTTCATGGCGCGCCGGCAAGGCGAGCGCCCGCTCGGTGGGGGAGCAAGCGCGGCATGGAAGCGCATTGCCTGCGTTGTTGTGATCGGCCTATCCATGCAGGTGGTCATTAGCTACCTATGCGACGGCGTGCTGTCGCTGCTGCCCGAGGTCGCGGCAGACTATAGCGAGCTCGTCGAGGAAACGGGCATGGGCGATACCAGCCTTCTTGCCGTCCTGACTACGGTGCTTGGCGCGCCGTTTTGCGAGGAACTGCTGGTGCGCGGCATCATCTTTGAGTTTTCGCTGCGTGCGTTTAATCCACAGTGCCGTCCGCTCTGGAAACGCCGGCGCCGCGCGAACGCGCAAGACGGCGCTATAGTGCCCTGGGCGGCCCCGAGTACCTGGGGCGTCGCCGCGGCAATCGTGCTGCAGGCGGCGGTCTTCGGCTTTATGCATATGAACTGGGTACAGGGCTGCTATGCGGGCGCTGCCGGCCTCATTTTTGGCTGGGTGCTCGTGACGACTGGAAAGCTTCGCTACACGATCCTGCTGCACTTTGTCTTTAATGCCGGGTCGTATCTCATGGGGCTGCTGTGGTTTGTGAGCACACCGCTCGACCTTGTGGTCACGGTTGGCATCGCCGGCTTTGTGCTGGTAGAGGCGATGCGCTCGCTGCTCCGGTCGTGCATTCCTGCGCCACGCGAAGCTGATCGGCCTGATTATCAATGACTTTAACTAGACCGATGCGCCCTGAATACACCTGGCGTTTCGCCGAATGCTTCTTTGAATTTTGAGTAAAAGAATGACATGTTGGAGATGCCGACTTTTCGGGCTACATACTGCACGCTGCGCTCGGTGTTGTTGAGAAGATATGCCGCCTCTGTGAGCTGCTGGTTGAGCTTGATTTGCGAAAACGTTTTGCCGGTTTTTTGCTTGATCAAGCTGCTGAGATAGCTGGTGCTATAACCCGTATCGCTCGCAATGCTTTCGAGCGTGCAGTCGCCGTAGCTTCGCTCAATATGATTCAGAATCGACACGATGCGCTCGTCCGACATGATTGCCTGGTTATCAGTTGCAGAGCGTCGGTACAGTCCTCGAATGAGAACAAGGAATAGGCTGACGGCGAGGTGCCTCATGAGTTCATTAGAGTAGGCATCTTTAAAGTGATATTCGATAAAGAGCATCTCGATGAGGCGTCGCGCATGTCGGGCGTATTCCTCTGGGAGAATGAGATATTTGCGGGCCTCACGGTTTTTGGACACAAAATCAAATAGGAGATTCGTTAATGGTGACGCGCCGGGTAGCTGGCTCAGGAACAACGAATCGAACATTTCTTTTTTGAAGACGATTGAAATGACGATATCGTGCTCGCCCTTAACGTACGGAACGCTTCTGACTACGCCAGTGTTGCAAATGAGCACGTCACCCTTTTTAAGGAGTAGTCGCCGTCCGTTGACGATAAACGTGCAGACGCCGTCGTACACGTAGTTGAGCTCCATATCCCGATTGATATGAGGAGGAATGTCGGTAAAGCGCGACTCCTTGATAAGGCCCACGGGGTTTTCGTCGAGAGTTTCTTTCCAATCAAACAGATAGACTTCTTCGCCGTTAATGGTTGTGGTTTCCACCCTGTTATATCGCGGGCTGAGCTCTCCCGGATGCGTGCGATGCCACTCTTCGGTCTCGGTATGCGTATAGAGCAGCTGTTTGAGATTCGAATCCATGGGGTGCTCCAGGGGTGAACGGTAGAATCGATGCCTTAAACGGTATTATATCTAAAAAAATGTTATAAACCCACGCTTTCTATGCGATATCTTATGCATCTTGTTCTTCCTAGTATTGGGTTATCCGCTGGAGCATCCGATCAAGGAGGGCAAATGAGTAAGTTAAAACATGGGTTTGACTCCGACTTTTTATGGGGCGGAGCCATATCGTGCTCGCAGGCCGATGGCGCTTGGAATGAGGGCGGAAAGGGAAAGTCGACGCAGGATTGTCGATGGCTGGATGGTACCTGGACTCATGACCAGATTGAGGACAAGCATCAAAACAACCCCTTCTGCCATGACGAACTAATGAACGCTCTCGCAGATGATGGTGTTGAGTTCTACCCGTTTAGGCGTGGCAACGACTTCTATCATCACTATCGTGAGGACATCGCGCTTTTTGCGGAGATGGGTCTCAAGCTGTTCCGCACCTCTATTTGCTGGAGCCGAATCTATCCTAACGGAGATGACCTTGAGCCTAACCGCGAAGGCATCGAGTGGTATCGAAGCATGCTGGGTGAGTGCAAAAAGCACGGCATTAAGACCTTCGTCACCATGCTCCACTATGACATCCCGGTAAATCTTGTCACCACATATGGGGGATGGAAGAATCGCAAGACGATTGATTTCTTCGCCCGCTATGTCGAGACAATCGTTACGGAATTGGGCGATCTGGTCGATTTCTGGCTGCCTTTTAACGAGTTCAATGCAGCGCGTTTTTCGCCTTGGGACGGGGTCTGTCTGGTCAAAGACGAAGAGGGGGAGAACTTCGATCGAGCCATCTTCCAGTGCCTGCACCACGAGTTCGTTGCCAATGCGCGTGCCGTCGAGATTGTCCATCGTCTTTCACCCGATACTCCCGTTGGCGGCATGATCGCTCGATTCTGTACGTATCCCGCCACCTGCCGTCCCGAAGATAACATGCAGGCTATTCACGACGACCAGTATTCCAACTGGTTCTATACGGATGTGATGGCTCGTGGAAAATATCCCGCTTATATGAATCGCTATTTCGACGCGTGCGATATCGAGATTCAAATGGAACCGGGCGATGAAGAGCTCATCGCTCGCAACACGGTCGACTTCCTGGCCTTCTCGTACTACTTTTCCCAGGTATCCACCTGCGATCAGGGATGGGAGAAGACTGCGGGTAATCTGGTCATGGCAAACAAGAACCCTTATCTCGAGACGAGTGAGTGGGGTTGGCAGCTCGATCCCATTGGTCTGAGGGTTACCCTTAACCAGATGTATGACCGCTATGGGCTGCCCCTGTATATCGCCGAGAACGGCCTCGGTACATCTGATGTAGTCGAGGAGGATGGCAGCATCCACGACGAGTATCGAATCGATTATTTGCGCCAGCACATAAAGTGCCTTAAGGAAGCAGTGATCGATGGCGTTGACGTGCGCGGATACATGATCTGGGGATTCATTGACCTTGTTGCCTGCGGTCCTCTTACGATGGACAAGCGCTACGGGCTTATCTATGTCGATCTGGATAATTGCGGCAACGGCACTGCGGAGCGCTCGCGTAAAGACTCTTTCTATTGGTATCAGAAATGTATCGCCACTAATGGCGAGGATCTTGGGTAGGAGTGATTGTCGTGGCAGACAAGAAGGAACTGGCCGCTCGTGTCCTCGAGCTCGTGGGCGGCGCCGATAACGTTGTTATGGCAACGCACTGCATTACAAGGCTCAGATTCAACCTGAAGGACGATAGCAAGGCAGACCTTGAGGCCCTTAAGACGCTTGACGGCGCCTTGGGCGCGCAGGTTAAAGACGGACAGTGGCAAGTTATCATCGGCGCCAGCGTGGGGTCGGTATATGACGAATTGGAGCCCATGCTAGGTGACAGGATGGGTGGCGAGGTCTCCGCCGACGCCGAGCAGCCTGAGCTCCAAAAAGGTTCGGCTCGCGTATTCGATATCATCACCGGCATCTTCTCCGCTATCATTCCCGCGCTGGTGGCGGGAGGTATCGTAAAGGGCATCCTGGCTGCTATCGCGGCTTTTGGAATCGACACGGGTGCCGGCGACTTTGCGATATTCAATATGATTTCGGATATCCCGTTCTACTTCTTGCCGTTTTTGCTGGCAATGTCTACAGCTGATAAGTTCCGAGTCAACCGTTCGCTTGCGCTTTGTGTTGCCGGATCGCTGATGTACCCGACCATTGTCAACGCTGTCGGTACGGGCGAGACGCCTCTTGCGCTGTTCGGTTTTACGGTGCCGATTTTTAGCTACGCCGATTCCGTGTTCCCGGTCATCTTTGGCGTCATTGGCTTGTCCTTTGTATATCGCGCAATCGACAAGGTCGTGCCGGATCTTTTTAAGCTCGTTGTCGTCCCGGCACTCTCCCTTGCTATCGTGATTCCGGTCAACCTGTTTGTGCTCGCTCCGATTGGTGCCTGGTGCGGTCTTGGTCTCGCCAACGGTATCGTTTGGCTATTCTCGACGTTGGGCCCTGTTGCCGGTTTTCTGCTGGGCTTCTTTATGCCGCTTATTGTGCTCTTCGGCATGCATCAGTCAACGAGCCCTATCCAGATTTCCAATATCGCAACGCTTGGGTATGACTATCTGCTCCCGATCTCTTTCTGCCATAACCTCGCCGAAAGCGGTGCGTCTTTTGGTGCGGCCCTGCGCATGACCGACGAAAAGCTCAAGTCCGCTGCAATGACGTGCGCCTTCTCAGCATTTATGGGAATTTCCGAGCCCGCCTTGTTTACCGTTCAGGTTCCTAACAGGACTCCGCTTATCGCTGCGATGATCGCGGATGGCATTGGCGGTGCGCTTACCGTTGTTCTCGGCGCAAAGTGCTTCGGCTTTGTTATGCCCGGCATTACCTCGTTGCCCGTTTATGCCGATCCAAGCGGCAATCCCATGAACCTGATCATGATTGTCGTCTGCATCGCTTTGACTTGGGTTATCTCTGCGGCGCTCTCGTTTGCGCTCTATGGTCGTTTTGACAAAAAGTAACGACGTTTTGAGATAGACAATATTAATCGGCCGCTCGCCGGGGAATCGTTCTGCGACGCCCCGGCGAGCGGCATTTTATTGGTGGGGCGTGTCGTGTCGCCAACGGCGGCATGCCGCCTCGCCGCGCTAGTTGCGGCGACCGCCTCCGTTGGCGCCCTGACGCCCCTGTGCCGCGCGATTGCGACCGGCAGTGTTCTGCGCGCGGGACATACCGCCGTATCCTTTGCTGCCCTTAGACCCCTTGCCGGCACCGGCGGCGCCACCGTGGGCCTTGCCGCCCTTCTTGCCAGTGCCGTGTCCGCCGCCGGCAGACGTCTCGCCCGGGCGTGGCGGCACGGGGCGAATCAGGCAATGCTTGGTGTAGCCGATCAGGTCGCGACGCCCGGCCTTCTCCAGCGCCTCGCGCACGAGCTTGTAGTTCTCGGGTTTGCGATACTGAATCAGCGCGCGCTGCATGGCCTTTTCGTGCGGGTCGCGCGCCACATAGATCGGCTCCATGGTGCGCGGGTCCACGCCGGTGTAGTACATGCACGTCGACATGGTGGACGGTGTGGGGTAGAAGTCCTGCACCTGCTCGGGCATGTAGCCCATGTCGCGCACGGCTTCGGCAAGGTCCACGGCTTCCTTCATGGTCGAGCCGGGGTGGCTCGAGATCAGATACGGCACCACGTACTGCTTGAGTCCGTATTCGCGATTCAAGCGTTCAAATTTACGGCAGAATGCGTCGTAGACAGCTCGGCTCGGCTTGCCCATCACGGACAGTACCGCGTCGCTCACGTGCTCGGGCGCTACGCGCAGCTGGCCCGAGACATGGTGTTCCAGCAGCTCGCGTAAAAACTCGTCCGAGGCATCGGCCATGGTGTAGTCAAAACGGATGCCGCTGCGCACGAAGACCTTCTTGACGCCCGGCAGCTGGCGCAGGTCGCGCAGCAGCTGCGTGTAGCCGGTCTCGTCGACCACCATGTTCTTGCACACGCTCGGCCACAGGCAGCGCTTGTTCTTGCACACGCCGTGCTTGAGCTGCTTGTCGCAGGCGGGGCGGCTAAAGTTGGCCGTCGGTCCGCCCACGTCGTTGATATAGCCCTTAAACTCGGGATCGCGCGTGAGCAGCTCGGCCTCGCGCATGATCGAGTCGTGGCTGCGCATCTGCAACACGCGGCCCTGGTGGAAGGTGAGGGCGCAAAACGAGCACTCACCAAAACAGCCGCGGTTGGAGCTTATGGAAAACTTGATCTCAGCAAAGGCCGGCACGCCGCCCGCCGCGTCGTAGTCGGGATGCCAATCGCGTGCGTAGGGGAGCTCGGCCACCTCGTCCATCTCGTCGGTGGTGAGCGTCGCCGACGGCGGGTTCTGCACCACGTACACGCTGTTGGGATATGGCTCTACCAGGCGATGCCCGGTGATGGGGTCCATATTCTGCTGCTGCACGTTAAAGCTGCGTGCGTAGTTGAGCTTGTCAGCGGCAAGGTCGTCCCAGCTGGGCAGCAAGTCGTAGTCGTAGACCTCGTCGAGCGAACCCGTGCGGTAAACGGTGCCGTTGATATAGGTAATCTGATCGATGGGCAGCCCCGCGTCGAGCGCGTCGGCGATCTCGACGATCGCGTGCTCGCCCATACCGTAGATGAGGATGTCGGCGCCCGAGTCGAGCAGTACCGAGCGCTTGAGCTTGTCCTGCCAGTAGTCGTAGTGGGCCAGGCGGCGCAGGCTCGCCTCGATGCCGCCGATGATGATGGGGGCGTCCTTGAACGTCTGACGGATGAGATTGCCGTAGACCGTGACAGCTCGGTTGGGACGGCGCCCCTCCTCGCCGCCGGGGGTATAGGCGTCGGTGTGGCGGCGGTGCTTGGTCACCGAATAGTGGTTGACCATGGAGTCCATGTTGCCGGCACTGACCAAAAAGCCCAGGCGCGGCTCACCGAGCACGCTGATGCTGGCGGGATCGGTCCAGTCGGGCTGGCAGATGATGCCCACTTTGTAGCCGTGCGCGTCGAGTACACGGCTGATGATAGCCATGCCAAAGCTCGGATGGTCCACGTAGGCATCGCCGCAGATGTAGACAAAGTCGCACTGGTCCCAGCCGCGCGCATCCATATCGGCGCGGCTGACGGGGAGGAACTTATCGCGGCCCGGTCGCCAGGGGCGGGCGGGCGTCGCTTGGGAATGCTTGGTGCGGGCGACCGTGGCCTGCGCCTTACCGCCGCGCTTTTGCTGCTGGCCCTGTTTGCCCTGCTGACTGCGCTGGTTGTTCTGAGCGTGCTGAGGCTTTTTTGCCACGATCCCTCCCGGTGTTTGTATGCTGCACGTAATTGTAACCAGTCTTTTTGGGACGGGGCTAAAAAGACTGGGGGAGTACATGAGCTGGGGATCGGCGCGTCGATGCGGGGATCGTTTGTTTCCAGACTGTGTATCTGCGCGTTGGAGAACCCGTCTCGCGCGCACGCCATGTTGTCAATGGGTTACAGTATGAACGGCGGCTATGTTTCCGCCAACGCACGAGAGAGTCGTCAACAAGGAGGATGCACGACGATGCAGCGTGCCAAACAGATATCGGAGTCTATTGAGCTGGGCATCATCTTGGCGCTCGCCGGTGGCTTTATGGACGTCTATTCGTACATTGGGCGCGATCATGTTTTCGCCAACGCGCAGACAGGCAACATCCTGCTCGTGGGCGTGAGCATCTCGGAGGGCAACTGGGCACTTGCGGGACGCTACTTCTTCCCCGTGGTGTCGTTTGCCGTGGGCATTATGCTTGCCGACCTGGTGCATGAGCGGTTTGGCAGCGTGATTCACTGGCGCCAGGTAACGGTGTTCTTTGAAGCCGTCATCTTGCTGGGCGTGAGCTTTATCCCGGGTGGCAATTTCAACCTGCTCGCCAACTGCCTCACCTCGTTTGCCTGCGGCATGCAGGTCGAGAGCTTCCGCAAGATCCACGGTCACGGCATCGCTACGACCATGTGCATCGGCAACTTGCGCAACGCGCTGCAAAACGTGGACGATTACATCATCACCCACAGGCGCGGCTTTTTGGAAAACGGCCTGCTGTACTTTGGCGTGATCTTTACCTTTGTGTTTGGCGCCGTGTTGGGCAACTGGTGCATTGAGCGCATGGGCCTGCACGCCATCGTCGTGGCGAGCGTGCTGCTGTTTGTCGCGTTTGCCATCATGTTCATCGACCGCGAGCGCGACTTGCGCTTACGCTGGAAGGTTGCGGCCGAGGCTTGGAAAGAGGGCTGCCGAAAGTAACCGAATGCGGCAAAGGGGCTGTCCCTTCGCCGCATTATTTTTCATCATCTGTTGAAACGCTTTAACAATTTTGACGTTCTCACGCGTTTTTTTGTTTCAAAAGCGTTAGGATGGGACTCATAGCGTGGGGCGTAATGGGTGCCCCGCACACGATGGGAGGCTATCAATGGCTAATCGTTTCGTTCTCAATACCATCTCTTATCATGGTTCCGGCGCCATCAAGGAGATTCCCGGCGAGCTCCAGCGTCGCGGCTACAAGAAGATTTTCGTCTGCTCCGATCCCGATCTGGTCAAGTTTGGCGTTACCGCCAAGGTGACCGACGAGCTCGACGCCGCCGGCATCGCCTGGAGCCTCTACTCCGAGATCAAGCCCAACCCCACTATCCAGAACGTCAAGGACGGCGTCGAGGCCTTCAAGGCCGCCGAGGCTGACGCTATCGTGACCATCGGCGGCGGCTCCTCCATGGACACCGCTAAGGCCATCGGCATCATCATCAACAACCCCGAGTTCGCCGATGTCCGCAGCCTCGAGGGCGTTGCTCCCACTAAGAACCACGCCGTGTTCACCATCGCCGTGCCGACGACCGCCGGTACCGCCGCCGAGGTGACCATCAACTACGTCATCACCGACCCCGAGAAGGTCCGCAAGTTCGTGTGCGTCGACACCAACGACGCCCCCGAGGTCGCCGTCGTCGACCCCGACATGATGGCTTCCATGCCCGCCGGCCTGACTGCTTCCACCGGCATGGACGCTCTGACCCACGCCATCGAGGGCTACACCACCAAGGGCGCTTGGGAGCTCTCCGACATGTTCCACTTTGAGGCCATCAAGCTGATCAGCGAGAACCTGCGTGACTCCGTCGCCGAGGCCAAGTCCGGCCAGCCCGGCTCCGGCCGCGAGGGCATGGCCCTTGGCCAGTATGTCGCCGGCATGGGCTTCTCCAACGTTGGCCTGGGCATCGACCACGCAATGGCTCACACCCTGTCTGCTCACTACGACACCCCGCACGGCGTCGCTTGCGCCATGCTGCTGCCGATCGCCATGGAGTTCAACAAGCCGGTTTGCGCTGAGCGCCTGGCCAAGGTTGCCATCGCCATGGGCGTTGACACCACGGGCATGAGCACCGACGAGGCTGCCGACGCCGCTATCGCCGCCGTCAAGCAGCTTTCCGCCGACGTGAACATCCCGCACGTCTGCGAGGCCATGAAGGCTGACGAGATCGAGGTCCTGGCCAAGGACGCCATGGCCGACGCCTGCTTCCCGGGTAACCCGCGCGAGGCGACGCTCGACGACGTCATCGAGCTCTTCAAGAAGATCTGCCCGGCTGCCTAGCCCAGTTTGGCGGTCCTTCGCCCGTAGGCGTATGGTCTTTTGACTTGCCGCTGGCCCCGCCGTGCTACGCACGGCGGGGCTTTTTGTGCTGCGTCAATGTCCTGAGACGGGCAAAACCAAGGCGTACTGCCCGCTACGGATAGGTGGTGCACTTTCCAGCGTGCATTTTTGGGAGTATTCAGCAAGCTCTTAAAAATGCATAACGTTGTGAATGGGCCGAGTGGCCCGCAGGCGCCCATCGACAGCCATTGTGGGTGGGCTATCGATGAGTGGAGGGGGTTGTTACTGAGTTTCTGCTTTGCGACAACCTGCAACACTGTTGTAACCGCGTCATTTTGTCGTTCGTGATGGGGCCGTTGGGGCCCAAGGTGCTGAATACTCCGTTTTTTGCACGGTCCAAGGTGGGGCACCCTGAGACGAAGCAAAAAGATGTCTCATTTCTATGCAAATACCGATAGGATTTATGCAAGATTGGGATTGTAAACCGTGCACGTGCACAAAACCGGTGCGGGGACGTCTGGAGGCGGCTCGGCTCCTGGGGCATTGCACGTGCAGAACGGTTAAAATCGGGACTCGGTCTTAGTTTTACTTGGAAGGATGCATATGACTTCTAATATTGATGCTTCTCTAGGGGAGACGCTCTCCTATATCGCAGGACAGCTTAAGACGCTGACTTCTATTGCTTCGCCGACGGGCTATACCCGCGCGGCGACCGATTATCTGATGGAGACCCTGCGCGATATGGGCTTTGGTCCCGAGCGTTCCAATAAGGGTAACGTGCTCGTTGAGCTTGGTGGCGAGGGCGAGCCGCTTGTGTTGGCGAGCCATGTCGATACCCTGGGCGCCATGGTGCGTTCCATTAAGGACAATGGTCGCCTGCGCCCCACGACGCTCGGCGGGCATCAGTGGTCTACGGCCGATGGCGAGAACTGCACCGTCTACACGCGTGACGGCAATGTGTACACGGGCGTGGTCCTCAATACCGAGCCTTCGGCGCACGTGGCCGATGAGCCGGTCAAGACCATCGAGAAGAACATGGAAATCCTGCTCGACGAGAACGTTGACAGCAAGGACGATGTGCTCGAGCTGGGTATTCAGACTGGCGACATCATCGCTATGGACCCGCGCACTACGGTGACGGAGAGCGGCTACATCAAGAGTCGCTTCCTTGACGACAAGCTGTCCGCGGCGATTCTGCTGGGTCTCGCCCGCGCCGTCGCCGCTGGCGAGGTGACACTTTCGCGCAAGGTGTCATTGCTCTTTACCGTGTACGAGGAGGTCGGCCACGGCGGAGCCTTCGTGCCGGCCGACACGCGCGAGATGATCAGCGTGGACATGGGCTGCGTGGGCGACGACCTGGGCTGCACCGAGCGCATGGTTTCGATTTGCGCCAAGGATTCGGGCGGTCCGTACAACTACGACCTGGTAACCACGCTGTCCAACATCGCGCGCGAGCTGGAGCTCGATTACGCCATCGATGTGTATCCGCACTACGGCTCGGACGTTGAGGCCACGCTCTCGGCCGGCTACGACATCCGTCACGGCCTGATCGGCCCCGGCGTGTACGCGAGCCACAACTACGAGCGCAGCCACATCGACGGCGTGCGCAACACCTACGAGCTCGTCCGCGCCTACGTGCAGCGCTAACGATGCAGCGGCCTCGGCTGATACGGCAGTACCGACCGAGGCCGTCCTCTCTAAGTTGCGGTGAAATAGGGACTGTTTGGCGGTTTTAAACGCTTAAACAGCCCCTATTTCACCGCAACTTATGAAGGGGATGGGGCTACCTGATGGCTGCCGTAACGGTGCCGCCGCCGAGGACGATGTCGCCGCGATAGACTACAACAGCCTGGCCGGGGGCGATGGCTCGCTGCGGCTCGTCAAAAGTCAGCAGCATTTGCCCGTCTTCGCCGCGCGTAAGGGTCGCTGCCTGGTCTTTCTGACGGTAGCGGTACTTGGCGCCCACGCGAATGCCGCCGGCATCGAGCTCTGCCTCCATGCGATCGGCAGGGGCGCTCCAGATCCAGTCATTGGCCGTGAGGGCAGCGGCGGTCAGGTCCTCGGCTTCGCCCAGATGTACGGTGTTGCTGGCGGTGTCGACGCCCGTCACATACACGGGATGCGCCATCGCGACGCCCAAGCCCTTGCGCTGGCCGATGGTATAGCGCAACGCGCCGTTATGGCGTCCGACCACGCTGCCGTCGCGCCACACAGTGTCGCCCGGTGCAGCGGGATGTCCGCAGCGGCGCTCGATATAGCCCGCGTAGTCACCGTCTGGAATAAAGCAGATATCCTCGCTCTCGGCCTTTTTGGCGTTGGCAAAGCCCTGTTCGGCGGCTATGCGGCGCACGTCGCGCTCTTTGTCTAGGCCTGCCAGCGGAAAGATCGTGTGCGCCAGGCGCTCCTGCGTAAGCGAATATAAAAAGTAGCTCTGGTCCTTTTTGGGATCTTCGCCGCGATGCAGCTGCCAGGTGCCGTCTACTGTCTGGCTTGTTTTGGCGTAATGACCCGTTGCGATGTAGTCGCAGCCCATGTCCAGCGCCGCACCGAGCAACGCGCCAAACTTTATGTGGCGGTTGCAGATGATGCACGGGTTGGGCGTCAGCCCCTCCTGGTAGGCGTTCACAAAGCGCTCGATAACGCTGTGGTCGAAGGTCTGCTGCAAGTCGAGCACATGGTGGGGTATCCCCAGACGCTCGGCGACGGCCTTCGCATCGGCGATGTCGCGGTCGACCTTACTCATGCCCGTGGCGGGATCGGGCGCGGGGCAGGTGAGGCGCATGGTGGCGCCGACGCATTCGTAGCCATGGCTTTTGAGCAGGTACGCGGTCACGCTGGAATCGACGCCGCCGCTCATGGCGACGAGCACGCGCTTGTTGTGCATGGGGAGGTTCTCCTTGGTGGCATGTGGCCAAAAAAGAAAAGCGGCGCGGGAGGCTGGTTCCGCGCCGCAGACATTGTAGCAAGTTCGGGCGTCTCGTGGGACACCCTGATTGGATGGGCTCAGACTGCCGGGAGAGAGGAGACCGGCTCGTCCGTGGGCTCAACCTATGGGCGACAGGCCCTAGTCCTGGAAGAGCGCCGTGGACAGGTAGCGCTCGCCGGTGTCGGCAAGCAGGGCCACGATGGTCTTGCCCTCGTTCTCGGGGCGCTTGGCCAGCTGCAGCGCGGCCCACACGGCGGCGCCGGACGAAATGCCCACGAGCACGCCCTCCTTGTGGCCCACGGCGCGGCCGGTCGCAAAGGCGTCGTCGTTCTCGACGGGGATGATCTCGTCATAGACCTGGGTGTCGAGGACGTCGGGCACAAAGCCGGCACCGATGCCCTGGATCTTGTGCGGACCGGCCTGGCCCTTAGAAAGCACCGGCGAGGTGGCGGGCTCGACGGCGACGACCTTGATTTCGGGGTTCTGCTCCTTAAGGAACTCACCCACGCCGGTCACGGTGCCGCCGGTTCCAACGCCGGCGACGAAGATGTCGACCTCGCCGTCGGTGTCATCCCAGATCTCGGGGCCGGTCGTGGCCTTGTGGATGGCGGGGTTGGCGGGGTTCACAAACTGGCCGGCGATGATGCTGTTTGGCGTCTCCTTCTGCAGTTCCTCGGCCTTGGCGATGGCGCCCTTCATGCCCTTGGAACCGTCGGTGAGCACGAGCTGTGCGCCATATGCCTGCATAAGCTTGCGGCGTTCGACGGACATAGTCTCGGGCATGGTGATGATCACCTTGTAGCCGCGAGCCGCCGCCACCGAGGCGATGCCGACGCCGGTGTTGCCACTCGTGGGCTCGATGATGGTGTAGTCGCCGCCGCGCACGAGCTTGCCGGCCTTCTCGGCCTCGTCGATCATGTTCTTGGCGACGCGGTCTTTGACGGAGCCGGCGGGGTTGAAGTATTCCAGCTTGACGAGCACGCGGGCCTTGAGGTCCTCATCGGCCTCAAAGTGAGTGAGCTCCAGAAGCGGAGTGTGGCCGATAAGCTGATCGATGGACGTGTAAACATTGCTCATGGTGAACCTCCAAAGTGTTCAAATGACTGGATACCGTGTGGTTTTACGGTGTGTGTAGCAGCAAAACCCACAAACCTTATGGGTTGTTCGTTTTGCTGTTGGCAAGCATAGTAGACAGTAAAGCCTAGTAACGCAATAGGAAATAGAAGATTATTACGAGTCGATTAATCATCTTGACCGGAACGGGTATTTTCAAAACCAATATTTCGGCTAGAATTTCTACGGACTAAATGACCGAAAGGCAGCACTATACATGTTGGTTTCTACTAAGGGCAGATATGCCCTGCGCGTTATGGTCGATCTGGCCGAGCACCAGGCGGCCGGTCGCATCCCGCTCAAAGAGATCGCAGCGCGACAGGGGATTTCCGAGAAATATCTGGAGAACATCTTGGCTACGCTCGTGCGCGCCAATATGCTCTCGGGCATGCGCGGCAAGGGCGGTGGCTACGTGCTCACGCGCCCGCCCGAGCAGTACACGGTGGGCGAGATCCTGCGCCTGACCGAGGGTAGTCTGGCGCCGGTCGCCTGCCTGGATGGCGACTGCAAAGGCTGCTCGCGTTCGGATGAGTGCCCCACGCTTGACGTGTGGAAGAACCTTGACAAGCTCATCAACGACTACCTCGACGGTGTGACGCTCGATCAACTTGTCGCTCCCAACCATGGCTACGACTACGTCATCTAACCCACACCTGCATTTGGGGACGGGGTGGAAATGGTAGATTCTCTCGCCCTTTGAGACTTGAAAAATAAGAAGGCCGCCCATTTTTGCGATGGGCGGCCTTCGTTTTGGGCTGTTGAGACGGACACGGCCGGAATGGCCGTTTTAGTCCTCGGCGATGCTGTCGAGGATGCTGCGCGTGATGGACACCAGGATGCTGCCCATAAAGGCCGATCCAAAGCTGGCGATGGAGATGCCGACGCCCAGCAGGTTGACCGACAGGTAACTCGCGAGCTCAAGCATAAAGCTGTTGACGACAAGCTGGAAAATGCCCAGCGTAATGATCGTGAGCGGCAGCGAGATGACCGTGAGGAACGGTTTGACGAACGAATCGACAATGTTCAGGAACAGTCCCACAAAGGCAAAGCAGACCCAGGTCTCGGCAAAGCCGAAGGGTTGGATACCGGGGACGAGGAACGTGGCGATCGCGATGGCGATCGAGGTGAAGAGCCAGTTAAGCATAAAGCGCATGGCGTGAATCCTTTCTTGCGCCGGGATTGCTGACGTCGCGTGAAGCGGCTTACGGCGGCGACCTGGATGGTTGCGCGGGCGCGCCGCGGTGTTTGGGCGCCCATTGTCTCAAATATTCGTGGAGCTTACGTGCGCATACGGTTTCTAAACGGCGTTCGTCCTGAAAAACGCGCCGCTGGCAGAGAGTCTTGTCGCTTTAGTTTGGTGGTGTGCTACACTGCTACGGGCAAAAGCCACAGGCGTTGCCCTATTGCATATTACGGGTGAACGATGCCCGATGTCAGTATCAACTTCGATGCCTTTTGGCGGGTTTGGCGGTGATCGATGAATATCGAGAACATGTTTGACAAGCCTGATGTCAAGCAGCTGGTCCACGCATTTAGCCTTTTGGACGACGAGAAAGATATCCAAGCGTTCTTGACCGATATCTGCACGCCGCGTGAGATTTGCGATCTATCGCAGCGTCTGCAAGTCGCGCGTTACCTGGACGAGGGCGAGCCCTATGTCGAGGTTCAGGCGCGTACCGGCGCTTCGTCCACCACGGTGAGCCGTGTATCCAAGGCGCTCAACGGCGAGTACGGTGGCTACCGCAAGATCCTCATTAAACTGGAGGATGGCGAGTAGGCCACGCAAAAAACGAATTTTACAAAACCGCTCTTCCGGGGGCGGTTTTTTGATCCCCTGGGGACGGAGGAAAACGGATCACCGGGTTAGACTGACCCCCTCGATGATCCGTTTTCCTCCGTCCCCAAGGGATCAAATCTGTTGGCGTGGGGCAAATCTGTCCGCTTGGGCGGGTAGGATGGATACATTGATTATTGCGAACAGTTTGAGCGGAGGACCATGTCTGTTCGAATCTATACCACCAATGCCGGCACGGATTTGAGCGATGCCGAGTCGGCGCTGCTTGCCGACCTTATTGCCCGCCACGGGCGTGCCGTGTTGCTGGCGCCAACGTTTGCCGAGCTCGACCTGTGCCGTCATGATGCGGCGGAAGCCGGGATTTCGCTGGGTATTGACTACAAGACGCCTACATCGTGGCTTCGCTCGCTTTGGGAGCTTTTGGGCGACGGGCGCGGTTTCGTCGACAACCTGCAGCGCCAGATGCTGTTCTCGGACATGGTCACGCGTCTCGACGATGCCGATTTGCAGCCGCTTTCGCGCAGCCAGGGCACGGTGCGCATGCTCGCGCGCATGGCCCGCGACGTGCTGCCGGGTGTGGCGGGGACGGGTGCCGAACGATGCCGTGGCGACAACTGCCAGCCGGAGCCAAAAAGCGATGCCGAGGCTCGTGTGTTCGAGCTTTTGCGCGCCTACGCGGGCGGTTTGGACCGTCGAGATATGGTCGAGCCCTGTGAGGCGGCCGACATTATGGCCGGTGCCCTGGCCGATAGCCTGCCGGCGTGCACCCGCGCCGTATGCGTGCGCGGTATCACGTCGTTTACGCACGGTCTGCTCGAGCTGCTGTCTGCCGTGGCGAACAATGAGGGAGAGGTCGTCGTGCTGCTTGCCCGCGAGCAGGCGGCGATGCGCGAGGAGCTTGCCGCGGCATTTGATGCCCGCGGCGTGCTGTTTGAGGCCGCGCCGCTGGAGGGGGACGCCGTCGCGTCTGATGCCGCTTGCGGGACCGCCGCTCAGCCTGCCTTTATTGAGGTCGCCGGCCCCCATGCCCGTGCCCATGCTTATGCGGACGCCATCGATAAGTTGGTGAAATCGCACAAGGAGTCCAAGGCCGATAAAACTACTGCAACGCCCGCCGACCCCGTGCGCGTGCTCGTTGTTTCTGCTCGGGCACCCCAGCTGTTCGGTGAGCTCGCCTCTCGTCTGGCGGCGCGTCACATTGCGTCCGAGACGACCGAGTTCACGGCGTTTTCCCAGTCCATCGCGGGCAGGCAGTTTACGGCGCTCGCCAACCTGATCGAGCGTATGAAAGCCGCCGACGAGGGCACCGCTTCCAAGACCGAGTGGTGGCCCGCTCCAGAGCTTACCGACTGGATTTATAGCCCGCTTTCGGGTACTGACGCCGCGAGCGCCCGCGGCTTCGACAAGAACATGCGCCTGTCGCGCAGCAAGACCACCGCGGGCGTCAAGAGCCTGCTGCAGAGCGTGCAGGGCCAGGTGAGGGGCGCCCGCAAGGCCGCCAACGACGATAACTGGTTTAAGAATGTGCCGTGCGTGGTCTCGGACGTGTTTCAGGCGCTGTGGCGCGACAAACCCGTGACGGCGCTCAAGGCCATGCTCGCCGTTGCAGAGGCGCTGCCCGATCGCGCTCTAGGCGGTCTTGACGGCCAGGCCCGTCGCCAGGCGGAGACGGCCTTGCTGCGCCATGCCATCGACATCCTTATGAATGATGCTCGCGCGCTCGACGTGTCGCAGGCCGCGACCGTGCCGGTTCTCGACGGCGTTCGAACCAAGGTGGACAAGCGCAGTACCGCTTACGATTACGAGACCTACGAGGTCGATCGCACGCCACGGGCGCAAGTGCGCTTCGTGTCGCTTGCCGATGCGTCGGTTTTGCGTCCTGGCGGCTACGATGCCGTGCTGTTTGCCGATGTCGACCTGGACAGCTATCCGCTTTCGCACGAAGAGGGCCCGCTTGCCACGTTGACGACCGAGCTGCGCCGCGACGGCGTGTCTTTGGAGCCCGCCGCCCTGCTGCGCGTGCGCTTTGGCCGTGCAATGCAGGCGACGAGCGGTCCGGTCGCGCTCGCCCGCGTGACACACGATCGCCAGGCGCGCGAGTGCTACCCGGCAGCCGTATGGACCGAGCTGCGGGCACATGCCGAGGCCGCTGGCGCTGCCAAGCCCACGTGCGTAGGCGAGGGCGATATCATCGCCGACTTCGATCCCGCGGCAGGCGAAGGTCTCAAGCGCGAGCGCGTGACCTGTGAAGCCCCTCAGCATCTGAGTACCGAGGCCGTGCCGTATTTGGTCCTGCGTCGCCGCGATGGCGAGGGCGAGAACGCGCCGCTCGTGCCGCGTCTGACGTCCGCCTCGCAGATTGAGGCGTACTCGACGTGCCCGCTGTGCTGGTTCGTGTCGTATCGCGTCAAGCCCCAGTCGATCGACGCGGGCTTTGGCAACATGGAGAAGGGCAACTTTGTCCACGACGTGCTGGAGCATCTGCATGCCCGTCTGCCCCAGGAGGGCATGGAGCGCGTGACGCCCGAGAACTTGCCGCGCGCACAGGAGCTGCTGCGCGAGGTCTTTGCCGAGACCTTGGCCGAGCATGCGGGCAAGCGCGGTACCGAGGGCCCGCTGGTGCCGCTCTCCCCGGTGGAGGAGCGTCAGGTGGCCGAGATCTTGCCGCAGCTGGAAGGCGTGCTCGCCTACGAGTCCGAGGCGCTTGCCCCCTTTGCCCCGCGCTACCTTGAGTTCGCCTTTAATGAGCTTAAGGTCGAGTATGCCGGTTGGCCGCTCGGCGGGCGTATCGACCGCGTTGACGTGGATGCCGAGAATCGCGCCGTGGTGATTGACTACAAGCATCGTTCGGGTGTCGAGGAGTTTAAACTCGCCGACCCTACGGTGCGCGACGAAGAGTCGGGCGAGGCCCCCATCGACGACCCGCGTTGGCTGCCGCCCCATACCCAGACACTCATCTACGCGCAGGCCATGCGTCGGGCGCTGGGCCTAGATACCCGTGCTGCGCTCTATTTTTCGACCAAGGGCGGCAAGCCCGCGCTGCGCGGTGCCGCGAGCGCCGAGCTGTTGGAGCAGGAGCGCGGCGACGGTCGCATTCCGGGCCTTAAGAAGGGCTTTCCCGGCGAGGGCGGCAACATGGACTTCGATGCGCTGCTCGACCGCGTGGAGGCCGGCATCGCCGAGCGCTTGCACGAACTCGAGGCGGGCGACGTCGCCGCTGTCGACCCGACGTCGGCGCAGGCCGCGCATGCGCGCTGCTCGTATAACCACGAAGGAACGTTTGTAAGGAGGGACGTGTAGACCATGGATTTTTCGACTTTGATGCCGCAACAGCTGCAAGTCGTCAAAACGCTCGACCGCCCGCTGTTTGTCTCGGCGGGTGCCGGCTCGGGCAAGACCTTTACCCTCACGCGCCGCATCGTCTACGCGCTCTCGCCCGAATCCGGTCCGTTTGTCGAGCATCTGGACCAGGTGCTCGCCATTACCTTTACCAAAGACGCCGCGGCCGAGATTCGCGACCGTGTGCGCCGTGCGCTTATCGAAGAGGGCATGGACGAGGAAGCACTGACCGTCGACGACGCTTGGATTTCGACCATCCACGGCATGTGCTCGCGTATCCTGCGCGCGCACGCGCTGGAGCTGGGCATCGATCCTGAGTTCACGGTGCTCACCGATACCGACGAGCTTATGGATCAGGCTGTTGAGCATGTGCTGGGGCGCGCGACGGCGCCCGATGCCGCGCCCGAGCTCACCGCTTCGCTTAAGGCCCTCTACGCTTGGTATCCCATGGCGGGCGAGGGCGGGCCGTTTGGCGCCGGTACCACCATCAAAGGCCTGGTGCGCGACCTGCTGGAGCTATCGAGCCAGCTGCCGGGCGGTATGGACGATGTGTGCGTGGCGCGCGGCCAGGCCGACACCTCGGCGCTTGCCGATGCTTATCGTGCGGCGCTGGGCACAAGCAAGGCCACGACCGAGAAAGCGCAGGCAGCACTCGACGCCATCGACGCGTTTGAGGCGAGCGGCAAAACCATGGAGGATGCGGCGCGACTCATGATGTCGTGCGGCATGCCGCGCGCGAGCAAGGCGTTTCCTAAGGAGCAGGTGGAGCTACTCAAGGCCGAGGCAGCCGATGCGTTTATCAATATCGTGCTTGCCTGCGGCGGCCCGGCGCTCGATGCACTGGTGGGGCTTGCCCGTGCCGTAGAGGCGGAGTACCGTGCGCTCAAGGCCGACCAGTCCGCGCTCGACAATAACGATCTGTTGCGCATGGCGTACGAGGCGCTGCGCGATTATCCCGCCATCCGAGCCGCCTACGAGGGCCGCTTTAAGATGGTCATGATCGATGAGTTCCAGGATACCGACCAGATGCAGGTCGATTTGATTCGCTATCTGACGGGCGCGGGGGAGCGCGCGCTGTGCACCGTAGGCGATGCGCAGCAGTCGATCTACCGCTTCCGAGGCGCCGAGGTTGAGGTGTTTCGCCGCCAGGAGCGCAAGGTGGGCTCCTCTGCTGCGCCCGAGACGGCTGTCGCATCCGATGCCCCCGCCGGCGAGCTCGTCAAGCTTGTCCGCAACTTCCGCAGCCACGACGAGGTGCTGCGCTACGTGGCGCGCGTCTTTGACGGCGACACCGGTGGTTTGATGCAGGGGTTCTTGGATCTTGAACCGAGCGACAAACGCAAGGACAAGCTCAAGGCAAAGGCTTCGCGCCGCCAGGCGGTCTTCGTTGCCGGTGGTAGCACGCAGGAGCGAACGCAGGCGAAAGCTCGTGCGATTGCGGAGCGGTTCCAAGCGCTCGTCAAAGCGGGCCAGCCCCAGGGCGGCATGGTACTGCTGCTGGGCCGCATGACCAACGCCGACGTCTACGCCCAGGCCTTCCGCGATCAGGGGCTCGACTGCGTCATCGCGGGCGGCTCGGTCTTTGCCCAAGCAGCCGAGGTGCAGACGGTGCGCGTCCTGGTTTGTGCGCTCGCCAATCCGGCCGATACGGCGCAGGGCCTTATGCCGCTGCTCGCCTCGCCGATGTTTGCGCTCGGCGCCCAGGAGTTCCTGGCGCTGGCGACCAAGCTCGATAGCGAGACAGGGGAGACCTCGCGCCGGAATATCGACATGGGCATCATGAGCGATTTCGACGTGCCGGGTTTGCAAGACTTGCCGCTTGTGACGCGCGCCCGCGAGGTGCTGCGGTATGCGCTTCGTCGCGTGGGCCGCGATTCGTTCGCCGCCATCGCGCGCGACGCGGTCAATGCCTCCGGCTGGTTCGTGCGTCTGGCGCAGCGCGGTCCCGAGGGCAAGGCCATTGCCGCCAACGTGCTCAAGGCGCTCGATGCCGTGGCCGAGGCAGAGGCCGAGCTCGGCAATTCTCCGCGTTCCATCGCGCTGGCCTTCGACCGCTTCTTGGCGGGCAAGGAGGCCCCGGGTGCCCTCAACGAGGAGGGCGACGGCGCGGTGCGCATCATGACGGTGCATGCCTCCAAGGGTCTGGAATATCCGGTCGTGGCGGTCGCCGAGTGCTTTGGCGTGCGTAAGTCCTCGGGTGCGGCACAGATGGGTCGCGTCGAGGGCGGAGCGCAGGTCGTGGCACTGCCGGCACGCTTCGACGGCGTTAAGCTTGCCGACGGTACCTTTGTGAAGGGCGACGACGTCAAAAAGCAGTTTGAGCATGCGTTTAAGGGCAAGGGCACGTCGCTGTGGCTGCCGCCGGAGCTCGTGGAGGACGTCTGTGCGACGGGTTCTCCCGCCGAGGCATTTGCCCGCCTACGCAACGACGACCTGCAGCTTTCGCTCGAAGAGCGGGCTCGTTTGCTCTATGTCGCCATGACGCGTGCGCGCGAGCTGGTGATCTTGGCGATGGATGCCGGCGCGAGCCGTGGCAAGGTAACGGCGCCGACCTTCGACGTCGAGACCGATCTGACCTACGACGTGCTGCGCCGTATTTTGCCGACCGACGCTCTGGACACGCCGCAGCTCGATAGCGACCGCCTGATGTTCGACAACTCCCAGCCGGGCGACTACGAGCTCATTTCGCTCACGGACTTTACCTTTGGCGAGCAGGTGTTTGAGGCAAACGCTTCGCTGGATGCCGAGGGCAGGCTTGTCCGCGGCGATGCGGAGCCGGAGGGTGCCGGTGCAGATGCCCGCGCCGCCGTTCCCGGTCCTGCCGACCCCGAGCCCGATGCGTTTGAGCTCGTGTATCCCCAGGCGGTGGGCGTGCGCATGGGCACCTGCCCGTATCCGGAGCGCGATTCGTACAGCTACTCGTCAATTGCCGCGGCGCTGCATGCCGAGTCCGAGGACCGTGCCGCCGAGGCGCACGTGCCCATGGACGAGGCTGGCGATGATGCAGAGTCGGATGGCTCGGAGATGGCCGATGCGGACGTGGCCGTCGTTGAGCCCGCCGGCAACCCCATGGCGCTGGGCTCGGCGTTCCACGCCGCCTGCCAGTGGCTCATCGAGATGGGTGCCGATGCGCTGCCCGCTGAGCGTGCCGACGCCCTGGCTCGCCTGTGGCACCTGACGCCAGAACAGCGCGAGCGCTTCGATGTCGCTCTGGAGCGCTGGCTCAAGTCGTCGGTTCGTGCCGAGCTGTTCGCGTGGCCGTGCGTTCGCGCCGAGGTGCCGTTCTTCTCGCTGGGCTGCGAGGACGAGGACATCGCCCGCTACGGTGCATATGCCGAAGGCGCCATCGACGCTTTGGCGACCGACCCGGCCGATCCGTCACGCGCACTGGTCATCGATTACAAGACGGGTGGCACGCCGGATGAGACGCCGGACCAGCTGCTCGAGAAGCACGCCCTGCAGGCGCGCGTCTACGCCGACGTGTTGCACAAGGCGGGCTTTGAGACGGTGACGGTCAAGTTCGTTCGCGTGGAGCAGGCGAATCCAGCCATCTTCGTCGAACCCGCCGAGCCTCAGGTGGTCACCTACAACCTCTAGTCCTCAGATAACTTGCGGTGGAATAGTTCCTGTATTGCGGCCCAGGTGGCCCAAGCGGGAACTATTTCACCGCAACTGCAAGAGGAGCCGTGTGGGTTTGGCTAGGTTCGGGTGCCGTCCGTGCCGTGCGGTAGAATCGTAACCCTAAGATCACGAACCCGCATCGGAGCTCATTACATGGCATTCGTCCATCTGCACAATCACACTGTTTTCTCCATGCTCGACGGCGCAACCCGTATCCAGGATATGGTCAATCGTGCCGTAGAGCTGGGCATGCCCGCCGTCGCCATTACCGACCACGGCTACATGTATGGCGTGCCCGACCTGGCGCTGGCCTGCGACGCCGTCAACCACAACACGCCCGAGTACAAAACCTGGAGCCACGACAAGGCCTTCCTGGAAAAGGACCGCCGCGACGAGCTGGTGGAGCCCGATCCCGAGGAAAACCCGCGCGAGCATGCCCAGTATGTGAAGGACATGGCCATGTGGGACGAGAAGGGCAACATCGACGAGCTCAAGCCGCCCCTGGTCATCAAGCCCATCTTTGGCTGCGAGGTCTACTTTACGCCGGACGAGACCCTTGCTCGCGACCACAAGCCCGAGCTCTACCACATGATCCTTCTGGCCAAGGACCAGGAGGGCTACGTCAACCTGATGCAGACGGTTTCCGAGGCCGCCGTGCAGGGCTTTTACTACAAGCCGCGCGTGACGCTCGACAACCTGCGCCGCCACGCCAAGGGCATGATCTGCACGAGCGCCTGCATCGCGGGCATCATCCCCAAGTACATCGACCGCGGTGACATGGAGGGCGCCATCAAGTGGGCCGAGACCTTCCGTGACACCTTCGAGCCCGGCGACTTCTACATCGAGATCCAGGAACACGGCATCACCACCGACAACGGCCTGACCGACGAGCAGATGGACCGCACGCTCATCGACATCGCCAAGCAGGTGGGCGTCAAGGTCATCGCCACCAACGACTTCCACTACCTGCGTCGCGAGGACGCGCCCGTGCAGGACGTCATCATGTGCATTGGCATGAACGCCAAGGTCGACGACCCCAACCGCATGCGCATGACCGGCTCGGAGTTTTACATGAAGACCGAGGAGGAGATGCGGGCGATGTTCCCGTATTGCCCCGAGGCCTGCGACAACACGCTCGAGATCGCCGACAAGTGCTACGTTGAGCTGGACTGGGACTCCATCATCCTGCCGCGCTTCCCGTTGCTCGATCCCGGCGAGACGCACGAGAGCCAGTTCCGCCGCGAGTGCGAGAAGGGCCTGCGCCAGCACTATGGTGACGACTGGGCCACGCGCGAGATCGGCGGCGTCAACATCAAAGAGCGCTTTGAGTACGAATACAAAGTCATCTGCGACAAGGGATTTGCCGCCTACTTCTTGATCGTTGCCGAGTACGTGCAATGGGCCAAGGACAACGGCATCGGCGTCGGCCCCGGCCGTGGCTCGGCCGCCGGCGCTATCGTCGCCTACGCCATGAACATCACCGCGTTCGACCCGCTCGAGAACGGCCTGATGTTCGAGAGGTTCCTGTCCCCGCAGCGTACCGAGATGCCCGATATCGATATGGACTTCGACGATGAGCGGCGCCTCGAGGTCGTGGAGCACGTTCGCCAGCTCTATGGCCCCGAGAAGGTCACCCACGTCATTACCTACTCGACCATTAAGGCCAAGCAGGCCATCAACGACGCCGCGCGCGTCCTGGACTACCCGGTCTACATGGGCCAGCGCCTGTCCAAGATGGTCTCGAGCGACCCCAAGGTCAAGCTCAAGCAAGTGCTCGAAAAGCAACCCGGCAAAGAGGATCTGTTTAACCCCGACTTTGCCGAGGCCTATAAAAAGGATGACGACGCCCGCCGCATCATCGACACGGCGCTCTCGATCGAGGGCCTCACCCGTGGCGAGGGTGTGCACGCGTGCGCCGTTCTGATCTGCCGCGATCCCGTCAACGAGCATGTGCCCACCAAGCTCGATACCAAGGGCGGCGTCGAGATTACCCAGTACGAGGGCCATACCGTTGCCGACATGGGCCTGCTCAAGATGGACTTCCTGGGCCTGCGCACGCTGACGGTTATCTCTAAGGCCAAGGCCAACATCAAAAAGAACTTCGGCATCGACATCAAAGAGGAAGAGATTCCCTTTGACGACCCCGAGATCTTTAAGCTCATGGGCTCCGGTCACACCGCCGGCGTCTTCCAGGTCGAGTCCGCCGGCATGACGGCCACGATCAAGAACATGAAGCCCACCGAGTACAAGCATGTCGTGGCATTGATCGCCCTGTACCGCCCGGGCCCGCTGGGCGCCGGCATGGTCTCGTCCTACATCAACCGCATGAACGGCAAGGAACCGGCCGTCTCCTACGACGACCGTCTGGACGACATCCTGGGCGAAACCTACGGCACCATGGTCTACCAGGAGCAGGTTATGCTCATCTCCGTCGAGATGTGCGGCTTCTCCAAGGGCGAATCGGACTCGCGTATCCGTAAGCCCGTGGCTAAGAAAAAGATCAAGCTGCTCACGTCGACGGTGCTCCACTGGGAGGATGGCTCGGACGAGACCACCTACGACCACTGGATGAACGGCGCCATCAAGAACAACTACACGCGCGAGGTCGCCCAGAAGATTTGGGACGATGTTCTTGAGTTCGCGTCCTACGCCTTTAACAAGTCGCACTCCGCCGGCTACGCCATCCTGGTTATGCAGACGGCGTGGCTCAAGGCGCACTATCCGCACGAGTACATGGCGGCCGTTCTGACGTCCTATACGGGCAAGACCGACAAGATCGTTCACTACGTCTCGGCGTGCCGCCACGACGGCATCCCCGTGCTGTCGCCAGATGTCAACGAGTCCGGTACCGAGTTCACGGCTACCAAGGAGGGCGTGCGCTTTGGTCTGGCCGGCATCCGCGGCGTGGGCACCGGCGTGGCGCAGGCGATTATCGCCGAGCGCGAGGCGGGCGGTCCGTTTAAGACGCTGCACGACTTTGTCGAGCGCGTGGACTCGAGCCAGGCCAACCGCCGTGTGATCGAATCGCTGATCAAGGCAGGCGCCTTCGACTCCACGGGGTATCCGCGTCGCCAGATGATGCACTTTGTGGATAAGAACAACCCTGAGAACATCATCGATGCCGCGGTAAAGCGCCAGAAGGATCGTGCGAGCGGCCAGACGTCGTTCTTCGACATGTTTGGCGACGTTGAGGGCTCGGGCTTTGAGGTGAGCGTGCCCGATCCGGACGGCCAGGAGTGGGACCGCCACCTTAAGCTGAGCCAGGAGAAGGAGGTTCTGGGCATCTATGTCTCGGACCACCCGCTGCGCCCGTTTGAGTATGCGCTAGCCAAGGCGCGCGACTTCTCGTTCTCGCAGATCGATACCGGCTACGAGGTGCAAAACCCCACGGGCGGTACCATCAACCAGGAGATTCCCGAGGGCAAGGCGCTGTGGTGGGCCGGTATGGTCTCGAGCGTGTCCAAGCGCGTAACCAAAAACGGCGACCCCATGGGTATTGTGCAGCTCGAGGACATGGAAGGCGAGGCCACGGTCGTGGTGTTCCCCAAGACCTACAAGGAGGCCGAGGGGTACCTGTACGGCGAGGTCGATCCCGAGACCGGCGCGCAGCTGTCCGATGCGTTTGTGCGCATTAAGGGCAAGCTCGAGCGCTCGGACCGCGGCGACCAGATCATCGCGCAGGAGATCGTGCCGCTGGAGCTCAACGAGGAGAACAACAAGCCCAAGGTGTTTGAGGTCATGGTGCCCAACAGCCGCTTTAGCCAGGGCAATATGGCGCGTCTTGCCACGGTGCTTACCGCCAACCCGGGCGGCGACCGCGTGGAGATCTTTATCGAGCAGGTGGACGGGCGTGTGCTGCGTGCCGAGGTGCCGGCCAAGGTCAACGCACGCTCGATTCCGCTGTTGGCAGAGGCAAAGGCCATCGTCGGCAACCAAGGCCGCGTGACGGTTATCTAAGCTACCCCGGGTGAGATTGGAGGAAGTGATGACGCAGGGGACGTTTGTGCAGGCGCTTCGCAAAGAGGCGGCGCTGAGCGGCACCTTTATGAAGGGGCGTTCGCTCATGCTCAACGGCGCCGTGCTGTCGATCGAGGACAGCGGCTCGCGCTTCTCCAAAAACGTGACGGTTGAGGGCTCGGTGCGCGGTTCGCGCGGCGACCTGTACAAGACGCACGTGGCGCTCGACATGGACGAGCACGAGGTGATCGACTACGACTGCGATTGCCCCGCCGCCTATCGTTACCCCGGTATGTGCAAGCACGCTATTGCCACGGCTCTGGCGTATTTGGATGCCAGCGGCGCCGAGCCCGTCGAAGGTTTGCGCACGCCGGTCCGCACGTTTACGGCGCAGCCGAAACAGCCCGCGCGCACCGCGCTCAAAGCGCCGGCCGTCAATCCCAACTTTCCCTTTCCGGCGCCCGTCCCCACGAGTCCCAGCCTCATGGCGGCGCTCTCCGATCTTTCGGACGCACGCATGGATGAGCTGGCGAGCATGCGCCGCAAGCTCGCTGGCAGTGTGGATCCCGATGCCCCCAAGGCGGTGTTGGAGCCCTCGTTGGTGCCGTACTACAATCCACTGTTTGCCGACCGCTTTAGCTGGGCGCTCGAGCTTCGCATTCGTTGTGGATCGGTCTCCTACGTGGTCAAGGATATCGACGGCATGGCCGACGCCTATGTCCGAGGCGGCACCTTCTCGTACGGCAAGAAGCTCACGTTTGTCCATACGCCCGAAGCCTTCGAGGACGTGTCGACAAAGCTGCTCAACCTTGTCGTGACGACAGTTGCCTATCTCGATGACATCACAAGCTCGCGTTCGGCGTCGTACGACTTTGCCCGCAGCGGTTTTGTCGCCGAGCGTCAGTTGCCGCTGTCCGAGCATAGCATCGTATATGTGCTGGACCTGTTGCGCGGTCAGACCATCTCTTTTGAGCCCGCCTGGTCGCGGGGGACGACGACGCATCGCACCTATGACGTGGCGGTTGAGATGCCTCCGGAAGGGGAGGACGAGGCTCTGTCTAAGCGCCCACCGCTCCTTGCCGCCAAAATCGCGCCGGCGGCTGGCGGCAGCTACGATCTACGCCTGCCGGCCGATGCATACTGCTTTGCTTCGGGCGACGTTGCCTATCTGGTCGACACCCGCCGTGCGCGCCGCGCCGATGTAGCGTTTGCCCAGCATGCGGCGCCGTTCCTATCGCGCTTACTGCCCTGTCGCACGCCGATCCATATCGCTGTCGACCAGGTGGGGGAGTTCTGTCGTATGGCGCTGCCCATTTTGCGCGACTACACCGACCTTACCGCGCCCGCCGTGCTCGACACCGTGGCGCCCGAGCCGAGCTTTGCCATGGCAATCGGTGTCGACGACGGGCTCGTGACCTGCAAGATTACGGTTTCCTACGGCGACTGGTCGGCAGATCTCTTTAGCCTGGGTGCTCCGGGAAGCCCCTTCGAAGAACAGCGCCCGGGCGTGCCCCCTCGCGACGAGGTGGCGGAGTTTCGCGTTATGGACACGGCGGCCCTGTATTTCGACTTTTACGAGGGCGGCCTGGCGTTTGAGGAGCGCGACGACGAGAGCCTGTTCTGCTTGCTGACCGAGGGCCTGTCTGCCCTGTCCGAGCTGGGCGAGGTCATGCTCAGCGACCGTCTACGCCAGATCTCGGTGCGCCCTGCGCCCAAGCTTTCGGTGCGTGCCACCGTCAAGAGCAACCTGCTCGATGTTGAACTGGGCGCGAGCGGTCTTTCGGCGGCAGATCTTGCCATCTACCTCGACTCCTACAAGCGCCATCAAACGTTTGCGCGCCTTACGTCCGGCGACATCATTCGCCTGGACGAGGGCGCTCGAGCCGCGTTTGGCCTCGCCGAGGACCTGGGCGTCGATGCCGTCGACCTGCTCGACGGCGTGTCGCTTTCCGCATCGAGCACCCTGTTCGTCGATAGCATGCTCGCGCGCACGCCCGCGCTCGAGGCCGATCGCGACGCTGCGTTCCGCCGTACCGTCGAGCGTCTGGACACGCTCGGCAAGATGGACTTTACGGTGCCGGTCTCGCTCAAGGCAACGATGCGCGGCTACCAGGTCGACGGCTACCAGTGGCTTGGCTCGCTCGAACACCTGGGCCTTGGCGGCATCTTGGCCGACGATATGGGCCTGGGCAAAACGCTCCAGATGATCGCGCATATCCTGGCGCGCGTGGAGGCGGGGGACACTAAACCCACGCTTGTGGTGTGTCCCGCGTCGCTTGTGTACAACTGGACCGCCGAGCTGGAGCGCTTCGCCCCGTCGCTCGATGTGTGCGCCATTGTGGGCGCCAAGGCGCAGCGCCGCGTGCAGATCGCCGGCGTGGCCGAGCATAACGTGGTCGTGACGTCGTATGACCTTATGCGGCGCGATATCGACGAGTACGTCGAGCAGGACTTTGCCCGCGTGGTGCTCGATGAGGCCCAGTACATTAAAAACCCGCTCACCCAGGTGGCGCGCGCCGCAAAGCGCCTGCCTGCCGGCGTGCGCTTTGCCCTGACGGGCACGCCCATCGAAAACCGCCTATCCGAGCTCTGGAGCATCTTCGACTTTTTGATGCCGGGCTTACTTGGCACGCGCGAGTCGTTTGCCAAGCGCTTCGAAAGCCCAGTCGAGCACGCCGAGGGCGACAGCGCCGCCCGCCTGCAGGCACTCGTGTCGCCGTTTGTGCTGCGCCGCGTCAAGGAAGACGTGGTGGCAGACCTGCCCGAGAAGATCGAGGACACTGTCATGGCGCAGCTTGCCGGCGAGCAGCGCAAGCTTTACCTGGCAAACCAGGACCGCATCGCCCAGCAGGTGCAGCACCGCGAGGCATCCGAGTTTAAGAAAGACAAGCTCAAGGTGCTTGCCGAGCTCACCAAGTTGCGCCAGATCTGCTGCGACCCGCGTCTGCACTACGAGGATTACAAGGCGGGGAGCGCCAAACTCGATACGTGCATGGAGCTCGTGCACGGCGCACTCGACGGCGGACATCGCATCCTGTTGTTCAGCCAGTTTACGGGTATGCTCGATATTATCGGTAAGCGCCTGGCCAAGGAGGACATCGCCTTCCTTAAGCTCACGGGCGCTTCGTCTAAGGAGAGCCGCGCCAAGATGGTCGCGCAGTTCCAAGCGGGCGAGGTTCCGGTCTTTTTGATTTCGCTCAAGGCGGGCGGCGTGGGCCTTAACCTGACGGCTGCCGACGTGGTCATCCACTACGACCCGTGGTGGAACGTGGCGGCGCAGGACCAAGCGACCGACCGTGCACACCGTATTGGTCAGCAACATACCGTGACCGTGTACAAGCTCATCGCCAAGGACACGATCGAGGAACGCATTATGCAGATGCAGGAGTCCAAACGCGACCTGGTCAACAGCGTGCTCGGCGGCGACGGCATCTCGTCGGCGCTGTTTACCCGCGAAGATGTTCTGGCGCTGCTGGGCGGCGACGGTCGCTAGCCGCGCGCGGGGTGGGACTGCTGGAGTGGGCAGGACGGTCGACGCATTTTGGCCCGACCGCTTGCCTGGTCCGTTATGTGTTCATTTGCAATGCCGTGGATGGTTTGTCTGCCTTTGGGCATAAGAACCATCAAGAACATTGGCACATCAGCAAAGGAGAACATCATGGCGAAATTCTTTAAGGACCCCGACGGCAAGCTCATCGCTGCCCTTGGCGACGACGTTGCGACCCCTGCCGGTTGCACGGAACTGACTGCAAACACTGAGGACGCGGCGCACGAGAAGCACGTGCCTGTTGTCGAGACCGAGCGTGACGGTCACGTGATTCGCGCACGCGTTGGCTCGGTCGAGCACCCCAGCCTGCCCGAGCACTACATTGAGTGGATCGCCCTTGAGGCCGAGGGCCGCTTAGAGGTTCATTACCTTGAACCCGGCATGAAACCCGCGACGTTTTTCGCGGGCGGCTCCAAGACCGGTACCGTCTATGCCTACTGCAACCTGCACGGGCTGTGGTCCGCGACATTCTAGGAGCGCGCCCCCGCTCGGGGTATCATAGCTAGCATATGCACATGCAAGCGCCGACTGCATTATGCGGCCGGCGCTTTTACTACGATTTCGATGGTTTACGACGGAAAGGGCTGGGCCATGAAGCTCGCGCTTGCACAGATCGATATGCGCCTGGGTGATATTGAGGGCATTTGCGGCCGCATCGAGGACCAGGCTCGTCTGGCCCACGAGCGCGGGGCGCGCGTGCTGTGCGTTCCGGCTCCGCTCTTTATGGGCGCCATGCCCGGTGGCCTGGTGGGCGCTGCCGACTTTGAGCACGACGTGCTTGCCGGTTTGACTGGTGTCGCCGAGCGTATCCAGGAGCTTGACATGATCTGCATCGTGCCCGCGGCGGTTTCGTTTGAGGGCCAGCCGCTGCTCGACTACATGATGCTCAAGGACGGTCATGTGGTGCCGGCGCGTTCGAGCATTGCCCTGCAGCGTGGCGAGAACAACGACACACGTTGGGCGCCGCCGGTGTTCGACGTGGACGGCGTGCGCATCGCCGTGATTTTTGACTTGGACCGCGAACTCGAGATGCTGCCGACCGGTGTTGACCTCATTGCGTATTTCCAATTCAACGCGTTTGACATGACCGACCGCGAGACTGCCGCCATTGCTGCCGTTCGCAGCGGCGCCTACCGCAAGATCGCATCCAAGCGCAGCGTGTGGTTTGCCTGCATGGCGCCGGTCGGTGCCTATGACGAGTCGGTGTATACTGGCGGTTCGTTTGTGCTCGACGACTGCGGTCGCGTGGTGGCCCAGGCGCCGTGCTTTGAGGAGAGCCTGCTGGTTCAGGAGATTCAGCGCGGCGTGATGCTCGATGCCCTGGAGGATCACGAACTGCCTGAGTTCCGTTCCGAGGAGTGGCTGTGGCAGGCGCTGGTGCTCGCCGTGCGCGACAACGCCCGAGCCCACGGTGCGTCGCGTGCTGTGGTGGCACTCGAGGGTGACTTGCCGTCGTCCCTGCTGGCGGCGCTGGCCGTCGACGCTCTGGGCCCGCGCAATGTGATTGGCCTGGTGCTGGGGCGCAACCGTATCTTTACGCCGGCGCAGGAAGAAGCCGAGGCTGCCCGCTGTGCCGCCGTCCGCGCCATCGCCGAGCGTCTGCACATTCGCACCGTCGAGCGCGATGCACCGGATGCGGCGCGCGTGCTCGATCGCGACGTGTCGGCGGGCGATGCCGAGCGCCTGCGCTCGCGCACGCTGGGCCTCATGCTGGAGGATACGGCGCTCGAGCTGGGTGCGATGGCGCTGAGCCCGCTGTCCAAAACCGAGTACGCGCTGGCGGCGCCGGCGCTTTGCGGCGGCTACCAGGGCGACTTTGCGCCCTTTGGCGATGTGTACCTGTCGACGCTTGAGTTTGTGGCGCGTGTGCGCAACCGCACGTCTGCCGTGGTGCCCCAAGAGCTCGTGACGCTCAACGCAGTGGAAGATTGTATGGAGCGCGTGCTGGCGCAGGCGCTCTCGACGCTCGACGGCCCGGTTGATATGCTCGACCGCGCGGCACAGCTGCTCGGCGGGCTTGAGCCGGGTGAGGTCGATGGCGCGCTCGAGGCGCACGTGGACCGCAATCGATCTTTCGACGACATCCCAATGGCCGCCGGCAAGCCCGAGGCTTGCTCGCTGCTGCTGATGCTCGTTCGACAGGGTGAGGCTTCCCGTCGCATGCTGCCGACGACGCCGATCGTCTCGGCCCGTTCGTTTGCCGAGCGTGCCTGGCCGTATATGCTCGCGTGGTCCGACCTGGGGCTTAACGGCAAGGAGCGTATGACGGTCGATTCGCTGGCGCGCGCCGAGGTGCGCCGCTTTGCCGACGAGGATACGAGCGAGCGCGTGCGAAACGAGATGATGGGCGTGCTGGGCGAGCTACTGGGTATTTCGCCCGAGCAAATGGAGGAGCTGCGCTCTGAGGACGGTCAGCGTCGTTTGCACGAGGGAATGAAAAAGTTCGAGGGCGAAGTTCAGGACGCCATCGATAAGATGATGGGCGGTCAGGGCGGCTCGCAGGGTGGGCCCCAGAGCGGACCGATGTCGCACCCGCCAGTGGATCCGAGGCAGTTCCCCTTTTTCTCGCAGAACTAATTATGGGATAGGATTCGCTCTCAACCCCGATACTTCAACTAAGCATCTTGGCCCCATTGTGTTATTCTAGAACAGACGTTCGTGAATGATGCGCGGGGCCTTGTCTTGCGCTGTGCTTGTGGCGAGGGGAGGTTGACTTGGTTATCTTGGGCATTGACCCCGGTTTGGCTCATACGGGTTGGGGGATTATCGAGGAGCGGCGTGGCGAGGTTCGCTGCCGTGCCTATGGCTGCATCGAGACCAGTGCCGGAAGTCCGCTCGCGGTGCGCCTGTCGCATATCGCCCATGACCTTAAGGATGTCGTCGAGCGTTATCGACCCGACACGGCTGCTGTAGAGAGCATCTACTTTGGCGCCAACGTTCGCTCGGCCATCCCCACGGCGCATGCCCGCGGTGCTGCACTCGTCGCGCTTTCGGAATGCGCGCTCGAGATTGGCGAGTACACGCCCATGCAGATCAAACAGGCTGTGGTGGGCACCGGCGCCGCGGACAAGCGGCAGGTCGCCTACATGGTACGCACGCTCACACAGCTCGACCACGACCCGCATCCCGACCATGCCGCCGATGCCCTGGCCTGCGCCATCTGCCACGTAAACCTCAGCCGCACCCGCGCCCTCACCGGTGGCGAGTTCTATCAACAGAGAGGAACCGGATACTGATGATTTCCCAGCTCCACGGAACGCTTGTCGAGGCCACGATGAGCTCTGCTGTCGTCGATGTGTCGGGCGTTGGCTTTGAGCTCGGCATTTCGGGCAGCACTGCGGCCACGTTGCCGACGCCCGGTGGCGAGGTCTGCCTCTACACGCGTATGCAGGTGCGCGAGGACGCCATGACACTTTTCGGTTTTTCCTCAAAGGATGAGCGCACGATGTTTGACCGGCTCGTGTCCGTGTCGGGTGTCGGTCCGCGCCTGGCGCTTGCCGTGCTCTCCACCTATACCGTGGGACAGCTGTATTCCCTGGTGATGGCCGAGGATGACAAAGGCATGGCCAAGGTTCCCGGTGTGGGCAAAAAGACTGCGCAGCGTCTGATCCTGGAGCTCAAGAGCACCTTTGCCAAGGACAAGGGCTTTGTCCCGGTCGACGTGATTCCCGGCCAGGTTGCGATGCCCGTGCCCGCTGCTGCTCCCTCGGCCATCGATGATGCCCGTGCGGCGCTCCTTTCCATGGGCTTTAGCCCGCAGGAGACCGATGTTGCCCTGAGCGGGTATGATGGGCAGAATATGCGTGTCGAGGATCTGCTCGGCGCGGCGCTTAAGCGACTCGGAATGGATGCGTGATGTGGGAAGCCGATGACTCTCAGGACCTGTGGGCGACGTCCGGTAACTCGCCGGCGGCATCCATGGCGCACGGCGAGCGCATGGTGGGCTCGGAGCTAACGCCCGAAGACCTCGATGTCGACCGCACTTTGCGCCCCCAGCGCCTGGACGACTACTGCGGCCAGGAGCACATCAAGCAGAGCCTGCGCGTGTTGATCGAAGCGGCGCAGAGCCGTGGCGAGACGCTCGACCACGTGATTTTCTCGGGTCCTCCGGGCCTGGGCAAGACCACGCTGGCCACCGTTATCGCCAACGAGCTGGGCGCTCAGATCAAGACCACGAGTGGCCCTGCCATCGCGCGCACGGGCGACCTGGCGGCCATCCTTACTAACTTGCAGCCGGGTGATGTGCTGTTTATCGACGAGATCCACCGCCTCAACCGTTCGGTCGAGGAGGTCCTGTACCCCGCGATGGAGGACTTTGCCCTCGATATCGTGATTGGCAAGGGTCCGGCGGCGCGCTCGATTCGCCTGGATATTCCCAAGTTTACGCTGGTAGCGGCAACGACCCGCTCAGGCATGTTGACCGGCCCGTTGCGCGACCGCTTTGGCATTTCGTATCGCCTGGATTACTACACGGTCGAGGAGCTCGCGCAGATTGTGACGCGCTCGGCGACTATCCTGGGCGTGACGATCGATCATCCCAGTGCACTCGAGATCGGCTCGCGTTCGCGCGGCACGCCACGTCTTGCCAACCGCCTTCTCAAGCGCGTGCGCGATTACGCACAGGTGTGCGGCAACGGCCCCATCGAGCTCGATATCTGCCGCCAGGCGCTCGAGTTCTTCGAGATCGACGAGCTCGGTCTGGACTGGATGGATATTCGTATCTTGGAGACGCTCGCCAAGACGTTCTCCGGTCGTGCCGTGGGACTTACGACCCTTGCCAGCGCGGTGGGCGAGGACCCGGGCACGCTCGAGGATGTCTATGAGCCCTATTTGCTGCAGTGCGGGTTGATGATTCGTACGCCGCAGGGCCGTCAGGCAACCCTTCGCACCTTTGAGCACCTGGGGATTGAACCTACCGTTTAGGGCGCTTTGTTTTGGCGGGCTGTTGGGCTATCGCTGGGCATCGGGTAAACATATCGCCGTTCATCGGTTATGGGCGTTTTTACTATTGCGCGCCCGTGCTATGCTGAATTGGTCTTTTTCTCATTCGGTAACGAAAGGACCGCCCATGCCTACTGACATCGAAATCGCACGTTCTGTCACGCCGCTGCCTATTACCGAGGTGGCCAAGAACGCCGGCGTCGACGTTAAGCACCTTATTCCGTACGGCTTCGACAAGGCTAAGGTCGACTATTCACTGCTCAACGAGCCGACTGATCACCAGGCCAAGCTCGTCCTCGTGACCGCTATCAACCCAACGCCTGCGGGCGAGGGCAAGACCACCACGACCATCGGTCTGGCCGACGGCCTGCGTCGTCGCGGCGTCAAGAGTGCCGTGGCCCTGCGCGAGCCTTCGCTCGGCCCTGTCTTTGGCGTTAAGGGCGGTGCTGCCGGTGGCGGCTGGGCTCAGGTGATCCCCATGGAGGATATCAACCTGCACTTTACCGGCGACTTCCACGCTATCGGTGCTGCCAACAACCTGCTGGCCGCCATGCTTGATAACCACATCCAGCAGGGCAATCAGCTCGGTATTGACGTTAAACGCATCACCTGGAAGCGCGTCGTCGATATGAACGACCGTCAGCTGCGCCACGTCATCGACGGCATTGGCGGTAAGGCCCAGGGCGTGCCGCGCGAGGACGGCTTCGATATCACCGTCGCCTCCGAGGTCATGGCAATCCTGTGCCTGTCTACGAGCATCAACGACCTCAAGGAACGCTTGGGTGAGATTGTCGTCGGCTATAGCTTTGCCGGCGAGCCCGTCCGTGCCCGCGACCTCAAGGCCCAGGGTGCCATGGCCGCGTTGCTTAAGGACGCGCTCAAGCCTAACCTGGTGCAAACGCTCGAGGGCACGCCCGCGTTTGTCCACGGCGGTCCCTTCGCCAACATTGCTCACGGCTGCAACTCTATCATGGCCACGCGTATGGCGATGCGCTTTGGCGATGTCGCCATTACCGAGGCCGGCTTTGGTGCCGACCTGGGTGCCGAGAAGTTCCTCGACATCAAGTGCCGCATGACGGGCGTTCGCCCCAGCGCCGTCGTGATTGTCGCCACCGCCCGAGCGCTTAAGTACAACGGTGGCGTCGCCAAGGCCGACCTCAACGAGGAGAACCTCGAGGCACTCAAGGCCGGCATGCCCAACCTGCTGCGTCACGTCGACAACATCCAGAACGTATATGGTCTGCCCTGCGTGGTCGCCATCAACCGCTTCCCGACGGACACCGAGGCTGAGCTCGAGCTCATCGAGTCCGAGTGCCAGAAGCTGGGCGTCAACGTTAAGCTGTCCGAGGTTTGGGCCAAGGGCGGCGAGGGCGCGCTCGACCTAGCCGATGAGGTCATGCGTCTGATTGAGCAGCCGAGCGAGCTCAAGTTTGCCTACGAGGACGGCGCCGATGTTGCCGATGCCCTCGAGGCCGTTGCCACCAAGGTTTATCGCGCCGATGGCGTCGACTTTACGCCGGCTGCCAAGCGCCAGCTCGCCGAGCTGCGCGAGAATGGCTTTGGCAACCTGCCGGTGTGCGTCGCCAAGACGCAGTACAGCTTTAGCGACAACGCCAAGGCGCTGGGCGCTCCCGAGAACTTCCGCATCACGGTGCGTGAGCTTAAGGTTTCCGCCGGTGCCCACTTTGTGGTCGCACTGACCGGCAGTGTTCTGACCATGCCGGGCCTGCCCAAGGTGCCCGCGGCCGAAAACATCGACGTCGACAACGACGGCAACATCACCGGCCTGTTCTAAGTCTGCTGTCCATAGCTGCTAGCCCGCCCCGCCGTGCCCACAAGGCCCGGCGGGGCTTTTTGATCCTTAGGCCCGCGCATGTCTTGTAGATACCGACGGACTCTGCCCATCATAGGCTTTTGCGCGGGTAGAATGCATGGATAACTTGAGGCTCACGCGCGACGGAAAGGAATCGTTGCATGGATCAGGACAAGACAACCGTGATGGGCGGCTACGGTTCCGCGCAGGCTGGCGATAGCGCCGATGCGACCCGCGTTGTTCCCAACCCCGGTTATGCCGACCCCGCCGCGACGCAGCCTTCTGCCGAGCCCACCCGGGTTATGGGCTATGGCGACACGGCGCGGGATTCTTACGCTGCATCTTCGCAAGGCCCCTATGGCAACGCAGCTCCGGATCCGTTTGATTACACGCCGCAGGATTCTTATGCTGCCTCGACGCCGAATCCCTATGACAACCTGCCGCAGAATCCCATTCCGCAGCCTCAGCAGACGACGTATATGCCTCGCACGGCGCAGCCTCGCTACGAGTCGCGCGAGCCGTATCGCGAGTACCCCAAGTCGATTCCGCAATATGGCGAAGACGAGGAGAAGAGGCCGTCGCGTTCGTCGAGCGTGATCAAGAAGATCCTCATCGTGCTGGCGATTTTCTTTGCGCTGTCGGTTGTGTTTGCCATCGTGTCGGGCATGCTCAACAAGCGGGGGAGCTCAACGGCCGATACCGCTGCCGAGCAAACCGAGTCCGCCTCGTCTAGCACCGTCGATCTGAGCGATATCCCGGGGCAGTATTGGTCCAACGCCAAGAAGCTCCTCAAGTCGCGCGGGGCCGATCTTTCGAATGCTGTGGTCCTGACTGATGATGGCTCAACGCCCGTTGTCGATGCCAACTGGGTCGTTACTTCTGTCTACTATAACGACAACGGCAACCTCGAAATTCAACTCACGCACAAGAACAGCTCGGGCAACTCGTCCGACGGCCAAAGCGGTACCGACAGCTCGAGCTCCAACACGCTGGAGGACTTGAGCAACAAGGCGCAAGAGCTGGGAGACAAGGCGCAAGAGCTGGGCGACACGGCCCAGAACCTGGGCGACACCGCTCAGAACCTGGGTGATATGGCTACCAATGCCTGGGACGCGCTGCAGAGCGGCATTTCGGGCGCACAGGGAAACTAGCGGCTGAGTAGTGGGGCTACAGCTGCTCGGCCGGACGGTCGGGCGAGCTAAAGCCTGAGTCAAACGTGACGACGCACGAGGCATCGGGCCTGCGTTCGTGCACGATGCGCGTGACAAGCTCCAGCAGCTCCTCGTCGGATATGTCAAAGCCGTCGGGACGCACCAGGTCAAACGAAACGAACCCGTCGTGCTCGTGCAGGTCGTGGATGGAGAGCGCGGGATCGATCTGCGTAACGCCGCGCTTGACCCAGCCGCGCAGGTCGTCGCCGGTGGTGGCGATGGGGTCGCAGTGCAGCGTGATACCAATGCCCATCTGGCGCTTGATATCGTGCTCGATGGTGTCCAGAATCTCGTGGTGCTCAAACGCGTCGCCCTCGCCAGGCATCTCCACGTGGGCGCTGGCGAACTGACGACCGGGGCCGTAGTCGTGCACCATCAGGTCATGTGTGCCCAAGACCTGCGGATAGGACATGATCTTGTCGCGGATTGCCTGGACGAGCTTGGGGTCGGGCGCTTGCCCCAGCAACGGGCTGATGGCGTCGCGCACCAGGCCCAAGCCGCTGATGCAGATGAAGATGCCCACACCCAGGCCTGCCCAGCCATCGAGGTCAAAGCCGGTCGTCTGCGAAATAAGCGCCGCCACCAAGACCGAGCCCGAGGTGATGACGTCGTTTTTGGAGTCCTGCGCCGTGGCGATGAGCGTTTCGGAGTCGATGCGATCGCCCAGCGTGCGGTTGAACGCTGCCATCCAGAATTTGACGAGCATGGACAGAACAAGGGCAGCCATGGAGAGCGCCGAATACACGGTGGGCGAGGGCTTGATGATCTTGGTGATCGACTCGAGGATTAGGTTGATGCCGACGGCACAAACCAGGACGGCGACAAACAGACCAGCCAGGTACTCGTAGCGGCCGTGGCCGTAAGGGTGGCCCTCGTCTGCCGGGCGGCTGGCAAGGCGGAACCCGAGCAGGCTCACGATGTTGCTCGAGGCATCGGAGAGGTTGTTGAAAGCGTCGGCGATGAGGGAGACGGAACCGGCGAGCAGGCCCGCGATGCCCTTGGCCAGGCACAGGGTGATGTTGAGGCCAATGCAGATGAGGCTTGCGGCAAAACCCGCGTTGGTGCGGCAAGATGCATCGACCGGCTCGTCCTCGCTGCCGGGAACAAGCGTATGCACCAGCCGATTTACAAATAGCATAGCGGTCGTCCTCACAATCATGTTTAAGGGGATAGTGTAGCTCGCGCGGGGGCGCCGTGCACCGATGCTCAGAAAATGCAGCAATAGTCTGTCGGCGCTAACGAGCGAGCCTTCTCGTCTGCCTGGGTGGTCCATTTTGGGACACATGGGTATGGGCATGTGCCTGTTTGCTCGACATGCTTAATGTCGACAGCCCCTGTGCAAAGGAGGACGTTTCCATGGACGAGATGTTTGCCATTAAATGTCAAAACTGCGGCGGCCCTATGTACTCACACCAAGCTAAGCGCAGCTTTGAGTGCGCTTATTGCGGTGTGGTCATTCCGTGGCAGGCGGACGCTGGAGAGCCCAAGAGCGCTTTGGGCATTCGCCATACGCCGTTGACGGTGGTGGATGGACTGCTCAAGCTCACGCATGTGTCGCAACTCGAGCGCCCGGAGGACCCGGACTGGTATTTCTTCAATTCGCACTGGCGCAATCAGTCGGTCCTGGAACATCTGCTGTGGGAGGATCGCGGCACGGCGCAAGAGTTCCAAGAGGCCACGCATGTGAGCATTCCTTGCCCCTTCTGCGGAGCGTCCTTTGAGGGCGAGTCAACGCAGCGTGTGTTTGAGTGCCCGTCCTGCGGCAACAAGATCGGCGTTGCCGACCTACTCAAGCCCGGTACCTTCAGCAAGCGCCTGACCTTGGGCGTTGGTGCGGAGTATGTACCTGGGCAGGGTGTTCCCTGCGAAATCTCGCCGCAGCAGGCACGTGCCAACGCACTGCAGCTGGTGTGCCAGTACCCCGACGTCTTTGCCGAGCACGACGTGGAAGATGCGATCCAAAACGACATGATGCTCTTCTATTTCCCCATGGCGCTGGCGGACCTGCGCATGATGGCGAGCTTCCCGGGTAAGGGCCTGAGCAAGGAGACCCTGGTGTACTACGAGGTGCTCGACTGGGCATACCCCAGGGCAAACTACCTGGACGTTCGCCTCATGGGCATTTTGGAGCCATGGGACTTTGCCAAGGTTGGGCCGTTTGACCCGGCCATGCAGGAAGGTAACTTCCGCGTCGTTTCCGTCGATGCGTCCACCAAGGATCAGGTGGTCATTGATAAGCTGGCGCTCGATATTGCCGGCAACGATGCCGAGGCGACCCTGGGGCTCAATAAAAAGAGCATTCGCACGTGGGCGCGCAAGGCTCGCAAGCACAAGGACGGCCTGGTGATGGTACCGGTCTACTTTGTCGATCGCCCGGCGTCGGATAGCCGCGACGGCGAGCAAGTGCGCATCGCCGTGAACGGCCAGACGGGTCGCGCGGCCGCGGTGGTGTTTGGCGACAAGCGCGAAACGCATATCGTGGCGCCGCTCAGCCCGAGCCTGCATTTGTCCGGTGAGAGCACCGTACACGCCACGCCCATCGAGGTCAAATATGTTAAATCTCCGTTCCTATACCAGATCGTGCGCCGTGGAGGCGGCGAGCAACCGCGCCAGGTTGCAGCGGTGGCCGAGGGCTCCTGCCGAGAGGAGAAGCCCAAACGCCGCGGCCTGCTGGGTGCGCTATTTGGGAAGTAGGGGAGCGGTGCCGGTTGGCACCGTAACGTGATGGCCGGGGGTATGGGGCGGCTCTCAGGAGTGCGGGCTGCCGTCTGATTGTTTGAGGGTGCCAGATATAAATAAACGGTGGAACGGCTGCAAAAGAGCCGCCCCACCGGGTAAAATCAAAATGTGCCGCGGAACCCGCTCCTCAGTCGGTCAACTTTGGAAGCGCGGGCAACGCAGGTGCTATCGTCTTAAAGGGTCGGCTGCAACCGGCCCTTTTCTGTGGCAGCCAATGGAGCCACATCAGACGAAGGCCGCGTCTTTGCCTGTCAGGTCACGCTCGCCAGCCACGACTAGAATGTCGTTGCCGGCGTCCATGACCGGTATTGTTTCGTAGCAGCCGTCGCAACCGCGAGTGCGCCTGCGACGGCTGCGATGGTTTCGGTCGCAACGTGCTGCTACCCTTGCGTTTCGCCATTAGTCGCTTCGTTGATGGCGCGGTACTCGGCACTCAGTTCGCGTGCCAACTCTTCCTTACTTGGAAGATACGGCAGGTATTTGGCGGCAAACACTTGGTCGTTGTCTTCGGGCAGCGTGTACTCGACGATCGAATCGCTTTTGTCCGCGCAGAGCACGATGCCTATGGGCGGATTGTCGCCTTCGTTCATGAGCTCGCGCGTGTAGTAGTTCACATACATTTGCATCTGGCCCAGGTCCTGATGCGTAAGATCGTCCGTCTTAAGGTCGATGAGCACGAAGCAGCGCATCAGATAGTTGTAAAAAACAAGGTCAATATAGAAATGGCGCCCATCAAAGGTGATGCGCTTTTGGCGCGCCTCGAAAGCGAAGCCACGGCCAAGCTCCAGCAGGAACTTCTGAAGATGCGTGATGAGCGCCTGCTCTAGATCGCTCTCGCGAAACGCAGCATCGTCCGAGAAACCTAAAAACTCCAGTACATATGGGTCGCGGATGATATCCTCGGGGCGATGGGTCGGGGCGCTCTTTTGGATTTCCTGGGTGACGGCCTCTTTGTCTTTGCTGGCAAGTAGGCGCTCGCGGAACATGGTGTTGATCTGGCGTTCGAGCTGACGCGTGCTCCAGCGAGAATCGGCACATTCGTTCATGTACCATGTTCGAGCATCAGGGTCGGTTATACGCGATAACCTGCGGTAATGTGTCCAATTCAATTCGGAACGCAGCGCGTTCCGGATTGGGAACGCAAGATAAAACTGACGCATGTATCTTAAGCTTCTGGCGTTGAAGCCTCTGCCAAAATCCTTAGTCAATCTAACGGCAAGTTCGTCGATCAGTGCATCGCCATACTTGGCGCGCTCCTCTCCGCCCTGTTCATCAACAATACTCTTGCCGATCTCCCAATATGCCTCAACCATCGCAAAGTTAACGGCGGTATAGGCCTTGTCGCGAGCGGCGTTGAGAATCGAGGAAACCTGCTTGTAAAAACCTTCGGGCACGATTGCCGATTCTCCACGGTTTACCAGTTCGCCCATCACTGTCGCCCCACTTTCCTCTTGTGGAATGCATCTTTATCGCATTTAGTTTAAAGCCTCGCGCGGACACGAATTGCTTTGCTGTCTGGCACCTTCGCATGGGAGCCTTGCGGTGACTAAAATGTGGCCATAGAGGCAGTTTTAGCGAACCTCGCGGGAGTGACGCGTATGGACAACAACACGCTGCTATTCCAGGACAAAGGTTCGGGTAGGTATAAAGACGTCAAGATCTACCCTAACCGCATTGAGGTACTCAAGAAGGGCACTTTTGGCGGCAAGCACACCGAGATTGTTTATCTTAAGGACATTACGGGCGTCAATAGAATCAAAGGCCGCGATGTTTTTCTGCGCAATCGTCTGTTGACCGCTTGCGTCTTTAGCCTGAACAGCCGTGCGAAGGCCCAGGAGTTTGTTAACGCGCTGAACATGGTGATGTAGCCGATAGCGGCGTTCGGGCCAAGGTAAAAATCGGGGCACAGAACGGTGTTCTGCGCCCCGATTGAGTTAATGCGCCCAAAAGACTGGCTTGCCTATTCGTTAGCGTCCTCGGTATTGTTGCGGGCATTGGCAAGCATCGCCGCGCCGGCGACCGTCGTCGCCACGGCGGCAGCGGCGAGCCCGGCGGCGATGCCAGAGCCGTCGCCTGTGTCGGCGAGTTTTCCGCCCGAGTCCTTGCTCTTGTTGCCGCCGCCGTTCTTGTCGGCGCCGTCTGCGTTGGAACCCGTGCCGCTGCCGGTGCCGCCTGCACTGCCCGAGGCCGCTACGGTAAAGCTTACGGCTCCATCGCTGGCGAGCATGTAGTTCTGTGCCGCGTCGCCCAAAAGGTCTTTCGCGCGCACCCAGTACGTCCCTGCGGCAAATGTTTCGCCCTCGGCCATTGCCGTGCCCGGAGCGCCGTTCGCGTCGTGCACAAACTCGAGCTGGGCCGTGCAGGCATCGGTTTCGAGCTTGCCCTCGAGTGATGCCGCAATCTTGGCGCGCACGTCTTCGCCGGCCTTAAGGCCTTCGAGTCCCTCAAAATGGGGCGTCAGCGCGCGTCGATCGATATCGATGGGCACAGAGCCCTGCAGCCCCGTAACGGTCTCGTTGCCCAGGGCGTCGACATCCACGTATTCGATGGCAAACGCGCTGCCAGAAGCGGCCACGTTGAGTACGTTGCTGCTGTCGACAAGGCGGAAATGGCCCTCGCCAACGGTCTTGCCATCTTGGAGCGAGGCATCGCTCAGCGAGTCTCCATACGTCATGTGCATGCGGTCCGGGAGGCAGCATGAAACTGTTGGCTTGTGCTTCGCGTCGTAATTGCGTTGGTAGATGCTCCGGGCCAGTGCCGAATCGACAAAGTCGGACGCGATAATGCCAACGTGCTTGAGGCAATCTGACTTTGTTTTATCGCTGCCGCTGGGATTGATGTACTGGCTCTTGTACAGATGCTCGTTGACCACTCGCGCCGCGGTAAAAGGATTGCTTCCTTGTTTGTAATTCGTGCAACTGGTGTAGTTGATAGACCAGCAGCGTTCCAGGACTTGCACCTTGGCGCCATCATTGTCCTCGACGTCCACCTTGTTGCGCGTGAGATTGGTCGTCTCTCGCAGCGCCATATCGACCCAGCTAATCTTGTCGGTTCCGGTGCATTCAAAATGGTCCTGGGCGTATACCTTGGTGCAATAGGGCTCTTTGTCGCCCGCATTGCCCGTAGTCTCAAAGCCTCGCGCGTCTTGGACGAGGCACATCGACTGCCCGGAATGCGCCTTGATTTTGTCGTCCCATTGGGTGAGATCGAGGCCCCACGTGTGGCTGCTTACGCTGTTGCCGGCGAGTACAAATCGACGCAGCAGGACGATCTTTCCGCGCACCTCGTTCAGTGTGGGGATTCGGCTCGACGTGTAGAACAGATCGGGATTATCGTGCATAACCTTGGCGAAAGCCGTCGTAACGCTTTCGTCGGTAGCCTCGTCGTTGCCTCGTGACGCAAGCATGATGAGCGCTTCTGACGGGTTTTCGTTCAAAAATGTTTTGAAGTAACCGATGACATCGGAGAGATGCATAAAGCCCCCGTCTTTTTTGAGCAGGTAGCATCTTCCATGGTCGATACCGGGGTCGCCGTTCTCGTCGTTCCTTCCGAGTCGGATATCAAAATAGCGAATGCCTTCGAGCAACTGCGTCGGGATGTAATCCTGCTGGCACTTTGCTTGTGAGGATTGGGGCTCGGTGTCGTTGTCCACGCTGCAGGTGCCCGAATCATGCGTGCCCGGGATACTCAGCTCGTCGAGGTACTTGTTGTCGTCGACGTATTTCATCCAGCATGGTCCGTCGACGTAGCTGCTATACGTGGTCCAGTCGATACTTCTAACTGTGGTATTGATCTTGCCCATGTCGTAACCGACAAGTTCTAGCTCCCACGGAATGCTCTTACTCTTATGGCAGATCTTATTGTTGTCCTGGTCTTTGCCGTCCGATTCTATTGCCAGGTACTTAATGTCTTTTTTCTCGGTTTCTTTCTCGACCGTGCGGTCTCGAATGATATAGGTTCCGTTTGATTGACGTTCGAACGCAAAAGCGCGGCTGGGCTTGTTGTCATACTCGCCGCCCCATACGTGGATGACCTTTCCATCTTTGTCCGAGTCGTCGTCGACCGACCAAATGCTGTAGCCCGTCTTTTTATGCTCTTCGAAATTGAGCAAGGTGCGGATAGCATACCAGTTTGTATCGTCATTCTTGGTCGTTACGTTCTCAAGGATGAGCTTGCTGGACGTGCCGTCGTTAAACAGGTGGCAGACGTTGCCGCGAACGGTGCCGTCTTGGTTGACGCTCGCGGTGCGAAAATAGCCCGCGGGGCGAAGGCGAATGACGAAATTGTCGAGGCTGTCCGACGGTGCGGGTGTGTTGTCTGCAAATGCCGTTCGCAGGGGAATGCCCGGCGCTGCGGTTTCAGGCAGGCTTGCAAGTGGTGACAACGCCGCAAGCCCTAGGCCCAGCGTAAACGCTCGGCGGCTGATGGCATGGTGTTCGGTCATATCTCCTCCGTTCGCAGGGTGCGGTTATGCACATGTTTTGGTCACTATACTGCCCAGATGTTTAAAGACGCCGGTTTAAATTGCCTGCGCGGCGCTATAAATCGGCGGGCGGACGTGTTGGGGCACTTGTCTATTTGTGCTGTTATCACGTCTGGGATGGTTTTGGAGCCCGGCATCCTGCGTTCGTCGGCTACCGGCATAAGAATGGGGAGGGTCGGCTTACCGGCCCTCCCTGGGTACGAAGCGCTGGGATACCGTCGCTTGTTTGCACTGCGTCCGTGTTTCCCGTTGTGCTCGCCAGTCGCTTAGCGCTTGATCTCGATATCCTCGAGCTTGACGTCCATGGCCTCGGTCTTGGCCTTGGCGATGTCGTCGGCAAACTCCAGAGACTTCATCATGGTCTCGACGGCGTCCTTGTGCTCCTCGACATTGTCGATACGTACGTACACACTGCCGCCGTCAACGTCAGTGAAGTACTCGGTCGTCACGCCGCCCGAGTGCGTAAAGTAGGCGCTGCGCCAGGTCTTGCCGTTGTACTTAACGGGATCGCTCTCGGTCCATCCGGAGTTGGCCTTCCACTTTGCCTCGTAGTCAAACAGTTCATCGGCGTTCTTGTCAGGATCGAAGACGGGGATGAAGCGGTCGCTGGCATGCTCGCTCTCGGTGAACTTAAACTGGGCCCTGTCGGCGGTATCGCCTGCGACGTCCGTGATTTCGACGCCCTCGGGGACTTCGACCTTAAACCAAATGAAGTCGGTCCTCATATCCACGGCTGGCTTTTCCGCGCCGCCGTCACCGCCACTGCCGGTAGCGTCGCCGTTTCCGCCACAACCCACCAGGGCAACCGCGGCAAAGAGACTGATGCAGAGGGTGAGAATCGCAAAGGCCTTCTTTTTCATGGTCGTGTCCTCCTCGATCTGTAACCGCCCATGGATTACCTGCCTTTACTGTACGCGCGGACGGCTCGCTAGGGTGGGCCATGTGTCCCATTCTGGGGGCTGGAATTGCGCCGACAAGTGGCAATATGTGCGGTCGCAAAAGAGGGGAGGGCCGATGCTGTCGGCCCTCCCCGGGGTGAGGTGCCCGTTGATTTAATGGGGCGCGCGTGCGTGGGCGTTGCCCCAACAGGTTCCTTGTTTATAGATATGCCTCAGTTTTTGACGTCCGGAAGTCTCGAAAGGTGGGCCATGTGTCCCATGTTTGCGGTGCCGAGGCCTATCGTTCGTCATAGAAATCCGCGATGGCCAGGTGCGCTGACGCTCATGTACTTATGGGCTAGACTTAGCACCATTATGTGATTGATGCGGTCGGTCGGCGGTTGCCACCCGACCGATGTATATGACTTGAAGGTGCGTGCGTATGAGCCAAGAGATGATGGATAAAACATGTCGAGAGTTTGCCGAGGCGCTTGCCGCACGCGAGCCGGTTCCCGGCGGCGGTAGCGCGAGCGCCTTTGTAGGTGCACTGGGCGCCTCGCTTTGCGGGATGGTTGCTCGCTATGGGGCGACAAACCCTGCGCTTGCCGATCGCGCAGACGATCTGACGCGCGCGTTTGCCCAGGCGGATGAGTTGGCGCAGGAACTTGTGGGTCTGGTCGCCGAGGACGTTCGTGCGTACGGCCAGGTGTCCGCGGCGTACGGTATTCCGCGTGACGATCCGACTCGAGCGACCGCGATTCAGGATGCGCTGCATGTGGCCGCTCTGCCGCCGTATCGCATTATGGATGCCTGCGGGCGTGCGCTGGCGCTGCTCGAGGACATGGCCGACAAGGGTTCGCGTCAACTGCTGTCCGATGTGGCGTGCGGCGCCGTGTTCTGCCGTGCCGCTATGCAGGGCGCGAGCTTGACGCTCTTTGCGAACACCACGTCTATGAAGGATCGCGCTCGTGCTAAGGAGCTCGAGACGGCGTGTGATGAGTTGCTCGACACATGGTTGCCGCGCGCCGATGCGCTGGCGCGCCGCGCCTCCGACGCTGCAAGGAAGAGAGGATAGCCATGGCTGAACTGCTGAAGGGTGCTCCCGTTGCTCGCGCTTTGACTGAGGAACTTGCTGCTCGCTGCGCAGCCCTGCGCGAGCGGGGCGTTGTTCCGACGTTGGCTATCGTGCGTGTAGGTGAACGCGAGGACGACCTATCCTACGAGCGCGGTGCGCTCAAGCGCTGCGAAAAAGTGGGGATTGAGGCTCGTCGCGTTTTGCTTTCTGCCGATGTTTCGCAGGACGAGCTGTTGACGGCCATCGAGGACATCAATACCGATTCGGCTGTTCATGGCTGTTTGATGTTCCGCCCGCTGCCCGCCGGCCTTGACGAGAACGCCGTCGCCGCAGCGCTCGATCCCGCCAAGGACGTTGACTCCATGACGCCGGCTTCGCTGCTCACCACGCTTTCGGGGCGCGGCGAGGGTTTTGCCCCCTGCACAGCCGAAGCCGTGCTGGCTTTGCTGGATCATTACGGCGTTGAGCTGGATGGAGCTAAGGTTGCTGTGGTCGGGCGCTCGCTGGTGATCGGGCGTCCCGTTGCCGCCGCACTTACGGCTCGCAATGCCACGGTGACGACGTGCCATACGCATACACGCGATCTTGCTGCCGAGTGCCGTTCTGCCGATATCGTTGTTGCGGCCGTTGGACGCGCGAGCACGATTGGCGCGGATGCCGTTCGCGAGGGCCAGACGATCATTGATGTTGGCATTAACTGGGACGAGGCTGCTGGCAAGCTGGTCGGGGACATCGATTTTGATGCTGCGGAGCCGGTCGTTAACGCCATCACGCCCGTGCCGGGCGGCGTGGGGGCTGTGACCACCGCGATTCTCGCCAAACACGTGATTGAGGCGGCGGAGCGGGTGGCGCGCGCAGACGTGGTGTAAGAGTGTCCTGAGGTCCGTCGCTGCAAGCCCCGATGTTACTCCTTCTTGAGGCCGCGCTTCTCGACTATCTCGTCCACTATCTCCCTGGCGCGCCGCCCGAGCGCGCGGCGCCTC
>JAUMSH010000085.1 GCA_031292915.1 Collinsella sp.
CTTCTTGGGGCATCGCCTTTCCTTCCATTCGTCACCTTCATTACTCCAACGACGAATTCTAGGCGGTGTCCCCTCCCTTTCAAGAAAGGGCGGAGGCGGGGCATGCCCCGCCTCTTACACCACATCTCTGTGCGCTACCAAATTACGCCATCGGGGGCACTTAAAACAGTCGTTCTGCACCTCATTCAAGGCATGCCAATGCTGAATACTCCCAAAATTGCACGTCGCAAGAGGGGGTACCTGCTCAATCGACTAAATACCCGCAAGTTCGCAGTAGCGGTCGACATTGCTGGCAAATACCATCTCGACGGCGCCCTTCTGGACGGGCACCGTCGGGGTCCTTCCCCACAGCAGATAATCGCCCAGCGTCTTAGCGCCGCGATACGCCAGGCTCGTCGGGTCCTTATAGACAATATTGGTAAAGATACCGCGGCGCAAGGCCAAAGCACTTTCGGGAAACAGGTCGTTGCCGATCACCATGACCTGACCGGCCTTGCCGGTCGAGACGAGCGCGTCGGCAACCACTTCGGAACCAACGGCAAAAACGCTACAGATAAGTTCAGGGGCGTCCGGCGCACTCAAGCGCTTTTCGAGCTCATGCTCGAGTTGTTTGACTTGTGCATGGGCACCTGCAAGATCCTCAACCTGCCATGGAATATCACGTTCGCGCAGGTAATTGTGGAAGGCGCGGGCGGTTAGATAGTGCGAATCGGTATATGGGTCGCCTGTCAAAAGGAGCACGCGGGCGTCGGCCCCAGAAGCATGGACCAGGTTTGCCGCCTGCTCGGCCATAAGGCTGCCTGCCGTCGAATAATCGGCCAAGCTCGCACCCAAACGATTCAAATGCGGACGGTCGCCGTCGACAAGCTCAATCGTCACGCCCGCCTCGGCGATCTGCCCCAAAAGCTCAGTCGCACGATCGTCGCCCGGCGCATAGGCGAGCAAGCCATCAATCTTTTCGCCCACCTGCAGACGCTCGTCGATTTGCTCGAGTGCATCAGCGTAGCCGCCCACGCCAAATTCAACGCGCTCAACCGTAATGCCCCGGTCGATGACCTCCTGTTCAAAGCGATTGCAGCCTTCCCACAGGTAACGGAAAAAGTACGCTCCCTCGCGCGATGCGCGGGGCAGGCAAAACACCAGATTGATATCCTTGCGGCGCAGGCTTGAGGCACTTGTGTTGCGGTGATAGCCCATGGCCTCGGCCTTAGCGTTCACCTTGGCGCGCACGGATTCGCTCACGCCGGCCTTTCCCGTCAGAGCCTTGTGCACGGTATTGATGGAAACGCCAAGCTCGGCGGCTATGTCCTTCATGGTTACGCGAGCGCTCATGCGGTTACTCCGTTATAGATAAGTTGCCAATTAATAGTCCAGTTAACGATACCCCAAAAATACTCTTCGGCTCGCCGTGCTCTCCCTCAAATGCACAAAGCGCCCCGCGAACGGATGCCCGCGGAGCGCTTGGATGTCCGGACCTTATTTGATACCGCGACCCAAGTCTTCGGCGATTTTGTCTACGCCCTTAAGTGCAGCGCACGTCTTTTTGTTGGAGCAATGCCCCGTGCAAACGCCACCCTGAGCGCAGTCGGCGCAGGTGCCCTTGCGGTAGATGCGCACGCACACGGCGGCAAACGCAATGCCGATAACAGCCAGTACAACAATATCGATAGGTGCCATAGCAAGCCTCCTCTAGTTAACCATCACTTACTTTACCCCATTCTCCACCTACCAAAAAGGGACAGGTTAATTTTGGTCGGTTTTATCTGCGGAAACGCCACATCTCCCCACCACATTGGTACAAGGCAACCTATCCGGAATGGGTGAAATCATGATCATAGAGCTCATCTCGCTGCCTCACTCAGCAATAAGGTTTACCCTGGTGCTATTTTTCTCGATACGATAGACGCCGACCTTGCCTGTAACGCCATAATGCTTTTTAAGTAGACCCATCTCCGCAGAATTGGACTCGATTACGATGAGCTTGTCATAACCCGACAGAAGGTTATCCATATTGGGCTCATAGAACGCGCATATGGCATCGGAATGCGGGGCAAACAAATAATATCGAGCCACATACGTGAAGTAGTACGAAGTCATAAGCCCATCGCGATCGGAACCGAACAGCAAATAACGAGTACCGTCTTCTTTACCCGATGCCGGCCAGCGATCACCGACGACATCTCGGACCGTCGCCGGAAGCGAAGTGTCGTATGTCTTTGCATTGAATAGCATGCCGTTGTATTCACTCGTCAAAAGGCCAAGCGACAAGGCGATGCAGCCCATTACAACCTGTTGGTATCGCCGCTTATGTAACGGCGTTGCATGGCAGGGGGAACCATCGGACCGGAATTTCATCTGCCCCTCAAGCTCAACGGTAACTGCCATCGCCAGGCCACCGACAAACAATGCAATGATGCTGCAAGCATAACGATCGAATCCAGCAAGCCTCAAGGCCTCGTCCATTGGCATCGAGAAAATGTACATGGCGAGAATACCCACATAGTAAACAATTGTCATGAAATCAAGCGCAACCAGTGCGCGGCGCACATGTGTCAACTGATGCCCAAAGCGCCCCCGAGCAGCCGCTAGCAATGCGACAACAGCCAAGTTGCCGAGCAGGAAACCGAGCGCAGGCCTGGTAGTTAAATCGATGGAGGTCGCAAAAAACGTCGAGACGACCTGCGCGATCTGGGCAGTATTCTTACCGCCGACCACCGCCGCGTGAGCAGCATCGCCCACATCGAACTTATTCTTGACGCCCGCGAGCGCCGTGGCCATGTGCCAACTCCACATCAGATAAGTGGAAAAACCCAAAACACCTGCGACGGCAGTTGCACCAAACCAGCGCAGGCGAGCGTTCCAGCCGCGATTCCTGAGAGCAACGTGTCCGCGCGCTAAATGGTAAGCGAGCACAAATGCAACGAATACGACGCCCGTCGACTTCACCACTATGAGCTCCGCCATCAACGGCACGAGCAACTTGAGCTCGCGGCGAACATCACCGTTATAACGATCCACGACTGCCCAGCACGCCATCGTGAGGACCGGGAGCACGAAATCAACCAAAAGGTTATTAATGCGAATCGTTACATTGAAAAACGTAAGGAGCGAGCAGCCAGCCCCTAACACCGCATATGGCAGAAACGAACGGCGATTGCGCACAATACCAAGAACAGCATAAAAACATGAGAAGATAAAGGCTGCCTGAACAACGAGCATTGTTCCCTCGGCATGGCCTAAAAACGTGCATGCGCAGTACAGCAGTGAAGTTGTGCCGAGCGGATAGTTGAAAAACTCAACGAGACCACTTGACGCCGTGGGGAAAGCCCCCGTCTCCAGCATGACCTTGAGCGCTATAGCCCAATGCGTAAAGTTATCGTAATGCTCGAGACGCGCCGACAGCAGGGGCCACAGAAAGATCAACATACCTAGGAGAAAACACGCGTCAGGGAGACCAAAGGGCAATCTAGCAAGACCACGACCATGGAGACAGGGCATTGCCGCTGCACCGGCGATGGCGCCCACCACAACCACCCCCCAGGTGGCAGGGGCAAGCGCGCCCACGATTCCACCGGCATACGTGACGACCCCCATGACGCACAAAGCGCACACGGGAGCGAAATGCACATCCGTCTCGGTCAAACGATGGATCCAATAGCACAGACCGAAGAGCGCTAGCAGGAACAGCGCCGCACGGTCGAAGGCAGCAATAATCAGCATGCAGCGTCTCCTTCGACATGAGCAGAATCGCGACTGGTCCGCTCCGCATCCCGCGAATCGCCGCATCGATCGCTATCACGCCTGGAGCGGCGGCGGGACCTCCATACGCGGTAACACGAAAGAAGCGCCCTTATCCTCATGCGGACAATACGCACGATATCGTCATAGGTGGTGTTCCAGCTATCAAGCTCCTCGGCGATGCCCGTTTCGCGATCGTACAGCAGCTGATCATAGATGCGACGCTCCTCGAGCGAGCGGTGCTCGATTCGAAGCGCCGCGTACCACGACTCATCATCGCCACATTTGGATTGAAAGAGGCGCACAAGCCTACCAGAAACGCATGTGCAATAGCGACCATCTCCCAAGCGCACCGCAAAGCTGCGCAGCTCCTCGGGAAAGGGATCATCGATGCGCACGAGTACACCACCGTCTGACATGTTGATGGCACGCCCCGCGAAAACACCCACAGGGCCTTCGTCATCCGTCTCGTCCGAACTGCAATCGGGGAAAACGCCACCTTCGGCCACGGCTTCGCCGGTGCCCTCGGTTAGCTTCGACCACTCATCCTCAACCGGCAGCGCCGTCAGCACCGCAGGTTCGTCTACGGAGATGCGAGTACTCTTGCGCGGCATGGACCGACCACCCGAAAAGGCAATAGCATACAAAAGGGCAATCAAGTTGTAGCACAACCAATAGATGATCACGGAACTGTACACGAGCGCCATGCCATACTTTCCCCATGTAAATCTGATAATAGCTGCAACCGAGAGCACCACGAGCAACAGGTGTGGGAGCATGTTCCACAGGCTACCGCTGCGATTGGTCGTCTTGTCTTTACGCGTAACTTTGAACTTGGTCTCGCGGATACCGAGCGTCTCAAGAAATACGGGAATAATAAGTGATGGCGCCAGCGTGGTGTCGATGATTTGACTCCATTTCTGACTGCGAACATTGCTCGAAAGCAATTTCATAGACCTGCTATAAAAGAAATAGCTCGGCAGCCAAAAAATTAGTAACTGCCAGAGTGTGCAGTTAACCACTTGGAAGTCAAACAAGGCAAACATAATGGGCGCAAGAATGAAGATGATGCGGTTGAAGAATGACCACCAGTACAGAAAACTGCACAGATAGGTAATGCGCGCGGAAAAAGAAATCTTGCGGGAAAAGATGACACCCGTGTTTTGGATGCTCTGAATCACACCGCGCGCCCAGCGGATGCGTTGGCGCACCATCGAGCGCACATCCGTCGTCGAGAGGCCGTGAGCTTCGACCTTATCAGTGGCGTAGGTAATATAACCCGCCATCTGCAGACGACAGCTCGTCTCGAAATCTTCGGTGATCGTATGATACGGAAACCCGCCAATCTCCTCCATACCGGCGCGCGATATCACGGCATTGCTACCGGTGTATGCGCAGGCGTTGGAAGAGTTGCGCATCTGGTTTACCTCGCGTGAGAAGAAATCTTGCTCATTAGGAATCTTGTCCTCGGCATACAGATTGAACTGAAAAAGATCGAGATTATAGAAGCTTTGCGGCGTCTGAATCAGACCGACTTTAAGGTCCTCATTGAGTTCGCCCTCGGAACGATAACGCCATGCGCCGGTCGCGCCATCCTGAATATAGCGAGGCAGCAAGAAATAGGGCACGGTATCTACGAGAAAGCTGCTACGCGGAATCATGTCGGCATCGAACGTCGCGATCAGCGGTGAAGTCGTGTGCCTTAACGCGTTGTTGAGGTTGCCCGATTTGGCATACTTGTTATCCTCGCAGGGGATATAACCAATCCCAAGTTCAGCCGCAAGGGAAGCGACCTCTTTGCGGCAGCCATCGTCAGCAAAATAGACGTGCACCCGAGAACGATCGGGATAGTCCATGTAGGTACAGGCGTTCGCCGTCTTGAACAACACGTCAGTCGGCTCGTTGTGCGTAGCGATTACCACGTCAACGTCGGGATAGTCTTCGGGCAAGATTTTCGGCATAACGAGATGTCCGCTGTCGGCCTTAACCTTGCGGTAGTAAAGTTCGAAGGTCGTAAACGCGGTTACTGTCTCAGCGATGAGCAGCAAGACCGCAAAAACCATCTGGGGAATCCCCTGATCAAACGGCAGGGTGAACAGCAGACGCCATAGCAGATAGATGACCATAAGGACTGCAGTGACGATAAAGGTCGTCACATCGCGCTTCCGTGCCCCCTGTTTTTCCACCACGCTTTTCTTGGCTTTCTTAAGCTCATGAACGTTCACGGAATCATCCCCCTATTCAAAGACCCATGACTGCTGGATACGGTAGTTAGCAAAGAACAATGCCGTATCAACAAACGGTTTGATGATGAAGACCGGTATGGGCAGTGCAACGGAAATCAAGAGGACGAGAGCTGCGCTCGCCAACATACAAGCTGCGCACAGGGCGATATAGCGGCAAAGGCTCCGAGAACAGCTGGAATTATCCGCTTTGAAGACGATATTTCGATTCAGCATATAGTTGACAAATGCCGAGACGACCCGCGCAACGACGGTTGCCCACACGATGGCTGCGCTGGTCGCGACACCATGCGACCATAGGAGTACGAGCGCAGAGAACAGTGCCCAATCCAACAGCGATGTGCAGAGCGAAGAGAGCGTGTAGCGCGCAAACGCAGAGAATAAGACACCGAGCACGCGAAGCGAATCAACAACGGGACGGAAATGTGATGCCTCGTTGTCACCCTCGTAGACCGTGGTAATGGGAACCTCGAAGATGCCACCCGCACGCCGCGCCAGCACAAGCATCTCTGTCTCGAACTCATATCCGTCTCGCACCACAGCGAGCATACGGCGCATAAGCGACGCCGGAAGGCCACGTAAGCCCGTCTGCGTATCACTCACATCGACACCGCAGAGCACGCGCATGGCCCCAAGCATAAAATTGTTACCGAGCTTACTGCGCGCAGGAACGCCATTACCGTCAAATCGGCGACAGCCAAGCACCAACGAGTCCTGGTGCAGACCGAGTTCGCGCGCAACGGCGCGGATATCGGCAGGCAAATGCTGACCATCGGCATCTGCCGTGACGGCCCCCGCAACAGTCGGGACCTGTTCCAAGAGATAAGAAAAGGCAGTCTTGAGAGCCGCACCTTTGCCGCGGTTGAGCCCGTGGACAAGAACCGTAGCACCAAGCGCGCGGGCGCGGTCAAACACCACAGAACAGGACGCGCTGCTCCCGTCATCCACCACAACGATCGGTCCCGGCCATCCGAGCACGAGCTCCTCAAGTAGTGCGGCCAGCCGACCACTCGGCTCATACGCGGGAATCACCAAAGCTATCCTATTGTCGATATCTGCCATGATCAAATGGATTCTCCAACATAATGAATCGATTTGCGGACGTCGATTATAACGAAATTGCCTAGCGGTTAAAACAAAAGCCCGAGTGTCGCTGGGACACCCGGGCTCATGGAAAGGGGTTAATCCTTATTCGGACTTAAGCGGAAACTGCGGCGGAAGCAGCGTTGGTCTCGTCCTCGTCGGTCCATGCATGCTTTGGCATGGGACGGAAGATCTGGAAGAGCATCGCAACCAGCAGCACGATGGCCACCACCGTCCAGATACCAAACTGTCCAAGAACAAGCAGGTTGTAGAACTGGTTGATGAACAGGCCGATCACCCAAGCAAAGGCGCACTCGTAGCCGAGGGCAATCGCGGTCCACTTGCCGGAGTCCATCTGGTTGCGGATGGTACCCATAGCGGCAAAGCACGGAGCGCACAGCAGGTTGAAAGCGCCAAAGGCAACGCAAGCGCCCATGGTCGGGAACATGCCGGCGAACGCGGTCCACAGGCTCGGATCGGTCTCGGCGGCATCGGCAACGGACAGCAGCGAGCCGGCGGTGGCGACGACGTTCTCCTTGGCGACAAGACCCGAGACGGACAGTGCTGTTGCCTGCCAGGTGCTAAAGCCGAGCGGGGCGAAGATCCAGGCGATCAGGTTGCCGAGCATGGCAAGCACGGAGTAGTCCATGAACTCCTCGGGGATGCCCTCCATTGCAGGCAGGAAGCCAAAGGAGCCGTTGTAGCTACCAAAGTTGGAGAGGAACCAAACCACGACGGTGGACGCGAAGATGACCGTGCCGGCCTTCTTGATAAAGGCCCAGCAGCGCTCCCACACGTGCAGCGCCCAAGAGCGGATCGCCGGGAAGTGGTAGGCAGGGAGCTCCATAACGAACGGCGTCGGGCGGCCGGCGAAGAGCTTGGTCTTCTTGAGCATGAGGCCCGAGGCGATGACGGCAAAGACGCCCAGGAAGTAGAAGAGCGGGCTGATCCACGCGGCGGTGGTGGAAGAATCGCCGATGATGGAACCCATGAGCAGGGCGATGATCGGCAGCTTGGCGCCACAGGGAATAAACGTGGTGGTCATGACCGTCATACGGCGGTCCTTCTCGTTCTCGATGGTCTTGGTGGCCATGACGCCGGGGACGCCGCAGCCCGAGGACACGAGCATGGGGATAAAGGACTTACCGGACAGGCCAAAGCGGCGGAACACGCGGTCCATGATGAAGGCGACGCGAGCCATGTAGCCGCAGTCCTCCAGGAAGGACAGCATGACGAACAGCAGGAACATCTGCGGGACGAAGCCGAAGATGGCGCCCAGGCCGCCGACGATGCCGTCACAGACGAGCGAATCGACCAGGCCACCGTCCTCGGTGCCGCCCGCCACAAGGGCGTCGTGCACCACGGTGGTGATACCCGGGACATAGGGGCCGTACTGTGCCGGGTCGACCGAATCGGCATCGTCGCCCGCAGCCTCGACAGCTGCGTCGTAGGCGTCGCGGCCCTGACCGAGCACATACCAACCGTCGGTGCCAAAGAGCTGGTCGTTGGTGAAGTCGGTCACCGTGCCGCCCAGGGTGGAAACGGCGATGTAGTACACGCAGAACATGATGACCACAAAGATCGGCAGGCCCAGGATACGGTTGGTAACCACACGGTCGATCTTCTCGGAGGTGCTCATCTTGGCCGGAGCCTTGGTGAGGCACTCGTCAATGATGTGGGCAATCACGCCGTAACGCTCGCCGGTGATGATGGACTCGGCGTCGTCGTCGCAGTCCTGCTCGCACTGGGCGACCAGCTGCTCCACGCGAGCGGCCTTCTCCTTGGTGAGGTTGATGAGCTTGCAGGCGTCTGCATCGCGCTCAAACAGCTTGACGGCGTAGTAGCGACGCTTGTTGGCGGGAACGCTCGCAGGCAGGTTATTCTCGATGTGGTCCAGAACGTCCTCGATGGAGGAATCGAACTTGTGCTCCGGCACCTGGCCCTTAGAAGCAGCGGACTTCTTGACCTGATCGAACAGCTCCGTGATGCCCTTGTTCTTAAGAGCCGAGATCATCATGACCGGGCAACCGAGCTTCTTGGAGAGCTTGTCCGTATCGATCTTATCGCCGTTCTTCTCGACCAGGTCGGCCATGTTGAGGGCAACGACCACAGGCAGGCCGGTCTCGATAACCTGAAGCGCCAGGTACAGGTTACGCTCAAGGTTGGTGGCATCGACGACTTGGACGACAACATCGGGCTCGCCGCTCATGAGGTAATCGCGCGAGCATTGCTCCTCGGGGCTGTAGGGGGAAAGCGAGTAGATGCCGGGGAGGTCCGTGATGGTAACGTTCTTGTCGCTTAGGAGCTTGGCCTCCTTTTTCTCAACCGTGACGCCGGGCCAGTTGCCAACGTAGCCGTTGGCGCCGGTGATCAGGTTGAAAAGCGTGGTCTTGCCGCAGTTGGGGTTACCCGCCAGTGCGACATGGATCTGAGAATCCGCCATTCAATCCTTCTTCCTTATGTGCCCGCGCTGCTTTCTCCGCACGGGCTGGATAATGTGCTTCAAAGTGCTGCATTAAGTTAGAAAAACCTAACTTTATCTGCAGAAATATACGTAGCAAGCCCCTACTGGACCTCGACGACGGCCGCCTCCTCCTTGCGGATGGAAAGCTCGTAGCCGCGCACGTTGATCTCGACCGGATCGCCGAGCGGTGCTACCTTTACGACCTTGAACGAAGTGCCCTTGATGAGCCCCAGGTCCATAAGGTGGCGGCGAAGCGCGCCCTCACCGTGAAGCTTGACGATGGTGGAGCTCTCGCCCACCTTAACGTCACCCAACGTCTTCATCCTCTTGTCCCCCTTTCGGTTTTTATCAAATGCTGTGGACTAACCGACGGTCATGATGTGCATGGCAACCTTGGAATCGATGCCAAAGCGTGCGCCGAGCACAGTGACGATGATATTGGCGCCACTCGAGCTCACCACGTGGATTTCGCTGCCCTCGACAAAGCCGAGGTCCTTGAGGTGGTGCTTCATATCCTCATTGCCCTTTACACGAGACACGCGCACGGTTTCGCCCGCTTTTACCATCGAAAGCGGCATTGCCGGCATCTGCGGTCCGCAAGACATGAGTGGCTCCTAACGTCAGTTCGTCCTCAACATCGACGCGGTAAAAGTTAACCACGCCTATGTTCGCTTTAGTAAACTAACACGTGGTTAACTTTTTGGAAAGGGTCCCCATTCAGATTTCGAAAAAGTTTCCTATACGAAACAAAAGGGCGCGGCAAAGGACCATCCTTTACCACGCCCTATCATGCTTAGAGCGAGAGATTTCTGATCGACGTAACGCAGGAAGCCTCGTCTACGCCCGAAACGCGGAAGATGATGTCCTCGCCGCACTCGCCGTAGAGAGCCATGAGTCCCATGACATCGCGGCCATCCGTGTGGCGATCGCCGATACTGACTGACACGTCGCAACGATGCTTGGCAATGATGTCATAGAGCAGCGCAACCGGGCGGGCATGCAATCCCAACGGATCTTTAATCGTCTTTGTAAACTCGACCATGTCCCCTCCCACGACATCGTACATTCGGCTGGCAAACCCAGCCATGTGGTAGTTATTGTAGCGTTAGATGCTTGTTGAAGCCCGCCAGAAGGCTCAACCGGAAAGTGCGACCCGTTATTTGGCTGGATTCTGGGACGCAGTTTCCCAAAGGGGCCTGTTTGGGAAACTGCGACCCGTTTTGGACGCAAATTCTGGGACGTAGTTTCCGCGACGCCCAGTCAACCTATACCCTCGCAACCTCGGCGTATAAAAAACGAGGGAAGACACACGTCCTTCCCTCGTTGCAAGCAAGATGTAGCCGCTCGCCTACATCAGGCGCAGACTGACGTCCTTGAGCTGGGCGCCGCTAACGGCACTCGGAGCGCCCGACATAAGGTCGGAGCCGCTGGCCGTCTTGGGGAACGCCATGACGTCGCGGATGGAGTCGGAACCGGTGAGCAGCATGCACACGCGGTCCAGGCCCAGAGCGAAACCGCCCATCGGGGGCGCACCAAACTTGAGGGCCTCCATGAGGAAGCCGAACTGAGACTCGGCACGCTCCTCGGTAAAGCCCAGGAGCTTGAGCATGGACATCTGCATCTCGGCGTTGTGGATACGCATACCGCCGCCGCCGGCCTCAAAGCCGTCCATGACAAAGTCGTAGGTGCAAGAACCGGCTGCCAACGGGTCGGCCTCGATCTTGGCGATGTCGGTCTCGGTCGGCAGGGTAAAGGGCTGGTGCTCGGCAGCATAGGCCTTGCGATCCTCGTCCCAATGGAACAGCGGGAAATTGACGACCCACAGGAAGTCGTGGCCCTCGCGCTTAATCTCGAGTGCGTTGGCCATGTGCGAACGCATGCCGCCCAGGATCTCGTCAGAGAGCAGGCGCGGGCCGGCGGCGAACATCACAAGGTCGCCGGGCTCGACGTCCATGCGCTCGCGCAGAGCGGCCATCTCCTCGTCCGAGAAGAACTTGACGATGGGGCTGTTGATGGAGCCGTCCTCGCGGAAGGCGATCCATGCCAGGCCCTTGGCGCCAAACGTGGAGGCCACGCCGGCGAGCTTATCGATCTTGGCACGTGCCCAGGCACCAGCGCCCTTGGCGTTGATGGCCTTGACGACAGAACCCTCCTCGTTTGCGGCAGTCGCAAAAACCTTGAACTTGGAGTTGGCAAAGATGTCGGTCAGGTCGACCAGGTGCATGCCATAGCGGGTATCGGGCTTGTCGGAGCCATAGGTGTCCATGGCCTCCCAGTAGTCCATGCGACGCAGCGGCGTGGGCATCTCGACACCCATGCGGCCGAAGGCATCGGACAGAACTTCTTCGAGCGCGCTCATGACATCGTTCTGGTCCACGAAGGACATCTCGATATCGACCTGGGTGAACTCGGGCTGACGGTCGGCACGCAGGTCCTCGTCGCGGAAGCACTTGGCAACCTGGTAGTAGCGCTCGACGCCACCGACCATGAGCAGCTGCTTCAGGAGCTGCGGGGACTGCGGCAGGGCGTAGAAGTTACCCGGCTGAATACGGCTGGGAACGATGAAGTCGCGAGCGCCCTCGGGCGTGGACTTAAACAGGGAGGGCGTCTCAACCTCCATGAACTCACGGTTGTGCAGCGCCTCGCGAATGGCAAAGGTAAAGTCGGAGCGCAGCTTGAGGTTGGCCATCATCTCGGGACGACGGAGGTCCAGATAGCGATAGCGCAGGCGGGTGTCCTCGCTGGTCTCGATGCCGTCCTCGATCTGGAACGGCGGGGTGACGGACGTGTTGAGAACCTCGGCGTGGTCGGTCAGGACCTCGATCTCGCCGGTCGCGAGCTTAGTGTTGGTGGTCTCCTCGCCACGGGAGCGCACGACGCCGTGGATCTTGATGGGCCACTCGGGACGCATGGTCTCGGCGATCTTAAAGGCGTCGCCGTCGGAGTGCTCGGGGTCGAAGGTGAGCTGCGTGATGCCCTCGCGGTCACGAAGGTCGCAGAAAATAAGGCCGCCGTGGTCACGGCGACGGCTCACCCAACCGGTGAGGGTGACCTCTTCGCCCACGTTCTCGCGGCGAAGCTCGCCGCAGGTACGGGTGTGCATGGAATGCTCGTCGATGGGACGGGTCTGGCTCATACCAGTGATCCTCCTTTATGGATCTGTGCCGCCCCGTGTCGTTCCGGGCGGCGTCGTACAGATTTGCCCAGCCTGCGTAAACCGCGCAGCCAGACATGGCGTTCTATCTTATCGCACCCGCGTCGATGTGCCGCGAAAAAGTGGCTCCTGCCCAAAGACTTGACGGAGACGAAACAATTGACGCACCGCGGCCGTCGCTCAGGCTTGCGGCGTGCGACAATGTGCCCCAATACAACTGCACTCGGAAAGGCCCGCCATGACTGCACGCCTCATCGTTATGGATATCGACTCCACCCTCATCAACCAGGAGGTCATCGACCTGCTGGGCGAGGAGGCCGGCGTGGGCGAGCAAGTTGCGCAGATCACCGAGCGCGCCATGCGCGGCGAACTGGACTTTAAGCAGGCGCTCGAGGAGCGCGTGGGGCTGCTTGCCGGCTTGGACGAGAGTGTGTTCGAGCGTACCTTTGAGCGCGTGACGTTTACTCCTGGCGCGCTGGAGCTTGTGCGCTCAGCGCACAGCAAGGGCTGGAAGGTCGGCGTGGTAAGCGGCGGCTTCCATGAGGTGGCCGACAAGATCGTGGCCGCCGCGGGCATCGATTTTTGCCTGGCTAACCGCCTAGAGGTCGTGGACGGCAAGCTCACCGGTAAGCTGGCGGCAGACATCGTGACCAAGGAATCCAAGCTCATCCAGCTGCTGGATTGGGCGGTTGAGTGCGGTGTCGACATGGCCCATACCGTGGCAATCGGTGACGGCGCCAACGACATCCCCATGATTCAGGCCGCGGGCACGGGCATCGCGTTTTGCGCCAAGCCCAAGACGCGCGAAGCCGCCCCGTTTGCCATCGATGAGCGCAACCTGATGCTCGCCATGGACATCATCCTGCGCGACTAGTCGATCCTTCTAACAAGAGAATCAGTCTGTCCTATAGTTTCCGAACAATTTTGTCTTAGTGTTCGGAAACATACCCTTTGAGTGCTAGACTTTGCGCCGTCGAAGGGAACATATATGGATAAGCGAGATCTTGAGCAATTGCTGAGCGATGTTGCCGGCGGAGTAGTCACCCCGGCAGTCGCCCTCACGCGCCTCCAGACGGCGCCAACCGCCGATCTGGGTTTTGCGCAGCTCGATCTTTCGCGCGGGGTGCGCCAGGGAGCCGGCGAGGTTGTCTACGGCGCCGGTAAAACCGCCGAGCAAATTGCCGCCATTATCGAAGCGCTGCGCGATGCCGGTCAGGAGCGCATCCTGGTCACGCGCCTGGACAGCGAAAAAGCAGCCCGTACCTCGGAGCTCCTCGACAACGGCATCGACCTGGGATATGTCCCGGACGCACAGCTCGCCCTCGTGGGCGGCAAGCCCTCCCCTACCGGCAACGGACGCATCGTCGTCGCCTGCGCCGGCACGAGCGACTTACCCGTCGCCGAAGAAGCCGCGTTGACGGCCGAGTTCTATGGCAACGAGGTCGACCGCCTCTACGACGTAGGTGTCGCCGGCCTGCACCGCCTGCTCGCGCATGCCGAGGAACTTGCCCAGGCGCAGGTGGTCATCGCCATCGCCGGCATGGAGGGCGCGCTGGCGAGCGTTATCGGCGGTCTGGTGAGCTGTCCGGTCATCGCCGTTCCCACCAGCGTTGGCTACGGCGCAAGTTTTGGTGGCGTAGCTGCACTGCTCGCCATGCTCAACTCCTGTGCCAGCGGCGTTTCGGTCGTCAATATCGACAACGGCTTTGGCGCCGCCTACCAGGCAAGTCTTATCAATCATCTGAGCGCCGGCACACCCCGCGCCCGCTAAGGAGCATTCCATGTCCAATCATCAGCACACGCTTATCATCGACGGCACCTCGGGCATCAGCGGCGACATGACTGTCGCGGCCCTGCTCGACCTGGGCGCCAGCGAGGAGCACCTGCGCGAACAGCTCGCCGCACTGCCGGTCGACGGCTTTACGATTGCCGTCACGCGTGCAAACAAGCATGGCATCGACGCCTGCGACTTTGACGTTCAGCTTGCAGAGGAGCTCGAGAACCACGATCACGATATGGCCTGGCTCTACGGCAACGAAGCGGCTGCCGAGCACACACATGAGCACGAGCACCACCATCATGGCCATGGCGAGCACGAACACGAGCACACACACGACCATGACCATGAGGCCCACGGCCATGGTCACGAGGGTCACCATCATGCCCACCACCATCACCACCGTTCTTTGGCGGACGTCACCGCCATCATCGACGGCTCGCAGCTAAGCGATGGCGCCAAGCGTCGCGCCCTCGCCATTTTTTCCGTACTCGCCGCCGCCGAGGCCAAGGCTCACGGCAAAACGCCCGAGACCGTCATGTTCCACGAGGTGGGCGCCGTCGACTCCATCGTCGACGTCTGCTCTGTCGCCATCTGCCTCGATGACCTAGGTATTGAGGACATCGTGGTCGAGTCGCTCTCCGAAGGCCACGGAACCATTCGCTGCGCCCACGGCCTTATGCCCATTCCCGTCCCCGCTGTCGTCAACCTGTGCCAGGCGGGCAATATCGCCCTCACGCCCGCACCGGTCGCCGGCGAGCTCGTGACGCCCACGGGCGCCGCCATCGTCACCGCGCTGCGTACGTCCGACCAACTGCCCTCACGCTACCGCATCGAGGCCGTCGGCTACGGTGCCGGTAAGCGCCCCTACGAGGGCTGCTCCGGCACGCTCCGCTGCCTGCTCGTCCACGTGGACGCATAGCCATGGATGCCCGCAAAGAAAAAAGCCGCGCTGCTATTGTCACGGCGTTTTCCGAGCTCCTTCGCGAGGAGGACTACGGCAAGATCACCGTCGGCGACATCATCGCGCGCGCTCACGTAGGCCGCGCGACATTCTACGGCCTCTTTAAGAGCAAAGACGACCTACTTTCTGAGCTCGTGAGCGATATCTGCACCCACGCCCTCGATGACGATGGCACACCGCTCGACGACCCACTCGTGCAGATCGAGCATATTCTCAACAATCTCTGGGAGCGTCGCCAGGGCGTCCGAGCCCTCGTAGCCGGCGCCGGCTCACGCGTCTTCGCCGACTGTTTACGCAAGACCATCATGTCACGAGCAGCCGAAACCGTCCCCGCCGACCCCACAGGCCCCGCTGGCACCATGGACCGCAGTTTCTTACTACACCACATAGCCTCAAGCTTCGTAGGAATGGTCCAATGGTGGGCCTGGCACAACTTCGAAGCCCCAAAAGAGGACGTAGCCAAAGACTACCTATCAGCCATAAAACCCCTCTTCAACTAAGTAAACCCCTCATCCCAAAGTTCCGCCCTCATCTCAAAGCCCCGCCCCAACCCAAAGCACAATCCATCCCAAAGTATCGACTACAGCCCAACGCCCCTACCAGCAACAAGCCCCTCCCATCCAAATTCAGATATATATGTTGGGTTGCTTGTACGAACGCAACAAAGACCCCGTAGCTGGCCGCATGGGGTAACTTCCCAGCGCATTCCGCAGGACGCAAAAAGGCTCGCCGCACGAAGTGCGCAGCGAGCCTTTTTGCATGTCCGAGGACGCGCTGGGAAGTTACCCCATGCGGCCAGCGGACAACTATGTAGCCTCAGACTAGAACATGCCCAAGAAGCCGTGCACAAACAGCGCGGCCAGAGCGGCACCGACAAACGGAGCGATGCCAGGAACGAGCAGGCCGTACTTCCAGTTGTTGTCAGCCTTGTTCTTGATCGGCAGCACCTGATAGGCCATGCGAGGACCAAGGTCACGAGCCTGGTTCATGGCGAAGCCGGTGATGCCGCCCATGCCCATGCCAACAGCCCAAACGATCAGACCGACGCAGATAGCGAGCATCAGAACGTTCTCGCCGGCGCGGTTAGCGGCAGCAAGGATGGCGCTGATGAACACGAAGGTGCAGATAGCCTCGCAGAAGAAGTTGCGGGCATAGTTGGTGCCCTCGGTGGTGGGGTTGGTCGAGAAGATGTTGCGCTGAGCAATGGGATCGATGACACCATCGGAAGCCTTGAACTCATCGGCATACATCAACCACGCGATCACGGCACCCGCAAAGCCGCCGAGCATATCGGCAATCATGAAGGGAATGCAGCTGCTCCACGGCACCAGGCCTACGATGCACTGGGCAAGCACCATGGCGGGGTTCATGCACACGGCGCCGCCAAAGATAAACAGAGCGACCGAGATGCCAAAAGACCAGGTGGTGATGGCAAACATGTGGCCGGAGCCCTGATACTTGGTGCCCTTGAGCACCGTATCGCAGTGCACGCCCACGCCAAAGATGATCATGAGGGCAGTTGCGCCGAATTCGCAGAGGAGTTTGGTAAGCATAAAACCTTATCTTTCTTGTCGGTTAAAAACGATTCGTTTAGGCCGCGCACTAGTGCTGCGCGACGACAACGCCCAGGCCATCGGGAATAACGGCAACCTTGGCATCGGCACCCTTCATCTCAAAGGCGAGCTTGAGCGCCTCCTCGATAGTGTTGACCGGCGTCATGTGCATATCCTTGAGCATCTGGTGATCGCACAGGTCGGTGACCATAATCACAGGGTGATGCGCCAGGATGCGGGCGAAGATCTGGCTCGTCCACTGGTCGGGCAGGGTCTCGTCCTTAGGACGGTCGATGCAGGCGCGCTCAAACTCCGCAGGATCGTTGTCAGCGATGTTGTGATAGAAGCCCTCGCCACCGTGACCGTCGGCACAGCCGGCGACGTCGATGATCACGCCGCCCTCGGGAAGCGTGGCCTCGGCAGAGCACATGCCCTTCACGGCCTGGTAGATGTTCTGGTCGAGCGGGTAGCCGCCGTTAGTGGTGATGGCAATCTCGCACTCAACGGGCTCAACGCCGGCAAGGCTCTTCACGAACTCACAGCCGGCCTCGTGCGCCTTGTGAATGTCGCCGGCAAAGGAGCCGATGACCTCGTGCTTGCCGTTGAGCACCACGTTAAGCACAAAGGCAAGGTGAGCCATCTCGGCAGCGGCAAACATGTCCTCGCTCACGTGGTTGTGGCACAGGTTGCCGGCACGCGAATGGGAATCGTTCACAAACTGACCGTTGTGGTTGTACATGATGGTCTTGTAGCTGGCGATACCAGGCAGGACGGACTTGCGGCTACCAGAGAAACCGGCAAAGAAGTGCGGCTCAATAAAGCCCTCGGCAAGCAACAGATCGCAATCGGCAGCAATCTTGTTGATGATGCACTCGCCGCCAGAAGGCAGGGTGCCGATCTTTTTCATCATGCTGTCATCGGTCGCGACGTGCATAACGATTTCCTCGTTGGCAACGATCTCCTCGCCGTACTTGTTGACGAGTTCCTCGTGCGTCGACGGGCGGTGCATACCCGTTGCAACCAAAATACGCACACGAGCCTCGGGCGCAGCGGAATGGATGTGATGCAGCAGAATAGGCATCGTCACACGCGAAGGAACGGGACGCGTATGGTCGGAGCTAATGATGACGATATCCTTCTTGCCAGCACAAAGCTCCTCGAGCGAAGGCGAGCCATAAGGATTGGCAAGCGACTCCTCTACCAGCTCTTCCTGCGATTTTATAGTCTTAAACTCGTTTTGATGACCTTCCATCACACCCGCGAAGTTCTTATCCTCGAGCTCCAGATGCAACGTCTTGTGGTCAAACGGCAATTCACATTCAAACAATGACGAGCGCCCTCTTCCTTTCAACTGACACACTAGATAAACCGTTGGAAGGATACGCCGCTCACCGAAAAACACCACCGTCCACCGACTCATTAACACAACGTTCATATTTGACCCACAATAAAACGGCCGCGACCCCAAACGAGACCGCGACCGCCTGTCAAAGACACTATAGACGGGATGATTTACGCAGCGCCGAGGCAAGCATCTAGCCCGAGACGTACGCACGTAAGCCATTTTGCATAAATGCGTTAATTAGTTGCATATAATGGCGCATGGATTTCTAGCCGTAACAGGGTAGTGCCCTCCGGAGCGTGCATTTTTGCGAGTATTCAGCATCGCGGGATAAGATTTTGGTACCAAAAGTCTTTCAAAAGGTAGATAGTCCTCATGACTCGGGTGGCGCGCGCAGACGTGGTGTAAGAGTGTCCTGAGGTCCGTCGCTGCAAGCCCCGATGTTACTCCTTCTTGAGGCCGCGCTTCTCGACTATCTCGTCCACTATCTCCCTGGCGCGCCGCCCGAGCGCGCGGCGCCTC
>JAUMSH010000002.1 GCA_031292915.1 Collinsella sp.
GAGGCGCCGCGCGCTCGGGCGGCGCGCCAGGGAGATAGTGGACGAGATAGTCGAGAAGCGCGGCCTCAAGAAGGAGTAACATCGGGGCTTGCAGCGACGGACCTCAGGACACTCTTACACCACGTCTGCGCGCGCCACCCCCTGCATACCGACCTCGGGCAAAAAATCGGGATTTCTCGATGTTTTCTACGGATGATGGGCGGGGTTATGGGCTGACAGCGGTTGATTTGCAGGGATATTCGCGGTCTTTGGCATTTATCGTGGCGCCCGAAGCTCTTGGTTATGTTGAATACTCCTAAAAATGCACGGCGCTTAGAGGGGGACCTTCGCGAAAAAGGAAACCGCCCCGTCGAAGTATGCATTCGACGGGGCGGTTTATGCATTTGGCCGATTAAGGATGCGCTGCCAAACTACTAGAACTTGACGGTCGGGGCCTGACGGGCTGCTTCGGCGGCCTCGAAGCCCTGGCGCTCCTTAAACTGGAAGATGCCGGCAAAGATGACAGCCGGGAACGTCTGAATGGCGTTGTTGTAGCTGAGCACGCAGTCGTTGTAGCTCTGGCGTGCATAGCTAATCTTGTTTTCGGTATCCTCGAGCGATGCCTGCAGCTGCGTAAAGTTGGTGTTTGCCTTAAGATCGGGATAGGCCTCGGCCACGGCGAAGAGCTGGCGCAGCGCACCGGTCAGCACGTTGTCGGCTTCCATCTTGGCCTCGGGCGTGGTGGCCTTGACGGCGGTGTTACGCGCGCTGATCACGGCGGAGAGCGTCTCCTGCTCGTGCTTGGCGTAGCCCTTGACGGTCTCGACCAGGTTGGGGATCAGGTCGTTACGGCGCTGCAGCTGCGTATCGATGTTCTGCCAGGCGTTATCGATGCGGTTACGCTTGGTGACCATGTTGTTGTAGATGCCGGCGATGGCGCAGACAATCACAATGACAACAACGATGCCGATGATGACGGTAATCATGATGTCTCCGTTTCGAATGGCCGCGGCGGCATGCGCCAGCTGCCGTTGGTATAACGCTACTAGTATACCCGCAACGTTTTACCGTGCCGAACTTTCCGGTAAGCGTTGTGTTTTCGGCGGGGTTGGCACCGGGGCAAAGCGCGCGAGGTACAGGTGTAAGATATGCGACAGATTGACGAGTGTTGTCTTTGCCCTGAGGATGGCGATACCAGTGGACCTTCGCATCAAGAAAACCTACCGCGCCCTGTTCGATGCCTTTACCGAGCTTCTCGAGGAGCATCGTTTTGAGGACCTGACGGTTGCCATGCTGTGCGACCGCGCCATGATTCGCCGCACGACGTTCTACAAGCACTTTCGCGACAAGAACGATTACTTTGCCTTTTATATCGATGAGCTCATGTCGGGCTTGCCGCAAAAACAGCCCGATGAGGCCGGCGCGGTATCTGCCGAGGACGTGCGCGCGCTTCGGCACGCGATTTTGGACGATGCCATGGATTTGATTCTGGCGCACGAGCGGCTCATGGATAACATTTTGGCAAGCAGCATGTCGGGCATGTTGACCAACGTTATTTGCGACCGCATTGCCCGCTCCATCCGCGAGCGTGTGATGAACGTGCTTGCCGAGGATGCCCTGGCCCCCGTGTCACTCGAGACGACGTCTGAGTTTGTCGCCGGCGGTATTATTCGACTTTTCACGATATGGTGGGAATCGGGCCACGATCTTGAGCGCCGACCTGAGATAGCCGACGTGGTCGATGCGTTGTTTGAGCGGACCATGACACCGGTGCATCACTAGGAGTGGCGGAGAGAGGGGGATTCGAACCCCCGGAACGCTCTCGCGCTCAACGGTTTTCAAGACCGCCGCATTCAACCGCTCTGCCATCTCTCCGTGAGTCGTAATGATAGCATCGTTTTGAATTTGCAACAGGGAAGGCGAACGATGACGATCACCGAAATCGACGAGAAGTTCATGCGCGAGGCGTTGGCGGAGGCGCGCGCCGCCGCGACGGTGGGCGAGGTGCCCATCGGAGCCGTAGTGGTGCGCGACGGCGAGATCGTCGCGAGGGCGCACAATCGGCGCGAGCTCGACCAGGATCCTTCGGCTCATGCCGAGTTCGCGGCCCTGTGCGCTGCCTCTCGGTCGCTCGGTCGTTGGCGCCTTTCCGATTGCACGGTCTACGTGACGCTCGAGCCATGCTGCATGTGTGCGGGGCTTATGGTTAACGCGCGCGTGGGGCGCTGCGTGTATGGCGCGGCTGATGCCAAGGCGGGCGCGCTGGGATCCCTGTATGACCTCAATGCCGACTCGCGCCTGAATCATCGGTTCAATGTGACCGCCGGCGTACTGGCGGATGAATGCCGCGAGCTGCTGAGTAGCTATTTTGGCGGTCTGCGCGGAGCGGGCGGCGCTGATTGCGGTTGTGGGGCCGATCTTGAGGCGCATGCCGCTCATGCCGAGGCGCTTGCAGGTGCCGGTGAGGATGTTGGCACGGCGGTTGACTTTGGTCCTGCGTGCCGTCGGCCTCGCCGTGTGCTGCTGGCGATTGATTCCTTTAAGGGCAGCGTGTCGAGTGCGCAGGCGGAGGCGGCGGTTGCCGAAGGCGTGCGCCGCGTTTGGCCCGATGCCGAGGTGCGCGCATTGCCGTTGGCAGATGGTGGCGAGGGAACGCTCGATGCCATCGCCGCATGCGGTGGCGAGCTCTCAACCTGCGATGTCGCAGGTCCCTTGGGCGATCGTGTGTCTGCCCGGATGTTGGTGGACGGCGAGCACGAGTCGGCTGTAATTGAGATGGCCGAGGCGGCGAGTATTGGGTATTCACCTTGCACGGAATCGGCGGCGCTTGCGGCTTCGACCTATGGCGTGGGCGAGCTGATGCTCCGTGCGGTTCGTGCCGGGGCAAAGACTATCTATATTGGTTTGGGTGGCAGTGCCACCAACGACGGTGGCGCCGGCATGCTGCAGGCGCTGGGCGCGCGTGTGGTCGATGATCAGGGCTGCGATGTCGCCCCCGGTCTTGCCGGCCTTGAACACGTGTCGAGTATCGATTTGACGTTAGCGCTTCGTGCACTGAGCGGCGCTCGTATCGTTGTGCTTTCGGATGTCGAGAATCCGCTCGTGGGACGCCGCGGTGCGCTGGCGGTGTTTGGCGGGCAGAAGGGCCTGCCGACGGATGACGCTGAGGCGCTGCGCAGGTACGACAGCTGGATGGTCGGCTACGGTCGCCTGCTCGATGCGGCAATTTTCGAGGCGCGAGCCCAGGGGTTGTTGCGCACACCCGAGGGCGCACGGACATTTGGCTCGGTGCTCGGCGTGCCCGGCGCGGGCGCTGCCGGTGGCTTGGGCGCCGCGTTGCTGGCGCTCGGTGCGGAGCTGCGCTCGGGTGTAGAGACGGTGCTCGATCTCGTGGGGTTTGACGAGCGCGTGCGCGATGTCGACCTGGTCATAACAGGCGAGGGCAATATGGACGAGCAGTCCGCCGCCGGTAAGGCGCCGGTGGGTGTGGCTCGCCGCGCCAGGCGATATGGCAAGCCGGTGGTCGCCGTCGTGGGCGGCCGTGCTGACAACCTGAACGCGGTATATGAGCAAGGCATCGACTTGGTACTGCCGATCTGCCGCAAGCCCATGCCTCTCGACCAGGCGCTCAATCCTCAGGAAGCCACAACCAACCTCATCTTCGCCGGTGAGTCAGCCGCCCAAGCCTACGACCTCGCTCGCCTCTAAAACCCATCCCCTCGATAAGTTGCGGTGAAATACGGAGTGTTTTTGCCTTTAAGGTGCCAATTCAGTCCGTATTCCACCGCAACTTCGAGAATGTCCATTCGAGGCTGGCTGCCTTGGGTCTCGAGCCGGACCGTCTGCCATGAAATGTGGCAATCTACTACGTTTAACGGAACACCCTCGACCATCCCGGATTTTGTGAAATTAAAACCGCAGGTAGAAAGCTTGCCGATTTTCGAAAAAGCCGGCTATGGTTGACCCCTGTGGCCTAAACGTAGTAGATGGGCCCTTTCTGCGGTGCGGCACCAAGCCGGTCATTTTGGGATGGGACTATTTTGACTACTCATTGGCTGCTCTGGCAATCGGGCTGCAAAAGTAGTCAAAAAAGCTCCGTCCCAAATTAGCTACCTTGCTCTGGCGGGCGGGAGCAGGTAAGATATACCGAGCGCCTAGCGCGTTCGATGGGTTCGGATGACGACATGTTCCGAATCTGGTCAGGTCCGGAAGGAAGCAGCCATAAGGAGCCTCTGTCGGGCATCCGAATCCATCGAGCGCACGGGCGTTTTTTGGTGCCGCGACATGGCCCGGCCGGCGGCGAGGTGTTTGGTGTCTCGCTGGTCCTCGGCTTCGCCTGCGGGATCGCTCGACTACCAAACACCTCGCCGCCGACCGGGCCCCGTCGTCCAAAAATCATCCGTAAAGGCGCGTTTATCTAATTTAAATCTATCCCTTGTGGAATGCGGCTTGCTGGTGTTGTCTGGGCATTGATGGCTATGTGGTTCAAGAGGCGGCGGTGCTGTTGCTTGAATTTTTGCAGTTAAAGGGGACCTCGGACGTTTTTCCGGACCATGCCCCGGCGCTATGCCACATAGCCCCTCTCCTCGCGATACTCCCTAATGGTCTTCCATCCTAGGTCCTTCTTGAGCTTGCCGTCCCTGTACCACTCGATATATTCGCCGAGCA
>JAUMSH010000006.1 GCA_031292915.1 Collinsella sp.
CAGAAGGCCGTTGATCTCGGTCAGGTTAGGCTTGACCAGCTCGGGCTTAATTTCGGACTTAAGGGCGGCCTCGAGCGAAGCACCCGAGGTATCGAGCAGCACCTTGGCGCCGGCGTTCTCGGCAATGCCCGTGATCTTGGCATAGTAGTCCGCCTCGACACCGCGGGGCAGAGAACCCGAAATGGTGACGACGTCGGCCTTGCCCGCAAGCTCAGTAAACTTGGCGGTAAAGGCATCGAGTTCCTCGGGGGCAATTGTCGGGCCACTCTCGAGCAGCTCGGTCTGGTTACCGGCGTGGAGGATGTTGAGGCAAATGCGAGTCTCGCCCTTGATGGGCACAAAGTCGTTGTTAATACCGTCGGCGTCCATGAGCTCAGCCATGTAGGCGCCCATGTGGCCGCCGAGCAGACCGGTTGCCACAACGTCGTCGCCCAGCTGACCCAGCACACGGGCCACGTTGAGGCCCTTGCCGCCAGCGGTCTTTTCGGGCGTCACACGGTTAACGTCGTCGATAATGAGCTCATCGAGCTGATAGCGCGTATCGACAGACGGGTTCATCGTAACGGTGAGGATCATTTTTAGCTCCTTATCTCGCAGGCTCCTTGTGCCTCGCGATACGAGTCGACAAAACGGAATTACAGAATCTCAATCGTGAACGAGCGAACGACGGTCTCCTTGGGCTTGGCGACAAGGCAGCCGCGCTTATGCTCAAGCACGTCGTCCTCATCGGAGCAGGTCGAAAGGCCGCCCCAGGGCTCAACCGCCACAAAATCGCCCTCGGGCTTGCTCCACACAATGAGATATGGGAAGCCCTCAAAGCTCAGGCGGACGCCCTTGTCCTCGCCCTTTTTGGAAAGCGTGACCTGACGGCTCTCGAGCACGTCAAAGATGGTCTCCGCAAAATCGAAGAGCTCATGTGACAGAGGCAGCGTCTTTCCCACCATGGGGTTCTTGGAGCGATTGGTCACGTCAATCAAGCCAGTCGAGGGGACGGCAGTGCAAAGCTCAGCAGCCTCGTCCTTCTCAAAGCGCAGCTCGTAGTCCGTATAGGCCTCGCCCTCATCGAGCGGACACCTAAAGCCGGGATGACCGCCGATAAAGAACGGCATGTCCTCGCTTCCCTCGTTGGTCACCTCATAGGAGACGCGTACAGCAGCGTCCTCGAGCGTATAACGAGCGACAAGCTTAAACGGGTACGGATAATCGCTCAGCAGCGCGGCGTTATCCTCCGAAGCCAGGCACATCGCCAGCTCGTTCTCGCTCTGGCTCAGCAGCTTCCACTCCTGTTTGCGCGCAAACCCGTGGCGACCGAGCTTTACATGATGCCCGGCAAACGTCATGGCGCTGTTGTCGCGCAAGCCTCCGCAAATCGGGAAGCAAATCGGTGCCTGGCCGGACCACACGGCGGGATCGCCCTGCCACAGATACTCGCAACCTCCGGCCTCGATCGAGGTAAACGAACCACCAGCCGTGGACACCTTAATAGAAATCGAATCGTTGGAGAGAGCGTATTCCATTGCCCATCCTTTCGAACAACTGCTTTTTGCTCGCAAGTACCCGTCTCGGCCCTAACCAAAGGACAAACCAGCACGCTCATCGATGCGTCCGGTATCCTAGCCATGCAACGGGGTACCATACATACATTGATGCAATTACAGCTGAAAGGCCTTCTTATGCGAACCATCATCCTCTACGCCTCGCGCCATCATGGCAATACGAAAAAGCTCGTGGACGCCATCGTCGAGGCGCACCCCGAAATCGATACCCTCGATGTGAAGTTACTCGGTAAAAACGAGTACCCAGACCTGCACAAATATCATCTGATCGGTGTCGCCACGGGCATCTATTACTCCGAGATCGACAAGGACATGGCACGCGTGCTCACGAACGTGCTGCAGCCGCAGGACAAGGTGTTTGGCCTTATGACCTACGGTGGCAAAAACAAGTGGTACGGCAAGGATATCGATGGTATCTGCCGCATGAGGCAGGCCATCTTTATGGGTGTCTACGGCTGCCCCGGCTTTGATACGTGGGGGCCGTTCAAACTCGCCGGCGGTGTCCAAAAGGGACACCCGACCGCTGAGGAAATTAAGGGCGCCGTCGACTTCTTCGACAAGATCGAAGACGAGTATGGCGACATCATCGTCGAAGAGTACGCCAAGCGCGAGAAGCGTCTAGCATACGAGAAGGAGCATCCTGCAGGAGGCCTGGTGGCCGGCGTCAAGCGCACGGCAAAGAAGATCGCTAACAAGCTGTAACTGTGAAGGTGCTTTTGAGCGTTTAACCCATACGGCGGGTCCGAGCAGATTCGGGCCCGCCGTCTTTTTCTATCGCTACTCGGTAAAGGCGTTGCCGACGCTCTGGCCGCCAACATACGTCTCGACGAGGGTGAGCTCATGGTCGAACACGACAAAGTCGGCGTCGCGACCCGGCATGATGCTGCCGCACTTATCCTCGATGTGCGCGGAGCGTGCCGGCACCTCGGTTGCCATGCGAATGGCGATATCGGCGCTGGCGATGCCCCAGTCGACGATGTTCTTGACGCCCTGGGCAAGCGTGAGCACCGAGCCGGCAATGCTCTTGCCGTCGGCGAGCCAGCACAGGTTGTCCTTCATGATGACGTCCATGCCACCACTGGTGTAGCTGCCCTCGGGCATGCCGCCGCAACCCAGGCAGTCGGTGATGAGCACCGTGTGCTGCCAGCCCTTTGCCTGCAGCAGCGCCTTGATGGCGGCAGGGTTTACGTGCTTGCCGTCACAGATGATCTCGGCGTAGGTCTCGGGCGTGGACATAGCAGCGCCCACGACACCGGGCTCACGGTGATGCAGCCCGCGCTGGCCGTTATAGGTATGCGTAAAGCAGCTGGCACCGGCGTTGATGGCGGCGATGCACTCATCGTAGGTGGCGTCGGAGTGACCGATGCTGGTCACCACACCCTTGGCGTTCAGAGCAGCCGCATAAGCAGCGGCACCGTCGCGCTCGGCCGCCATGGCGCTCTTAACGATGCGACCACCCGCAGCCTCCTGCCACTGATCGAAGACCTCCTCAGAGGGGTCAATCAGATAAGCGGGGTTCTGCGCGCCCACGTGCTTCATGGTAAAGAAAGGGCCCTCCAGGTAGATGCCCTGAATGCGAGCACCGCAGAAGTCGGGGCCGCGACCCCCGTCCGCCTGAGCGATGGCGGCGCAGGCGTCCTTGATCTGCTCGACGCCATCGGTGAACGTCGTGGGCAGCCAGCTGGTGGTACCGCGACGGGCGAGCTCGGTCGAGCTGATATCGATGCCCTCGGGATCGTTATCGGTAGTTGAGTGGTTGTAGAAGCCATGGATGTGAGTATCGACCATACCCGGCGCGATCCACGATCCCGTGTAGTCCTTAATCTCGCAAGAGGGCTCGTCGGCCTGCCAGGCGCCAAAGACGCCATCCTCGACCATAAGATAGCCGCCCAGTTGCGGGCCTGCCGGCAAGAAGAACTTGTCAGCCTTAATTGCGTACGTGCTCATATGCACTCCTTGCTTCTAAAGCAGTTGACTGTAGTGATGCTTATACCCAGCTCACGTAAAACAAAAAGCGCCCGCCCGCCGTTATGAGCGGACGGGCGCCCTTACAGGGGGACGCGATTAAGCGGTGAAGGGGTGAATCGTCACGCCCTTAACCACGCGGTTGACCGTGCCGGTGGGGCTCGGCGTATCGGGCGTGTTGCCCACGCGCACGGAGTTGAGCAGGCTGATAGCCTGGGCAAACATCACGAACGGCAGAGCAAGGTAGCCCTCGGGAAGTGCCTCGTAGCCCTTAAAGGTGAAGGACTCGCCCTCGTAGACGGTGGCACCTTCCTGCTGAACGGCGATGGTGTGCTGAGCGATCTCGTCGCCACCGATCTCGTTGAGGATGTCGATGTCGTACTGACGGGTGTAGGCGTCGTTATTGACGAACACGAAGACGAGCGTCTTATCGTCGACGAAGGACTTAGGTCCATGACGATAGCCCATGGAGGTGTCGTAGGAAGTAGCGACCAGACCGTGAGCGAGCTCGAGGATCTTGAGCTGGCTCTCCTGGGCAAGACCACCGAAGGAGCCAGAACCCAAGTAGGTCACGCGGTTGAAATCGCCAGCCAGGTAATCGGCGATCTCAGGCTCACGGGAGATGACCTCCTCGCCCATCTTGGCAATCGTCTCGACCCACTCGGCCTTCTGCTCGTCAGAGGCAGTGTCGAAAATAAGGGTGGAGAGCAGGGTCATGCAGGAATAAGAACCGGTCATGGCGAAGCCCTTGTCGTTGGCGCGCGGAATGAGCAGCGTCAGCGCATTGGGATCATCGGCAGACTCGACGGCGAGCTTGCCCTCGGGAGCGCAGGTGATGTTGAGGAACTTGACGTTGTGGACGAGCTCCTTGGCAACGGCAACGGCGGCAAGGCTCTCGGGGCTGTTGCCAGAACGGGCAAAGGAAACCACGAGCGTGGGATCCTCGGCGCGCAGGAAGTCGCGCGGAGCGCTCACGATGTCGGTCGTGGCGATGGGCTTAAAGTCGTAGAGATCAGTGTTGCCAGCGTGACGCAGGTACGGGGCGCAAGTATCGCCAACGTAGTCGGACGTACCGGCACCGGTGAAGACAACGGACAGACGACCCTCGCCCATAGCGCGAGCCTCGGCCAGGAAGGCCTCGATGGCCTCCTTGTTCTCGCGATAGATGTTGAGCGTATCACGCCAAAGCTCGGGCTGCTGAGCAATCTCGGCCGTGGTGATCTGGGCGCCGAGCTCGGTGAGCTCCTCGACACTCTTTTCGAACATTTCTAATACCTCTCTCTAGAAGTAATCCTCTGACGTGCAATTATACACTTCGGTTGGTTATCTGGTAGTAACCAGTTAAATGCAAAGAATCATCATATGGAGACAATGCGGACACTAGTTGCTACGCTGGTGGTAAACCTTGTATTTAAACTGATCGGCACGAGCAACCGAGAGTGTATACTCCACAACCTCGTTTGACTCGTTATACGTAGTCCTGACCAAATCGAGCACAGGCGAGCCCTCGACAATTCCCAAAAGGTGGGCGTCGGTGGGACGGGCTATGCTCGCATAGAACTCCTCTTCGGCCACGCGAATCTTTTGCTGAAAGTCCTGCTCAATCACATCGTAAAGCGGCTTACGCTCCAGCAGCGGTCGCTTTAGGGACAGAAATTGACGAACCGGTAGATAGCTGCGTTCGACCATCATGGGCATGTTGTCGGCAGAACGAAGGCGCTTGAGCTTAAAAATGCGATCACCGATGCGCAATCCCATATGCTCGGCCAGATTCTTATCGGCCTCCATCTCGCAAAACTCGAGAATCGTGGTCTCGGGTTCTCGACCCATCGCGCGCATCTGCTCGGTAAAGCTGTAGGACTGCATAAGATTGGTTGCCTTTGCCGAACGGTCGGTCACAAAGGTACCGCGACCGTGCTGCCGAACCACCAGTCCTAAACGCTCCAGTTCCTGCAGAGCCAGGCGTACCGTAGTGCGCGAGAGACCATAGCGCTCCGAAAGTTCGCGCTCGGAAGGAATCATGTCACCGGCGCGATATTCATGGTCGATCTTTTCGGTCAGAATATCGACCAGCTGATCGTACAGCGGTTGCTTACGCGCTCCGATCGCCATCCTATCCTCCCTTTTGCTCGAATTCGGCTAACTACCTAGGGTGTTATGCATTATCTGTCTGCCACACCCGAATCATTAAGAAAACAAAAGCCGCGCGCTCTTTCGAGCACGCGGCTTTTAACATACACATGGCTTAAGGGGTCGGGGTGTGAGCCGCGTAGGGACACACCCCTCAAGCTAGAGCCTTACCAGATGCTCGGCCAGAGACCAAGCGGGCCAGCGCCCAGGATGCCAAGGACGAAGAGCAGGAGAATGCCCTTGGTCGGGGTCCAGCTGTGCTTAGCGAACATGTAGTAAAGCAGCAGCGTAAGCATAAGCGGGACGAGCTTCGGGACGATGGTGTTGAGGGTGTCGGCAACAGAGAAGTTGACCGGATCCTCGGTAACGGTGCCGTAGGTCACGGACTCCATGCCGTTACCCAGATCGGTGACGCCGCACTCGACAGCGTTGCCGTCGGCATCGGAAGCGGTAAGGGCGTTGCCGTCCTTATCGGTCATGGCGATGGTACCGGCCTCAGCGGTCTCGGTATCGATGCCCTCCATACCGGTAAAGTTCTCGGCCTCCTTCTCGGAGACAATCACGGTAGTAGCGGAGAGGCCGCGGGTGGTGCCGTTGGGGATCTGGAGGTTGATCTGGGTGCCACCCATGGTGACGACCAGGCAACCGACGACGAAGACGCCCATGATGGAAGCGGCACGCGTGAAGGCCTGCATGTTGGCGGTCAGAGCGTCAATAGCGCTGGTGCCAAGCTTGTAGGACCAGTTCATGAGCCAGAAGCGCAGAGCGAACTGGACGACGTTGAAGATCACCAGGAAGATGATCGGTGCAGCGGCGTTGCCGTTGATGGCCATGTTGGAGGTGATGCCGGCCGTGATAGGCACGAGCGTCAGCCAGAACAGGGCGTCACCGATACCACCGAGCGGGCCCATTGCGGCGACGCGGACGGCGCGGATCGTGGGGATGTCAACCTTGTTCTGCTCGAGCGAAAGCACGATGCCCATAACAAAGGTGACAAGGAACGGGTGGGTGTTGAAGAACTCCAGGTTGTGGCTCATGGAAGCCGCGAGGTCGTTCTTGTTGGTGTGGATCTTCTCCAGACCGGGGATGATGGAGTAGAGCCAGCCAGCGGCCTGCATGCGCTCGTAGTTGAACGATGCCTGCAGGAAGCAGGAGCGCCAAGCCATCTTGTTGAGGGTCTTCTGGTCGAGCTGCGGAGCAGGAGTGAGATCCTCGTAGTGCTCCGGGATCACATACTCATTAGATGCCATCTTCGAAGTCACCTCCGTCAGAAACAGCTGCACCCTTCAGCTCGGTCTGCTGCTGGAAGTCCCAGAAAGCGATGCCGAAGCCGATGAGAGCGAGGATGAGCAGAGCAGGGGTTGCCAGCGAATCGTTGGCAACGGTGATGAGCGCGAGGCCAAAGCCCATGAGGAAGAAGCCCCACATATCGCGGTTCATCATAACCTTGAGCAGGACGGCGAAGCCGACGAAGCGCATCATGCCGCCTGCAGCGGACAGACCGGTCTGCAGCCAAGTCGGGATGGCAGAAGCGATGGTCTGGCCGATGGTAGCGCCAGCGATGAAGAACAGGGTGACGACGACAGCGAAGATCAGGCCGAGCAGAGCCATGGCGAAGTAGTTCAGGCGCTCGATGCCCTTGGTGTCCGCGTTGTGAGCCATGTTATCGGCCGTGGACATAAGCGGGGACATAAGCGTGAAGACCAGGGTAACGCCAAGCTGGCCAAGCAGAGCGAACGGAATGGCGAGGCCGACTGCCGCGTTGGGCTCGAGGCCCGTGGCGATAGCGAGAATGGCTGCCATGATGCCGCCGATGACGGCGTTAGGCGGCTGAGCGCCTCCGATCGGCATGTTGCCGATCGTCATGAGCTGATAGGTACCACCCACGAGAAGACCGGTGTTGAGGTCGCCAAGGATAAGACCGATGACGGCGCCGGTGACGATGGGCTGATAGAGAGACTCGAGGAAGTCAAACTGGTCGATTGCCGCGATGAACGTAACAACGAAGACCAGAGCGATCTGGATGATCGAGTATTCCATCTTGCTCCTCCTTTCAAAATGTATGTACGCACTTTGGATATCACGTACAGAACGTCAGGGTTTCACTCCTGACAACGTGGATCACGAGGATTACGAGAAGAGCTTGCTCGTGTCCTCAACAGGCGTGCTCGGAACGCGCCTGATCTCCAACTCCACCCCCAATTCCTGCAACTCTTTAAACGCAGCGACATCCTCGTCGTTAACTGCGACGGAGGTGGCGACTTGGCGCTTTCCTTCCGACATGTGCATGTTGCCGATGTTTACCTTCTTTATAGGCACACCGCCCTTGACGAGCGTAAGCACGTCTTCCGGTGTTTCGGCCACAATGAAGATCTTCTGGCGCGGGCTCGCCTTGCCAATGACGTCGATGGTCTTCTGCAGGGAGAAGAAACGCGTAGCGACGCCGGCGGGAGCGGCCATCTTCATGAGGTTCTGGCGCATGGTGTTGGACGCCACGTCGTCGTTGGCGACGAGGATGAGGTTGGAGCCCAGAGTGGAGTTCCACTGGGTGGCAACCTGACCATGAACCAGTCGGTTATCGATGCGGGTAAGAAGAATGTTGGGTTCTGCCATGTTGATCAGCTTCCTTTCGATATTTGCTGACGACAGTTACTTGATCTCCTGAATCGCGTAACGCGAAACATCTACGACGGCTCCGGATCGGACTTTGATCTGGACCTTCTCGCCTTCGATGCCTTTGACGGTTCCGTAGATACCGCCGGCGAAAAGAACCTCCTGACCCGGCTTGAGCTCGGTGTGCAGCTCCTTGAAGTACTTCTGCTTCTTCTTCATGTTGATTTGCGACCAGATGGTGTAAATCAAGCCCATGATGACAAGCAGGCCTAAAAGAGCGACCGAGGAGCTCAGGACGTTGGCTCCGAAATCGGCCATTAGATGCCGTCCTCGTCGCCGAAGATATCCTCTTCGTCGGAGCCGGCAACGGATGCGACCGTCTGGGCGGTGATGCCCGTCTGGCCAACGGTCACGGCCTGCTCGCCAAGCTCGGCGAGCGTGGCATTGCCGCGGAGGAACAGAAGCTCAATAACCATGGGAAGGTTGGTGCCAGTCAGAACCTCGACGTTGTCGACATCCTGGGCAATCATCATCGACTGGTTGAACGGGGTGCCGCCAAGCAGGTCGGTAAAGACGAGCACGCCATCGCACTCCTCGCGCATGGCGGTAATAGCGGCGCGGAGATCCTCACCGTAGGAAGCAGCCTGGTCGCCCTCAAAAGGAACGACGGTAAAAGCAGGCTGGTCGCCGGCAACCATAGCGATAGCGCTTGCAAGGCCGGGTGCGAACTGTCCATGACCGGTAAGAATAAAGCCAACCATTCAAATTTCCCTTCCGAAGGTGTGTACGATCTGTGTCCGATGATTTTCGGAAGCCAGCGGGCGCTCGCCCTTAAAGCTTCTTAGAAAGCGTTCTTTGAAGACCAGTGGTTTCTAAACTGGTAGTAACCACGTGACGTGTTGTTGTCACTATATCACCCCAGAAGAGGTCGCTTTCGTTGATTCATACGGTAAAACGTTTTTGCACCGCTCACGGTGATATTTCGACCGTTTACCGGTCGTTAGCACTTCTACCTGCGGTTTTGAAACCGTTTCGAAACGCTTTGGCAAAAGATCGGAACTTTTCCTGTCCCTAAACAACGCAGGGCGGCTAAAAATAGCGTGTAGAAAAATTGCAGGTCATTGTGAAGATATGTGAATTGGTCTTTTTGACTTAATACCAGTTAGAACCAGTTTTGAGATTATCGGTGAACGGTAGTTTTCGACCGTTCACCGGTTACTTGTAATCGTTTGCAGCTGTTTTCCCAGATGAATTAGGGGAACCCGGTGGAGCGCTTGCGCGATCAAAGGAAATTTTGGCATTTGTCCTTATCCCCCACGCGCCAAACTCCGGCATCCAAAATGAGCTAATAGCTCACGCTAATCGTTTTCAATCATTACTTACTCAGTATCCGTAATTATTTATCGTTTATCGTTAATTCTGATATGATACAAGTATCATCCAAAACGCCGATTGGAGGGGTTATGGTCCATCGAAACGCGTCTATATCGAATGAAACCATCAGCCGCGAACAGACGGTAGCCAAACTGAGGAAGCTCGCTCGCATCTGCAAATGGGCCACAATCTGCATTACCACCGCGCTCTCTCTGGGACTCCTCGCAGTCATTGCGATTGACCTTCTACTCATATTGCCCGGCCTCTCCCAAGGGTCGTGTCTCCAATCCGTAGAGCTTCAAGCCGGCGAAGGCCCATGCCTTGCTATCGTCGGTACCGATGCGCAGGCCCCACTTATGCTCGTCGCACACGATGGTCACACTGCCATAGGGAGCCTCTTGATGACATGCCTCGCGCTTACCATCGCGATAAGCGTGCGCAGGCTTTTCTTCAACATTGAAAAGGAAGGCAGGCCATTTGACCTTGAATGTAACCAGACACTTCGTCGAGTAGGACATTTATTCCTTATCGGCGGCGTTGCCGTGAGGCTTCTTGGTGCCGTTATCACGGGAATGATACTCTCAGGATTTGGCGGCAGCTTTACGGATGCGTTCGTCGGCCAGTTATTCGAGCCCTCCATGCTCTTTGCAGGCCTGATTATTTGCCTGATTGCCAGCATCTTCCGCTACGGGTATATCCTGCAAAAACAAGATGACGAGTTGCTCTAGGGGGAATCCATGATTATTCTGCGGCTTGACCGCATGCTCGCCGAACGCAAGATCTCATCCAAAGAGCTTGCGGAACGTGTGGGCATCTCCCAGGTTAATATGTCACGCATTAAGACGGGCAAGGTTTCTGCCATACGTTTTTCAACTCTTGACGCGATATGCCGGGCACTCGACTGCCAACCGGGCGATGTACTGGAATATATATCCGACGATGAAGCCGATAGCCTTTTTGGGCTTAAAGATGAATAGCCATAATTAAACTGCCGATCACGCTCTCAACGCAAATAGCCCGCCAGAACGACTTCCGTACTGGTGGGCTACTTGCTGTCTATCGGCTAGATGCTCGATGAGCCGTGCAACTCTTTACGCAAACAGGCCGTAGATGCTGATGTTGGCCTTGGCATAGAGGCCGTTCGCATACTCGGTCCACTTGGAGCTGGCGCTCGAAGCCTGCGAGGAATACTGCTGGTAGGCGGTGTAATAGGCGGTCATGGCCTGCTTATAGGTAGCGCTATCGGCCGTAAAGGCATCGTCAGCGAAGGCCTTAGCGTAGGTGCTATCGGCGTCCTTCCAGGTACCCTTTTCGCTATCCCACTCGTCGCCGGCAAGGTTGATGATGTAATCGGCGTAGTCCTTGCTCGCGGCCTCCTCGTTGCCGTCAGCAGGCTCGGTCGGGGCGGTCGGCATGCTTGCGGAGCTATCGCCCACCTTCTTCTTGTAGAGCTTCTGCAGCGTCGCGGACTGACGGACGATCTGCTTGGCCTGATCCTTGGACACGCCATACTGCGTGGCCATGGTCTTGTAGTCCGAAGTGCCGATGGAATCCTCGGCGTACTTCTTCATTTCCTTGGAAGAGACGGTGATGCCCTCGTCCTCGGCGGCGTCGAGCAGGATCTTGTTGCGCACGTAGGACAGGATAACGTCGGCAGAAGGAGCGGTGTAGTTGCCATCGCTATCCTTGACGGTATCAAGGCTGTACTGGCTCTCGATGGCCTCGCGCGCAGTGATGTCGCTCTTCTTGCCGTTGTAGCTATAGCTTGCCACGGTCGAATCGAGCTGGTCCTCGGTGAGGGTCGCCGAGCCGACGCCCTTGCCGCCAAAACCACCGTTGCCGATAAAGAAACCGACCACAGCAGCGATCACGACGGCAACCACAAAGGCGGCAATCATCGTCTTCTTGTGCTTGGATGCATGGTCGTCTTCATCGGAGTCGTCCTCGTCCTGCTCCTCGGGCATGAGGTTCTCGTCAGCGGCATCCGCGGCAATCTGAGCCTCCAGGCGGGCGTCCTCCTCCTCGGCGGTCGTGCCGGCAGCAATGTACTCGGCAGACGTACCGGCGACCAGGTCGATCTTCTCGTCCCCGTCACCGTCGGGGCCTTCGCCGCGCTCGATGATCTGGATGCCGTCGATCTCGTCCTTCTCGTCCTTCTTTTGAATCAGACCCATATCAGTTACTCCTTGTTAGGAAACATAGTCCGCAATAGAATACGCCCGACAGAGCGCCGGGCGTATTGATTCTTAGGTTATACGCAAACACTTAAGTACTATTTAGGCGTTTGCAGTCTGCATGCCTTAGGCCAGGTGCGCGATAACGGCATCGGCAAAGGCCTGCGTGCCCACAGCGCCCTCAACGGAGCCGGTCTGGGCACGACGAACGTCGCCGGTAACCTGCTCACCCTCGTCGAGCGTGGTAGAAACGGCGGCGCGAATGCGATTGGCCGCGTCGTTCTCGCCCAGGTGATCGAGCATCATAGCCGCGGACAGAATCTCGGCCGTGGGGTTAGCGATATCCTGGCCAGCGATATCGGGCGCGGAGCCGTGCGTCGCCTCGAAGATGGCGCAGTCGGCACCGATGTTGGAGCCGGGGGCCATCCCTAAGCCGCCCACCAGGCCAGCGCACAGGTCGCTGCCGATGTCACCGTACAGGTTGGGCAGCACCAGGACATCGAAGTCGTTGGGGTTCTGGACCAGGCCCATGCAGGTGGCGTCGACGATCTTGTCGTTGAACTCGATATCGGGGTAGTTTGCGGCCACCTCGCGCGCGACGCGCAGGAACAGGCCGTCGGTCGCCTTCATGATGTTGGCCTTGTGCACGGCCGTCACCTTTTTGCGGCCACAGCGGCGGGCATACTCAAAGGCATACTCCACAATGCGGCGGCTCTTGGCGATGGAGATCGGCTTGATCGAGATGGCGGAATCGGCGGCGAAGGTCTTCTGACCCGAGCGCTCGACAAGCTGCGAGAGCTCCTCGACCTCGGCAGCGCCCTCATCGAACTCGATGCCGGCGTAGAGGTCCTCGGTGTTCTCGCGCACGATGACCAGGTCAACGTCGCGGAAGCGCGAGCCGTCGCCCGGCTGCGACAGGCAGGGGCGCACGCAGGCGCACAGGTCGAAATGCTTGCGCAGGGCGACGTTAACGCTGCGGAAGCCCGTGCCGACCGGCGTGGTGATGGGGCCCTTGATGGCAGCCTTGGTCTCGGCGACCGCATCGAGCACATGCTGGGGCAGCGGCGTGCCAAACT
>JAUMSH010000041.1 GCA_031292915.1 Collinsella sp.
GCTGAGTACAATCGGGCGAGCAAATGTTGACCTATCAACAAATGAAGGAGTTTCCTTTATGCATCTAGCCCGTCGTGCCTGGTGCCGAACATATCAGACGGTTTTTCGCATTGCATTGCCGATCCTGCCCTATACCGAGCCACGCATTTTGGAGCATGCCGAGGATGTGCCCGCGGTGCTTCAAAAGCGCTCGATCCAGAAGGTCCTTATCGTGACAGACCCTGGTATTGCACGTTTGGGGCTCACGGCATCACTCGAGCGCGCGCTTACGGCTCAGGGGATTGCCGTTACGGTCTATGCCGAAACGCGTGCGAACCCCACGGTCTCGAATGTGGAGGAAGCGGCGGCGCTGTATCGCGAGAACGACTGCCGGGCCATTATCGGCTTTGGTGGCGGTTCGGCCATGGACTGCGCCAAGGGTGTGGGGGCGCGCATTGCGCAGCCAAACAAGCCCATCAACAAGATGCGCGGCCTGTTGCGCGTCCACCGTCGTCTGCCGCTGCTTATTGCGGTTCCCACTACCGCCGGTACGGGAAGCGAAGTCACGCTCGCGGCGGTTATCACCGATAACGAGACGCACTATAAATACCCCATTAACGACTTTGTGCTCATCCCGCGTTTTGCGGTGCACGACCCCGAGTTTACGCGCGGGTTGCCGGCGTCCACCACGGGGCAGACGGGTATGGATGCCCTGACGCATGCTGTCGAGGCCTTTATCGGCCGTAGCACCACGCCCTACACGCGCAAGATGGCGCGTCAGGCGGTCCAGCTCATCCGCGACAATTTGCTCGAGGCCTATGAGCATGGCGACGACATGCGTGCGCGCCGCAATATGCTTTCGGCGGCGTATAAGGCGGGCGTTGCGTTTACCCGCTCCTATGTCGGATATGTGCATGCCATCGCGCACAGTCTGGGCGGCCGATACGGAATTCCGCACGGTTTGGCCAACGCGATCATCCTGCCGCACATGCTTCGCGCTTATGGTGACGCCGCCGCCCCCAAGCTTGCCGATCTTGCTCGCATGGCGGGCGTTGCGCCGGCTACCGCGCGGGACAGTCTTGCAGCCGAGGCCTTTATCGATTGGGTCGACCGCATGAACGAGGCCCTGGGAATCCCCAAATATGTCTCGGGTATTCGCCGCTCCGACATTCCCGAGATGGCGGCGCATGCCGATGCCGAGGCCAATCCCTTGTACCCCGTTCCTCTTTTAATGGACCGCCTGGAGCTCGAGCATATGTACGAAGTTGTTGCAGGTGGTATGTTTGAGGACGAGAACTAGGAGGGTCCATGAATACCGAGGAAATCGCGCGCATTGTCGGCGAGCAGCGCGCCTATTTTAAGACGCACGCCACGTTTGATGTCGATGCTCGACGTCGCGCCCTCGTGCGCCTGCGCGATACGGTATGGGCGCACGAGGCCGATATTGCCCATGCGCTCAAGACCGATTTGGGTAAGTCGCATGACGAGGCATATATGTGCGAGATCGGCACCTCGCTTTCCGAGATTCGTCATCAGATCGCTCATGTGGCTCGATGGAGTCGTCCGCGACTACGTCCGTGCGACCTGGCCAATGCCGTGAGCGTGTGCAAGACGCAAGCCGTGCCCTATGGCGTCACGCTCATCATGGCTCCGTGGAACTACCCGTTTTTGCTGACGCTCGAGCCGCTCGCCGGCGCGCTCGCCGCGGGTAACACCGTGGTCATCAAGCCGAGTGCCTATGCGCCGGCTTCGAGCGCGGTGCTCAGACAGATTTGCGAGGAAGCATTTGATCCGTGCCTGGTGACGGTCGTCGAAGGCGGGCGTGCCGAGAATGAGGCGCTGCTCGATGAATGCTGGGACAAGATCTTCTTTACCGGTAGCGTTCCGGTCGGCAAGCTCGTCATGGAGCGCGCGAGCAAAAACCTCACGCCCGTGACGCTTGAGCTGGGCGGCAAGAGCCCCTGCATCGTGGATGCGACGGCAAACTTGAAGGTCGCGGCACGTCGCATCGCATTTGGTAAATGGCTCAACGTGGGCCAGACCTGTGTAGCGCTCGACTATCTGCTGGTCGATACGCGCGTGCACGATGAGCTGTTGGGCCTCATCAAGGAGGAGGTCCGCCGCATGTTTGGCGAGCATCCGCTCGACAACGAGGACTACGGTCATATTGTCAATGCCAAGCATTTTGCGCGCGTACGCGGGCTGATCGACCCCGATAAGGTTGTGCTGGGAGGCACGGCGCGCGAGTCGTCGCTCAAGATTGAGCCGACGATCCTAGACGGCGTGACCCCCGATGACGCCGTGATGCAGGAGGAGATTTTCGGCCCTATCTTGCCGGTGCTGACGTTTGAGAGTCTAGACGAGGCCGAGACGTTTATTACGGATCGTCCGACGCCGCTGGCCCTGTATATCTTTAGCCAGGACCGCGAGGTCCAGCAGCGCTTTGCGCGCTATGTGCCCTTTGGCGGCGGCTGTGTCAACGACACGATCATGCACTTGGCTACGAGCCATATGGGCTTTGGCGGCATGGGAGCGAGCGGTATGGGGCAGTACCATGGACGTGAGAGCTTCGATACGTTTAGCCACAAGAAGAGCATCGTGAACAAGGCAACGTGGCTGGACGTGCCGTTTCGGTATGCGCCCTACGCAAGCTGGAAGCACAAATTTGTGCGCATGTTTGTGCATTAGGAAATGGCAGGTAATACGAACAAGTGTTCCTATTACCTGTCATTTACGTTAGACTACTGCTATGGGGTACGGATGGGCCAACTCCCTTTAGAAGGGAATTGGTATGAACGTAAGCGATGTTATTTCGTTACTGGCGTTGTTAATCGCGGCTATCGAACTCGGCCTGTTTATCGGCCGAATGAAATAGCCGCCCCCGCGTAAGCGAAGACGGCCACTTCTCACGATGAAAACGTGTATCGGAGTTGGCAAGACCCGCTGCCACGGGTGCCATCCGTACCCCTATCTTATCTGCAAGCGTTCTGTCTCGCAAGCGTTGCGGCAACTGGGTGAAAGGCGCGAGCGGGTGAATTCGTGTCCGCGCGAGTTCGTAGACTTCTCTGTAAGGTTAAACGCCGGGTATTCCGGCTGTTAGAGGAGTTGCTATGTACGAGCCTTCACGTGTTCTTCTGTCGTTTCATATCGCAGGATTTCAATATGCCGACGGCGCTTTGGTCCTAGGCGATCTTAAAGCGGGCGATAAACTGACGCTGTGCGCCGAGCGCGATAATCCCCATGATCCCGAGGCGGTTGCGATCTACTATGGCAAGACCAAACTTGGCTATGTTCCGGGAAACGAGGTCGGCCCGCTGTCCTTGATGATGTATTACGGCCATGAGGACGTATTTGAGGCCCGCGTGCAGCAGGTTGCTCCCGAGCGCAGCCCGTGGCATCAGGTGCGTGTTGGACTCTACGTGGTGGATGCTCGCTAATCGGTAAGGGAGACTGCCATGTTTGATGACGACGACCAGTTCGATCTGACAGACGATCCGTTTGAGTGGGATATGCTACTCGATGACGATGAGTTGGAGCGGGATCGTAAGAAGCGGCAGGATAAGAATACCCAGGGTGACGCTTCGAAAAAGCAAGACAAGCGCCGCCGCGGACTGTTCGGCGGGTTCTTTGGATAACCGCCGCATCGCTGCGTCTGTATACTTAGCACGAGTTGAACACGTTGCGAAATGAGGGCATAGACGATGATGTGGTTTACCGCCGACCTGCACCTAGGCGATACGAATATCTTGCACGACATGGACCGGCCGTTTGGCTCGGTCGAGGAGATGAACCGCAAGGTCAGCGATGCCATCAATGAGTGCGTGGCTGCGGATGACCGTCTCTACATCCTGGGAGACTTTACCTATCGTTTGCCCCTAGCGGATGCCGTGCACCTGCGCGAGCGTATCGAATGCAAGAATGTGACGCTCATCCGCGGTAACCATGACGGCGACTGGGAAGATCCCGACGCACCGCAGATTTGGGAAGACGTGCGTGATTACCTGGAGATTGCTCCCGGCTATGCCAAGGGCCATCGTCTGGTTATGAGCCACTACCCCATGCTCAGCTGGAACGGTAAGGCGCGTGGCGCCATCATGCTGCATGGGCATATCCACAGCAGGGGAGACCGCACCAACGCGCGCAACCGCGACCGCGAGCGCCCTATCTTTCGCTACGATGTCGGTCTCGATGCCAACGAGTACAGGCCCGTAAGCCGGGATCAAATCCTGGGCTTCTTTGGACTGTAATGCTCGAACCACCACACAAACCACCACAAAGGTGCCTGTCCCCTTTGTGGTGGTTCTGGCGCCGTTGCCATTATGGCGGCGGCGCTTTTTTTGTCCGTGCGGCGCGGTAGAGTGTAGGCGGTTGGAATTTGCGTCCATCGAGGAGCTGCTATGAATGAGATCAAGTGCCCGCATTGTGGCGAAGTTTTTAAGGTCGATGCGTCTGGCTATGCGGATATCGTCAAGCAAGTACGCGATGCCGAGTTTTCGCGCGATCTGGATGAGCGTGTGAAGGCAGTCCAGCGCGAGGGCGAGCAGGCGCTGGAGCTTGAGCGTTCGCGTTCGGCGTCTGCCCTGCAGGAGGTGGAGTCTCGGCGCAATGCTCAGCTTGTCGAGCAGAAGAATGCTGCAGCTCAGCAGCTGGCACAAGAGGTTGCCAAGCGCGATGCCGAGCTTGCCGAGCTGCGCGCCAAGCTCGAGGGCGCTGCCACGGAGCGCGAGAGTGCAAGCCAGCGCGCGGCGGTTGAGGCCCGTGCGGATGCGCAGAAGGAAAACGCAGAGCTCCAGCGTGAGATTGACAACCTGCGCGCGCAGCTGGGACGCAAGGATGACGAAGCCAAACTTGCCGAGGCGGCGGCGCGCAATGCTGCTCAAAACGATCTGTCCGCCCGCGACGCTCAGATTGCTGAGCTACAGGCAAAGCTCTCCGCTGCGGACAAGGCCCAGGAGATGGCGCTTGCCGCTGCCGCGGCGGAGTCGCAGCGTGAGCTCGATGCCGCTCGCAGCGAGGCCGAGCGCGCGCTTGCTGACTATCGCGCGAAGGTACAAGAGAAGTTTTCCGCCGCAAAGGCTCAGTCCGAGCAAGAGGCCGAGGCCCTGCGTGCGCAGCTGCGCGAACAGGAGCTGACGGCCAAAATGAACCTGTCAGAGGCGGTTGCCGCGGCGGAACGAGAGCGCGATGAGGCGCGTGCCAAACTGACGAGCGAGCTGGCGGTGCGCGATTCTCGCGAGGAGCAGGCCAAGGCGGCCCACGAGCTCGAGCTTGCGCAGGCCAAGCGCGCGAGCGATGACCTGATTCGCTACAAGGATGAAGAGATTGAGCGCCTTAAGGATATGAAGGTCCGCCTGTCCACCAAGATGGTGGGCGAGTCGCTCGAGCAGCACTGCGAGACCGAGTTTAACCGTCTACGCATGACGGCGTTTCCTAATGCGTACTTCGAGAAAGATAACGATGCGTCCGAGGGCACCAAGGGCGACTTTATCTTCCGCGAGTGCGACGCGAGCGGCAACGAGGTCATTTCGATTATGTTCGAGATGAAAAACGAGAACGACGAGACCGCGACCAAGCATAAAAACGAGGACTTCTTTAAGAAACTCGATCACGATCGTCGCCAGAAAGGCTGTGAGTACGCGGTGCTCTGCACGCTGCTCGAGCCCGAGAGCGAGCTCTATAACGCAGGGATAGTCGACGTGAGCTATCGCTACGAGAAGATGTACGTGATCCGTCCGCAGTTCTTTATTCCCATGATCACGCTTCTTCGCAACGCCGCCATGGGTTCGCTGCGCTATAAGCAGGAGCTGGCGGAGTACAAGCAGCAGAATATCGACGTCACGAACTTCGAAGCCAAGATGGAAAAGTTCAAGAACGACTTCGGCCGCAACTACGAGATCGCGAGCCGCAAGTTCCAAACGGCGATCGATGAGATCGACAAGACGATTAGCCATCTGCAGAAAACCAAGGAGGCGTTGCTGTCCTCCGAGAACAATCTGCGCCTGGCCAACAAGAAGGCCGACGATCTTACCATTCGCAAGCTCACGTGGGGCAACAAGACCATGAAGGCGGCGTTTGACGAGGCGCGCGGGGCTGCGACGGAGACAAACGATGAGCCCGCCGAGGCGGATTCATATGAGGTCGAGGATGCCGAGTAGGGGATAGCATATAGTGCAAAAACGGGGCCGCTGGCGATATTGCCAACGGCCCCGCTTCGTTCCAGTATGTACGGCTAGTCTTCGAGCAGGTCCTCGATAAAGCCGACACGGTAGCTCTTGAAGATGACCTCGCCGCCGTCTTGCGTGGCGTCCAGATCGACATCGCCCATGATGCCAAAATCGTGGTCGCCATCTTCGTCGGCAAAGATCTGGTGCACGTGCCACACGTGATCGGTCTTCTCGTCGGATTCATCGATGGAAAACATCGCGGCACTGCGGGCATCTCCGTCGGTGAGGATTTCCTCGTGTTGCTCGTGATAGGCGTCGAGCGCCTTTTGCCAGCGGACCTCGCTCATGCCCCAGTCCTCATCGAGCTCGCCCAAGTCGCGAACGTGCTCGCGGGCGGCAAGGGTCACGCGGCGGAAGAGTGCGTTGCGCACCAACAGCGTGCAGCCGCGACGGTCCGCAACGACCTCGTCGATGCCCTGCGGCGGTGCGGCGTCGAGTGCAGCGGGGTTGCCGGCGTTCTCCCACTCGTCCACCAGGCTCGAGTCGACCGAGCGCACCACAAAGCCGAGCCACGAGATAATGTCGCGCAAGCGCTCGTCGCGCTTCTCGATGGGCACGGTGCGGTCGAGAGAACGGTAGGCCTCTGCCAGGTAGCGCAGCAAAATGCCTTCGGAGCGGGCGATGCCGAGCTTTTGGATATAGCCCTTAAAGTCGCTCGCGCTCTCCAGCATGTCGCGCAGGACGCTCTTGGGCGAGAGCTGGTAGTCGTTGGCCCAGGGTACCTCCTGGCAGTACTTGTCGAAGGCGACATCGAGCAGGTCCTCGAGCGGCTTTTCGTAGGTGACATCCTGGATGCGCTCCAGGCGTTCCTCATACTCGACGCCGTCAGCCTTCATTTCGGCCATCGCGCGGTCGCGCGCGGCGCGCTCCTGTGCGCGCAATACCTGCTTGGGGTCCTCGAGCGTAGCCTCGACCATTGAGATGAGGTCCATGGTATAGGTCTCACTCTCGGGGTCGAGTAGCTCCAGCGCGGCAAGCAAAAACGGCGAGAGCGGCTGGTCGAGCGCAAAGTCCTCGGGCAGGTCGACCGTCAGCGCGTAGTCGATGTCCGGCGCGGCGTCAGCCGGAGCGTCGGGTGCGGGCGGCACCTCGGTGCGCACGACGACGCCGGAGTCGATGAGCGTGGCGAAGATCTCGTCGGCACGAACCTCGAGTTTTGCCTTTTCCTCTGGGGTCTGCAGGCTTGTCTCGATGAGGTCGTGTACGCGGGCGCGGGCATCGCCGCCCTGCTCGACTACGCTAATCACCATGGAGTGTGTGATGCGCAGGCGCGGCTTGAGCGTTTCGGGCTGCGTCTCGATCAGGCGCTCAAAGGTCTGCTTGTTCCAGGTGACAAAGCCCTCGGGGGCCTTCTTCTTTTTAATCTTGCGGAGCTTCTTGGGGTCGTCGCCCGCCTTGGCCATAAGCTTGGCATTCTCGATTTCGTGCTCGGGTGCCTCGGCGATCACCATGCCCTCGGTATCGAAGCCCGAGCGGCCGGCGCGACCGGCGATCTGATGGAACTCGCGGGCGCGCAGGCGACGCATCTTGTAGCCGTCGAACTTGGTGAGCGCGGTGAGCACCACGGTGTGGATGGGTACGTTGATGCCGACGCCGAGCGTATCGGTGCCGCAGATGACGGGCAGCAGGCCCTGCTGCGCCAAGCGCTCGACCAGCAGGCGATAGCGCGGCAACATGCCAGCATGGTGCACGCCGACGCCGCATCCAAGCAGGCGCTTGAGAATCTTGCCAAAGGCCGTCGAGAAGCTCGTGCCTTTGGCAGCTTCCTTAATGGCCTCGCGTTGCTCCTTACTAGCGATGCCAAAATTGGCGAGCGACTGTGCCGTTGCAAGGGCGGCATCCTGGCTAAAGTGCACGATATAGAGCGGGGCCTCTCCGCCGCGCATCGCGAGCTCGACGGTGCCCTCGAGGGAGGTCGTCACGTAGTCGTAGCTCAGCGGCACGGGGCGTGGGGCATCGACGACCAAGTCGCAGGTAGCGCCGGTGTGTTCCTCGAGTGAGGCGGCGATGGCAGTAACATCGCCGAGCGTGGCGCTCATGAGCATGAATTGCGTGTGGGGCAGGGTGAGCAGTGGCACCTGCCAGGCCCAGCCGCGGTCGGGGTCGGCAAAATAGTGGAACTCGTCCATGGCGACGCAGCCCACGTCGGCGCCCTCGCCCTCGCGCAGTGCATCGTTGGCAAGGATTTCTGCCGTGCAGCAGATGACGGGCGCCTTGGTGTTGATATGCGTGTCGCCGGTGATCATGCCGACGTTATCGCGGCCGAGCACCTGCACAAGGTCGAAAAACTTTTCGCTGACCAGAGCCTTGATGGGGGCCGTGTAATAACAGCGCTTGCCCTGTGCCATGCCCATAAAGAGCATGCCTAGCGCGACAAGCGACTTGCCCGATCCGGTCGGTGTTCCCAAAATGACATGGTCACCGGCGGCTAGATCCATGAGGGCCTCTTCCTGGTGGTCCCACAGCTCAATACCGCGGTCGCTTGTCCATTCAAAGAAGCGTTCGAAGGCCTGATCGGGCGTGAGCCATGGTTCGGGCTCGCTACCATCCTCGGGCTCCCACCAGGTGGGGGAGAGCGCGCCGAGCGAGCCGAATTCGGCTTCGGTTCCCGTGCCGCCCGAGAATGAGCTGGCGGCGCCGGCGCCAGAAACGGTGCTGGCGGAAGTATCTGTCGTGGTCTGTGCCATGTGGTTGCTTTCTCTCGCCGTTTGTCCGCCAACTATTATGGCGTAGCAGCGGCGCGGGGTGCCAGCGCGCGAGAAAATGCAGGAAATGGGTGTTCTGCCCGGCCGTTTGGTGCGGTTGCCAACTAAGTGAGTAGACTTTTTGCGATGTCGCGAGCACATTGCTTTTGCACAAGGGCTCTACCTGCGGTTTTATTTTTCGCTACGCGGGTTGTGCTTGGCTATTGCAAAAAAGTCTACTCACTTAGGCTTGAGGGTCGTTCGCCGGTGCCTATTCGCGCTTGTTTGCCGACGTCGCGACCATCAGAAGCCCCTAGGACTCTTGCGGCAGACGCTTCTTGCCCTTGCGGGCGCGGTTTTTAAAGTTCTCGACGGCCTCTTCCATGCCGAGGGGCACATAGGTAAGCTCATCGAGGTTATCGGGCAGGTAGCAGGCAAGGCTTTGCTCCTGCTCGTGGCCCGCCGCGAGCTGTTCATCGCTAGGCCGCGCGTCGGGTGTGGCGCAAATGCCATAGACGGCGGCGCCCATCTCGCGCGTGCGGCATTCATATTCGGTCTCGGGATGCTCGGGATGGTCGCGGCGGACGTCGTCACTTACCCAAAGTGTGTCGTAGCCTGCCGCGACAAACTGCCCCAGGGCGTAGTCGCGCAATGGCTTGCTGTCGGTTCGCAGTGTGACGGTGGCGCCGGCTGCAAGGAGCGGGCGGTAGAGCATCAAATGGTCGACATGGACGAGTCGTTTTTTAGCGTACTTGGCCTTGGGTTGCGGCGTGGGAAAGTTGATGGTGATGGCATCGAGCTCGCCTGCGGCAAATAGCTGTGGCAGCGATGCGGCGCCTCGGGGCAGGACGAGTGCGTTGGATAGCCCCTGTTCGCAGATTTTCTGCGCGGCATAGGCGATGCAGATGGGCTCCTGGTCCATGCCGATAAAGAGGGTGTCGGGCTCGCGGTGGGCGCGCTCGACCAGATAGGTTCCCTTGCCACAGCCAAGATCCAGGTGAAGGTGTTCGAAGGGCTTGCTGCCAGCTGGCGCGCAAGCCTCGCGCCAATCTCCGGCATAGGCCTCGGGGTTCGTCTCAATCGCATCGGCGTAGCGCTCCAGGCGCTCCTCGAGCACAAAGTTCTTAGGCGTGCGAACGTGGACGGCTCCCATGAGGCTCCTTGGTCATAAGTGTGGAACGCATAGCTGCACGTTCCGTCAATGGGTTGAAAAAGGGTGGGCATAGTTTGCCCGAAAGATGCGGTGCGGCTCGGCGGCGAGTCGTCGGTGCCTACAGACGCTTGAGAATCACATAGCGATTGAGCTCTCCGCTGCGACCATCGGCATGGAAGCGCTCAAGCTCGCGCACGGGGACCTCGCCGCTCTTGTAGAACGTACGGACGCCGCGCACCAGGTCGGTGATCTGCTGATCGTCAAAGTGATGGCAATAGCGGTAGGCGTGGCGGTCGTTTTGCCAGCCGATGAGGTGGTCGCCGGCTTCAAACTGCGCGGAATCGTAACCCTCAAACGGCGGGGTGAGCTCGGCGCGGGCTTCGGCTCGAACGGCCTTGCGCGCCATGCGCTCGTCGTTCATAAACTCCCAAAAGCTGATGGCGATGATGCCGCCCGGGCGCGTCTGCCGCACCAGGGCGTCGAGTACGCGTACGCGGTACTCGCACGACGGCACGTGGTGCATAAAGCCAAAGCAGACCGAGATGTCGGCGAGCGGGGCGTCGAAAAGCACGTCGGGCGTCTCGGCGGGGTTGAGCTTCATGAGGGCGTCGAGCACGTCGAGCTCCTGGAAGTGCAGGTTGGGAATGCGCAGGGCGTGGCCATGTGCATCGATAGCCAAATCTTGACACGAGTCGACACCATAGAACTCAAACGGGCAGCTGGCATCTGCCGAGGGGTTTGCGCCATCGACGCCCTTGGCGGCAAGTGCGCCGCCGGCGGCAAAGTTCTCGAATCGCATATTGCCACAGGCAAGATCGAAGACGCGGACGGGATGCTCGATCGTGGCGACGTCGAGCTGTTCGAGCGCGATATCCATGGTGCGTACCCAGCCGGGCCACGGGGCCTGGCGCGTATCGGAAAAGGAAGCGGAGTGCTCGCGATAGAACGTGTTGTTGAGCTGGATGAGCGATGAGGCGAAATCGCGGTTCACGGCGCGGAACTCCCTCCGTTGGCGGTGCGGAATAAACAGTACGACCATACTACCGTTAACGCCGCAACGGGGACAACCAAGCTACGGGTCATTGCTTTGTTTGGACACATTTCCGCAGCTCATATGCGCCCGCAACCGCCGGTTGTCAAAAATCTCACTAGAATAGGTGGCATGCTTTTGGCGGTGGCGGATAGATTTTTAACTGTGCAAGGCGCCTTAAGAACAAAAGCGGTCCGGCGGTACGGCTGGCATCACATAGGAGGAACCATGAATGTAGAAACTGCGCAGCGGCTCGCCGACCTTCGCCGCAGCAAAGGCTTTAGTCAAGAAGGACTGGCACGAAAGCTGGGACTGTCGCGCCAGGCGGTCAGTAAATGGGAGCGCGCGGAGAGCTCGCCCGATACCGAGAACCTGATCTCGCTCGCCAAACTCTATGGTGTGAGCCTGGACGAGCTGCTCAATCCGAGCGACGAGATCGAGGACGATATCGAGTTTGAGAACGAGGACCGCGCTCGTCAGCGCGAGGCCGAGGCGGCAGAGCGCGCACGCACCCATGAGGCGGCGGCACGAGCTACCGAGGCGGCAACACAGGCGAGTGACGCCGCCGCCAAGGCGGCGCAGGCGGCAAGCTGGAGTGCGCAGGCTGCCAATGCGGCGACGGCTCAGGTGACGGGTACCGGTGCGGCTGGTCCGACTCCGGTGAAGGGTCCGTTCCAGTCATTCCCGTATTGGGCCGTGTGCTGGCTGCTGTTCTTTTTACTGATGTTCCTGTTTGGTGCCGGCCCCTTTGCTGCGCTGATCTTCTTCACGATTCCCATCTATCACTGGGTGGCGCGTGCACTCGATGGCGATTGGGCGCGCGGGGATATTCAGGTTGGTCCGGCACCGGTGGCGGTCAGGGCCCAGGGGAAGGATACTTCTGCGGAACCTGATGCTGACGTGGCTACCGCGGCCACCGCTGAGCCATGTGCCAAAGAAGGTGACGAATGATGAAGCTTTCGCATGAATCCAAGGTACGCTTGGGCGTTGGCATCGGAGCGTTTGTGCTCATCATCGGGCTTGTCTTTGGCATTTCGCGGACTTTGATTCATTTTGATGGCCCGTGGGATCTCGACGATGTTGTATCCGGCTTCTCTGGTATGGACGATGCGGTTGACGAGGACGATCTTTTGGATGGCGGTAACTATTCCGCTCAGCCTCAGCAGCTTTCGAGCGAAACCTTTGATGCCGACGCGTTCACATCGCTTGACTTGGACGTGACGTCGGGCACGGTCGAGGTCAAACACGTCTCCAGCGGGCCAGTGCGCGTAATTGAAAGCGGTCGCGTGGCAACGGGGACCGTTGCCTTCGATGCGGCAACCCAGAACCTGGCCGAAATCAAGGGCTCTACGCTCAAGATTCGCCAGTTCGATTGCGATGACGAGCGCGCCATTGACCGCACGGTTACCGTCGAACTGCCGCGCGAAGTTGCCGATAACATGGTGGGCATTACAGCGAATGTAGGATCGGGTGACCTGACGGTCGCGGGCATTGCGTGTCATGACCTCAACCTGACTTTGGACTCTGGAGACGTTGAGTTTACGGGCACCGTGACCGATACCCTGAATGCCGAGGTCGGTTCGGGCGATGTGACGTTCGAGCTCTACCAGGCCCCCGCGAAGTCGATGGACGTGAGTGTGGGCTCGGGTGACGTGGAGATGACGGTTCCGAACTCGACGGGCTTTAAGGCGAGCCTCACCTTGGGAAGCGGCGACTTCGAGAGCGATTTCCTTCCGCTTGACTACGACGGCGAGACCATTTTGGATCTTGAATTCGATAACGGCGATAAGTCTGCCACGTATCGTTTTGAGGTCGGTTCGGGCGACATGTCGTTTGATTCGGAGTGACAGCGGTTTCGGAGATCGGTACATATAGGCATGCTCTTTGATGGAGGCGCCGGAGCCGTGACGGGCTCCGGCGCCTTTGCCTTTACAATGGGGTCATGGAACAGATTATCTTGAACATACTCGAGGCTCTGCGTTGCGGCGAGACCGTAGACGACAAGGCTCTCGTCAAACTGATACATGCCGAGGCGCGCCGTGAGGGTGCCGATAAGCGCGATCTGGCCAAGCGCCGTCTGCTGCCGTTCTACCAGCGGGTTAAACGTGAGGATCCGGCTCGTTGGGATGGATGGAATGTCGATGCCGAGCTGGAGCGTCAGCTGCTACAGGTGCTGCGCATGAAGCCACGCCGCACGGCTTCGGGCGTGGCGACCATTACCGTCATCACCAAGCCCTGGCCCTGTTCGGGCGATTGCCTGTTTTGCCCCAACGATCTGCGCATGCCCAAGAGTTATCTGCACGCCGAGCCGGCGTGCGCCCGTGCGGAGCAAAATTGCTTCGATCCATATCTGCAGGTGAGCGCTCGTCTGACCGCGCTTTCGCAGATGGGGCATGCGACCGACAAGATCGAGCTTATCGTGCTCGGCGGTACTTGGAGCGACTACCCGGAAGGCTATCAGACATGGTTTATGTCGGAGCTTTTCCGTGCACTCAATGACGATGCCGTCGCCGGCGTGGCGGCCAACCCCATGTTGGCACGTCCGGGCATCAGCCGTGCCGAGGCGGGGCGTCTGCTCGATGACGCTCCCGCCGATGCCCTGCCGCCTGTGGTAGCAGAGCGCCGTGAGCGCTATCGGGCTGCCGGCATTGCGACCGACGAGTGTGAGCTTGCGGCAGGTATTGCTGGCGAACAGGAGCGTGTGGATGCTGCCGTGGGCGGCTATAACCGCGCGGTGCGTCGTCTGTACGGCCCCGGTACGCCGTGGGGCGAGGTTGCCAAGTGGCAGACGGCAACGATGGAGGAGCTCGAGCGTCAGCAGCGCATTAACGAGACGGCGAAGCATCGCGTGGTGGGGCTCGTTATCGAGACGCGCCCCGATGCTGTAACGCCGCAGGCCCTCACGCTCATCCGCCGCCTGGGTTGCACCAAGATTCAGATGGGTATCCAGAGCCTCAACCAGCACCTGCTCGATATCAACGAGCGTCGCATTTCGGTGGCTCAGATCGAGCGGGCGTTTTCGCTTGCGCGTCTGTTTGGCTTTAAGATCCACGCGCATTTTATGCTCAACTTGCTGGGCGCCACGCCCGAGGGGGACAAGCGCGACTACGAGCGCTTTATGACCGAGGGGGCCTTTATGCCCGACGAGGTCAAGGTCTACCCGTGCGCGCTCATCGAGGGCTCGCGTCTGGTGGGCCGCTATGAGCGCGGCGAGTGGCGCCCCTATACCGAGGAAGAACTGCTCGATGTGCTGGCCGACGACATCGTGGTGACGCCGGCGTTCTGCCGCATCAGCCGCATGATCCGCGACTTTAGCTCCGACGACATCATGGTGGGCAACAAGAAGCCCAACCTGCGTCAGCTCGTTGAGAACCGCCTGGCTGCTCGGGGTGACGGTGCGACAGTGCGCGAGATTCGCTATCGCGAGATCAGCACGGCGGGTGCCGACTTGGATGAGCTATCTCTTGATGAGGAAGTGGCGTACGAGACGCCGGTGACTTACGAGCGCTTTTTGCAGTGGGTGACGCCGCAGGGCAAGATCGCGGGCTTTTTGCGGTTGTCGCTACCCGATCGCGCTTTCGTTGCCGCGCATACGAATGAGCTGCCGACGACGCCGGACGAGGCAATGATTCGCGAGGTCCACGTATACGGCATGGCGGCACGCGTGGGCGATCAGGGGCAGGCGGCGCAGCACCATGGATTGGGACGTTCGCTCGTGGAGCGTGCTTGCGAGATTGTCCGGGATGCGGGTTATGCGCGCATCAACGTGATCAGCGCGATCGGTACGCGCGAGTACTATCGCCATTTGGGTTTTTACGACCACGGACTCTATCTGCAAAAGGAGCTCTAGATGAACAAGCCGAGTGTTTCTGCCGGCGTTGTTGCCGGCGTTGCTCTGGGAGCCGCGGCGCTTGGTGCGGCCGCCGTCGCTGTTCGTGCTGCCTGTCTGCAGGTTGCGCGAACCCGCAATGGGTTGGCGCGTGTGAAGCGCGTGCACGACGAGGGCGGCGACGAAGTCCGCGTATTGGTACAAGGCGGCGTCTACCAAAGTGCAAGCTACGTTGGCGAGCGTTGGGCGGAGCCCGTCTTTACGTACTATCGTTCGTTTGACGACGTGTTTGAGGCCGAGGATGCGATGCGCGACGCTTACGGTCACGGTATCGACCGCATGCTTATGCTGGGCGGCGGCGGGTTTGCCTATCCCAAGTTCGCGCTGATGTCGCACGAGGACTTGTGCATGGACGTTATCGAGTATGACGGAGAGATTACGCGCCTAGCGCGCCGCTGGTTCTACCTGGACGAGCTGGAGCGTGCGGTGGGCGACCGCTTGCGGGTGATTACCGCTGAGGCTCGCTCGTATTTGGGTGTGACGAGCGTGGGCCATCGTCGCTACGACGTGGTCGTGAGCGATTGCTTTGGCGGTGTCGAGCCCGTACGCGAGCTGGCGACGGTTGAGGCGTTGCGTTTAGTGCGAGGCAGCCTAAATGCCGGTGGTGTCTACGTTGCCAATATCGTGAGCGCAAACGAGGGGAGCGATGTGACGTTCCTGCGCGACTGCGCCGCCACGGCACTCGAGGTGTTCGCCCACGCCTGGGTGGTCCCATGTGGCGATACGGAGTTCGGCGGCGAGGAAAACTACCTGCTCATCGCCAGCGACGTCGACTATGCCTTTGCCGAAGCCGTGCCCTTCGACACCGACTTTCTCGGCACCGTCCTTCACGACAAGTAAGTCTCCCGGGACCTCGGACGTTTTTCCGGACCATGCCCCGGCGCTATGCCACATAGCCCCTCTCCTCGCGATACTCCCTAATGGTCTTCCATCCTAGGTCCTTCTTGAGCTTGCCGTCCCTGTACCACTCGATATATTCGCCGAG
>JAUMSH010000022.1 GCA_031292915.1 Collinsella sp.
ACGCGTGCCGAGGATGAGCATGTACTCTTCGTTCTCCTCATCCCAAAGCACAAAGGGATCGCGCCAGTTGCGGTCATCGTAACCCTCCTGGGGCGGAAGCAGCGTCTCGGCGATGTTCTTCTCCCACTTGACGGCGTCGTCGCTCGTTGCGTGAAGAAGAACCTGCTTCATCAAACGTGCGCGGACCTTATCGCGATTGCAACCAGTGTAGAGCGCATGGTACTTGTCGCCCACCTTAAACACCGTGCCGGCATAAATGTACTGGTCGACTTCCTCGTCGCCGCCACGCTCAAGGCTCTCGCCAAAGTCCTTGTAGTTGACGAAATCCTTGGTCGTAGCGAGTGCCCAGCCAAACGGCTCTCCGAAAGGTTCGGGGTTACGCGTGTCACGCTGATGATAGAGATAGAACGTGCCGTCCTCGCCGTACGGCATGATGTCGCCTACCCAAATTCCCTCAGGCTGGTAATACACCTTGTGCATCCGAGACTTCCTTTCCACGACATACTAACTCGGTACAATGGCAAGATATGTCAATCGTTTTCATATGTCAAACGTTTTCACACCAATACGTCTTTTCGCAGTTCCAGTCGTCGGCAAACGGTTGACATATACCGGTGAACGGTCATCAGAGGCGTTTGAGGAATTCTTTTGGCACGGGGCGAATTACGCGGTTTTGCCCTCGATAAGCTCAACGGGAAGCTTGATATTCGACTCGGGCTTTTCACCGTTAATAAGAGCAATGATGGATTGCGCCGCGAGCTCTCCGATGCGATCGATATCTTGACGTACGGTTGTTAAGTCAGGCATAAACGTCATAGTGCGGCGGGCACCATCCGCGCCCACGACCTTAATGTCGTCTGGAGCGCTCAAGCCGCGCTGCTTCATCACGTTGAGACAGATGGCCGCCATCGTATCGTCTCCCGCAAAGATGCCGTCAATATCGGGGTTCTCATCGAGGATCTTCGCAACGACCGCGCCCTTTTCGTCGTCGGGCTTAACGAACTCAACCTCACGGACAAGCGCGGACAAACCGGCCTGCTCAACAACATCGAGGTAGGCATCGGTACGCTTATTGGCAGGCATGCGCATGCGGCTATTGCTGCGCAGGCACAGGATACGCCTGCAGCCGTCATCAATCAGACGGCGCGTGGCGAGCTCGCCGATGCCATAGCTGTCACTTGCAATCTGGACAGAGCCCTCGCCAAGATCGCAGTCGATGCCAACCAGGCTCAAGCCCATCTCGGCATATGCCTCGGCACCGATATTGAGGGAGTTGACGATGACGCCGTCGACCATATTGCGGCGGAGCATGTCGATATAGGAACGCTCAAGATCAGGTCGATTGGCGCTGTTGCACAGCAACATCTTAAAGCCGTTTTCCGCCAACGTGCGCTCGACCGCCTGCACAACCTGAGCATGGAACGGACTGCTCACAAAGGGAACGATCATGCCGATAAGGTTCAGACGGCCGTTGAGCATGGCACGGGCGATATCGTTGGGCGTATAGTTGATGCGCTCCATCGCGGCGTGGACCTTATCGCGGGTCTCTTGGCTAATATAACCGCGGTTATTAAGCACGCGAGATACCGTAGTAGGCGAAACCCCCGCCACCGCTGCAACTTCCTTGATGCCAGGCTTAGCAGAATCCTTAGAACGAGTGCCCTCGCGAGCCATAGCACCCTCCCCTATCAACATGTCATACGTTTACATACGAACAAAGCATACCCCAACAACAGCGGGAAGACGGTAACAGCACAAGTAAGTAAACGACTCATCCAAATAATTAGGAGAGTTCCGCCTAAAGGGTGACTCCGAAGAACCCCGCTTGGCCGTTTTTGGGTTATTTTCCAAAACATCCCGCAGGACGCAAAGAGGCCCCGCCGCGCAACGCGCGCAGCGGAGCCTCTTTGCATGTCCGAGGACGTTTTGGAAAATAACCCAAAACCGGCCCCAGTAATCCTACAGGAGTTAAATCCCTTTAGAACTTGTTGTGGAAGGTACGCGCAATGACCTCGTCCTGCTGCTCCTTGGTGAGCGTGTGGAAGTTCACGGCATAGCCGGAAACGCGGATGGTCAGCTGCGGGTACTTCTCGGGGTGAGCCTGAGCGTCGAGCAGCGTCTCACGGTTGAAGACGTTGATGTTCAGGTGGTGGCCACCCTTCTCGGCGTAAGCGTCGAGCATGTGGACCAGGTTATCGGCCTGAGTCTCGGAAACTTCAGAAACCTTCATAATGTGTCTCCTTCGATCGATAGGCGCCGGCCGAAACCGGCGCACTAATCAGTAATCGTTATTGTTAGTATAGCACTAACAATAGTTACTCGCCCAGCTGATCAAGGTCGATATCGCCAAAGAACACCTGGTCCTCCTTGCCGAGCGCACTCGGGATAATGGAGAAGGTGTTGGAGATGCCGTCCTGAGCATCGCGGAACGGGAGCTTGGAAACCGAAGACAGCGAAGCGATGGCGCCGTGGCTATCGCGCTTGTGCATGGGGTTAGCACCCGGGGCGAACGGCTGACCAGCCTTGCGGCCGTCAGGCGTGGAACCGGTCTTCTTACCGTACACGACATTGGAGGTAATGGTCAGAACCGAGGTCGTGGGCACGGAGTTGCGGTAGGTGTCGTTCATGCGGATGTACTCCATGAACTGGTGCACAACGTCGTGAGCGATCTGGTCGACGCGGTCGTCGTCGTTACCGTACTTGGGGAACTCGCCCTCGGTCTCGAAGTCGACGATGATGCCGTTTTCGTCACGGACGGGGTGGACCTTGGCGTACTTGATGGCGGACAGGGAGTCAGCCACGACGGAAAGGCCAGCGATGCCCGTAGCGAACCAACGATGCACGTGCTTGTCGTGCAGGGCCATCTGGATGCGCTCGTAGCAATACTTGTCGTGCATGTAGTGAATGATGTTCAGCGAGTTGACGTACACGCCAGCAAGCCACTTCATCATGTCGTTGTACTTGGCCACAACGTCGTCGTAATCGAGCGTATCGCCCTCGACGGCGCGATACTTGGGGCCGACCTGCTTCTTGGAGACCTCGTCAACACCGCCGTTGAGTGCGTACAGCAGGCACTTGGCCAGGTTAGCGCGAGCGCCGAAGAACTGCATCTCCTTGCCGATGCGCATGGAGGACACGCAGCAGGCAATGCCGTAGTCGTCGCCGTGGTAAACGCGCATGAGGTCGTCGTTCTCGTACTGGATCGAGGAGCTGGCGACGGAAGTCTTGGCGCAGAACTTCTTGAAGTTCTCGGGCAGACGGGTCGACCACAGAACGGTCATGTTGGGCTCGGGGCTGGTGCCCATGTTCTCGAGCGTGTGCAGGTAGCGGTAGCTCATCTTGGTAACGAGCGTACGGCCGTCAACACCCATGCCGCCGATGGACTCGGTGACCCACTGCGGGTCGCCGGTGAACAGGGCCTGGTACTCGGGGGTACGGGCGAACTTGACCATGCGGAGCTTCATGATGAAGTGATCCACGAACTCCTGGATCTGCTCCTCGGTGAAGGTACCGTTGGCAAGGTCGCGCTCAGCGTAGATGTCGATGAACGTAGAGGTACGGCCGATGGACATAGCAGCGCCGTTCTGCTCCTTGACGGCAGCAAGGTAGGCGAAGTACATCCACTGGATGGCCTCCTGCGTGTTGGTAGCAGGGTTGGAAATGTCGAAACCATAGGTCTCGGCCATCATCTTGAGCTCGCCGAGGGCGCGGATCTGCTCCTGCAGCTCCTCACGATCGCGGATGTTGTCGGCGGTCATGACCGTCGGGGTGGAAGCCTTCTGGGCCTCCTTGTCCTTGATCAGGTAGTCGACGCCGTACAGGGCAACACGACGGTAGTCGCCGATGATACGGCCGCGGCCATAGCCATCGGGCAGACCGGTGATGATGTGAGCCGAGCGGCAAGCACGCATCTCGGGGGTGTAAACATCGAAGACGCCAGCGTTGTGGGTCTTGCGCTCGAAGGTGTAGCGCTCGACAACGTTCTCGTCGACCTTGTAGCCGTGCTGGCTGGCAGCCTGGCAAGCGATGCGGATACCACCGTTGACGTGCAGCGCGCGCTTGAGCGGCTTGTCGGTCTGGAGGCCAACAATGGTCTCCTTGTCGCGATGGGCATTATCGATGTAGCCAGCGGGGTGGCTCACGATACCCGTGACGGTCTTGGTGTCCATATCGAGGACACCGCCCTGCTCGCGCTCCTTAAGCAGCAGGTCGAGAACCTCGCCCCACAGCTCCTTGGTACGCTCGGTCGGACCTACGAGGAACGACTCATCGCCCTCGTAGGGGGTGTAGTTCTTCTGGATGAAGTCTCGGACGTCAACCTCTCCCGTCCAGATACCTCCCTTGAAGCCTTCCCATGCCTCCTGCATTGTGTAACCACGCTCCTAGTTACGTGTAATGCGGCGCTCTCTCACACCGCTGCTTATTGAATTCTTGAATTTTCGGCTTGCACTACCGGTTTCTTCCGTTCTTCACCACACGT
>JAUMSH010000014.1 GCA_031292915.1 Collinsella sp.
AAAAACAAGGAGTTTGGGGTTTTCTTTTTAGAATAGACACCCGACGCCCCCGCCCAAAAATATGTGGGGGTTAAATACGGACTAAAGCAAACACAGAGACAAAAAACCGCCCTTATTACCCCGCAACTTAGGAGGGGATGGGGTTAGCTGCGGGGTTGGTGGCGGAGTTTGTCGATGGTGGAGTCAGTGCTTCGGCTGTGGGCTTCGGCGGCGCGGTCGCGAGCGTCGGCTGCGGTTTGGCGCTTTCGGCGGTAATCGATCATGCCTTGGATGATGGGCTTACCAAAGCTCACGACATCATCGTTGTAGATGGCGGTTCGGGCTGCGAGGAGGCAGTCGGTAAAGTCCATATGGGTCTTGCCAAAAAGTTTGACGGCAAGGGCGACAACGGTGGGCTCGTCGACCATGACGTCATCGAGCAGCCTTTTCATGGCCGCAGCAATCTCAACGCGGGGAATCTTATAGACGTCGCGCAGCGTGACCACGACGCGCGTGATGATTTCGGGATAGACACGAGCGGTGCGCGTGGCGATGACCTTGGCGGCGCGCGGTGACAGGACTTCGTCGTCGTCAAGCAGGTAGCGTAGGATGACGGTCTCGTCGATGATGGCGCTACTCATGGATATCTACTTCCTCGGGACCCAAAATCGAATCGTCGCTTTCTGTGGCAAGGTATTCAATCCAGGCATTGCGCTCCTCGGAGCGGCGATTGGGGTCACCGTATGCTTTGAGCGATCCATAGGCGGCGGTGCCGTCCTTTGAGCGCACGGCGACCGGCTGAAAGGGGAGCTTGCGCATCAAAATGCTCTGCGCGACAAATAGACGGACGGCCTCGGCGAGCGATGTGCCCATGGCGTCGTAGAGATGTTCGGCATGCTGCTTGTCTTCCTCGCGAATGCGCACCTGCAGGATGGCTCGTTTTTGAGTCGATGACATCACTGGCCCCCTTAATGAGCGTGCAATATAGTCGGTCAAATGCGGCATGTGCCGATACTTGAGCATCTTATAACGATTACTTTATTTCGCTCAAGTAAATAACCATTAACTTGAATACAAGCGTAGTACATCTAAAATGAGAGCGCGTAAAAATCTCTGAGGCGTACGCATGTAATACACTCACCTTTATAGCTTCTAGAGAATAATTCCAACCTGCCAAAACCCCTGCAATACACCCGTAATGCAGGGCCTATGCTCAAGTTTGCCAGCTGCAACTGCGTATATTTAGCCTGTATATCGTTGGAGGAACTCTATCGAAGTGCCTGTTTCGCCGCATGCGCTCGATACGTCGATGCCGGACCACGGGCGGTCCGGGACAACGTCGACAGGGTCTCTCCGGCATGGGATTCAGGAGGGAGTGAACAACATGGGCAATAAACGAGTCGTGGCTGATTCCTCGCGCTGCATTGGGTGCCAAACCTGTATGGCGGCGTGCATTGAGGCACACGATATCCCCGGCAACATCGCCGCACCTCGCTTGCGCGTAACGCGCACCTACGAGATCTCCGCGCCGGTGGCATGTCACCACTGCGAGGACGCTCCGTGCGCGAAGGCTTGTCCTACGGGCGCCTTGTTCTTTGATCCAAAGAACCATCGTATCGGCGTCAACGAGGACAACTGCATCGGCTGCAAGAGCTGCGTCATGGCCTGCCCCTTTGGCGCCGTGAGCGTGGCGACCACGCAGGTCCCCGTCTTGATGGGCGACGTGCGCGTGGGTTCGCAGACAAAGAGCTTCGTGCTCAAGTGCGACCTGTGCGTGGACCGTCCCGGCGGTCCGGCGTGTGCCGAGGCGTGCCCGACCAAGGGCCTCACCCTGGTAGACGAGGAGCGCCTGGCGGAGCTGACTGCCGAGCGTGCCCGCGCCACCATCGAAAACGAGGCGTAAGCGTCGGGGCGACAGGCCCAATGATTGTCAAATACGTACCGAGTATTCGGTATCAGAGAAAGGAAGGAGGGTGTCATGGAGAAGCATAAAGTGATTTGCCCGTATTGCGGCGCCGGTTGCCAGTTTAACCTCCTGGTCCAAAACGGCCAGGTCGTGGGTACCGAACCGCTCAACGGCATCACCAACCAGAGCGAGCTGTGCCTTAAGGGCATGAGTGGCTACGACTTCATCAACGACACCAAGATCTTGACTCCTCGCGTACTGCACCCGATGATCCGTCGCACCAAGGGCGCGGATCTTGAGCGCGTAAGCTGGGACGAGGCACTGGATTTCACCGCATCTAAGATGCAGGCCATAATTGACGAATATGGTCCTAACGCTGTCATGACCACCGGCTCTTCGCGAGGCGGCGGCAATGAGGCGAACTACGTCATGCAGAAGTTTACGCGTGCGTGCATCGGCACCCACAGCGTGGACAACTGCGCCCGTACTTGACACGGCCCTACTGTCCTCGGTCTGATGGACACGGTTGGTTCAGGTTGCATGTCATGCTCCATCCCCGGTATGGAGGATGCGGGCTGCATTTTCCTCTTCGGCTATAACCCTGCCGATTCGCACCCCATCGTCGCAAGGCGTATCGTGCGAGCCAAAGAAAAGGGTTGCAAGATCATCGTCGCCGACCCGCGCCATATTGAAACCGCGCGTATCGCCGATATCTACCTTCCGATCAAGAACGGTTGCAACGTTGCGTTCCTCAACGCCTTTGCCAACTGCTTGGTCAACGATGGCCTCTACGACAAGGAATTCGTCGCCGAGCACACGAACGGCTTTGACGAATGGTGGGAGACCATCAAGAACTACACTCCCGAATCCGTACAGGACATCACGGGTGTCGAGCCCGCGTTGATCCACCAAGCTGCCGAGATGTACGCCACGGCGAAGCCCTCTGCCATCATTGGCTGGGGTATGGGCGTATGCCAGCAGAAGCAGAACCTGAAGACGGTGCACACCATCGCCTCCATCGCCTGCGTTGCCGGCCAGATCGGCAAACCCAATTCCGGCCTCGCGCCCGTGCGTGGCCAGAACAACGTCCAGGGCTCCTGCGATATGGGCATGCTGCCCAACCTGTACCCTGGCTACCAGAAGGTCACCGACCCGGCAGTGCGTGCCAAGTTTGCCAAGGCTTGGGGCGTACCCGAGGAAAAGCTCCCGCTCGAGGAGGGCTACAAGCTCACCGACCTGGGCCACCTGGTCGACGAGGGCAAGGTGCACTGCTTCTACAACTACGGCGAGGACCCGGTGCAGACCGAGCCCGATTCGGCCGGTATGCGCAAGACGCTCTCCGAGCTGGATCTGTTTATTTGCCAGGACATCTTTATGACGCAGACGACCATGCTCGCCGACGTCATCCTGCCCGCTACCTCTTGGGGCGAGCACGAGGGTGTCTTTACCGCATCCGACCGTAGCTTCCAGCACTTTGACGCGGCTGTTCCGCCCAAGGGCGAGTGCCGCCACGACTGGGAGATCTTCGCGGACCTGTCCACGCGTATGGGCTATCCCATGCACTACGACAACACCGAGCAGATCTGGAACGAGTGCATTAGCCTGTGCCCCAACTTTGTGGGCGCGACCTACGAGAAGATGGCTCCCGAGGGCGGTTACGCCCAGTGGCCGGTCAAGAGCACCGATGTGAACGACCACGGTACGCCCGACATGTTCGCTGGTGGCAAGTTCACCACCAAGGACGGCCGCGCCAACCTGATGGCGCACGACTGGGAGGCGCCCTCCGAGCTTCCCGACGATGAGTACCCGCTCATTCTGTGCACCGTCCGCGAGGTCGGTCACTACAGCTGCCGCTCGATGACCGGCAACTGCAAGACGCTGGCGCTGCTCGCCGACGAGCCCGGCTTTGTCCGCATGAATCCCGCGGACGCCGATGCGCGCGGCATCAAGAATGGCGACATCGTCTCGATTCACAGCCGCCGCGGCCAGGTATACAGCCGCGCCGACGTGAGCGATCGCATCAACAAGGGCACGGTCTACATGACCTACCAGTGGTGGATCGGCAAGTGCAACGAGCTGACCATGCACAAGGTCGACCCGGTCTCGCATACGCCCGAGGACAAGTTCTCCGCCTGCCAGGTCGACGCTATCGCCGACCAGGTTTGGGCAGAGGGCGAGGTGGAGCGTCAGTACACCGAGCTCAAGCAGGCTCTGGTGGACGCCGCCGCTCCCCAGGACGTTGAGCCCGGCGCCGCCAAGTTCGACGACGAGACGCACGTGAATCAAATCGTGTAGTCCCGTTCTCGTTGGCTTTTTGGGCCGGGCGTCCCGTACGTTCGGGAGCCCGGCCCGTTATTTTGAAAGGAAGTGGGGATGAACCGCTTCATCGACATCAACCCGGAGAGGTGCATCGGCTGCGGAACATGCCAGTCCGCCTGTGCCGACGCCCACCGGATGCAGGGTCTTCAGGATACGCCGCGCCTGGCGCTCGTGAAGACCGGCGGTATTTCGGCCGCCCTTGCCTGCCACCATTGCGAGGGTGCCCCCTGCGCCGAGGTCTGCCCGGTGAATGCCATCGAGCACGATGGCGACCGCATCCACGTCAAGGAGCAGGAGTGCATCGGGTGCAGGCTGTGCGCCATCGCGTGCCCCTTCGGAGCCATCCATCCCGATGGCACGTCTATCGCCGGTGTCGCAGGCATGTGCGACCCGACGCCTTCGTATCCTAAGTCCCTGAGCAGCCTGCTTACGTGGGCTCCTGGCCAGTACACCTGCGCTGTCAAGTGCGACCTGTGCGCCTTCGATCCGGACGGCCCGCATTGTGTGGCGGCGTGCCCCACCAAGGCGCTGACCGTCATGGGCGGCGCGGCCGATCGCGAGCTCGACGAGGCCAAGCGCCTGCGCTCGATCGAAAACGGTCC
>JAUMSH010000015.1 GCA_031292915.1 Collinsella sp.
GGGTGCGCTTCCACTGCATCTCCTCCAGGATGCACATCGAGAACAGAATCGTCTCGCCCCACAGGGCGCCGGAGCCGATGAACATGGTGTAGGGGGCCAGGGCGTACTTCTTGGCGAGCTCCTCGGCGCGCGGCTCGAAGCGCTTGCGGATGTCGAGCATGTCCTTCCAGATATCCTTGGTCTGCTCGATAAACAGATCGAACTTGGGGAAGCAGCCGCGGCGGTTGAGCAGGCGCAGGCCGAAGCAGTCGGCGAGGTAGTAGCCCTTCTCGCAGCCGCCCGAACCATGGTCAGAAGCCATGGCGACGCAGTTCTCGGCACCCACAGCCTGGCCGATGGGGCCCTCGGGCTTGGTCATGGCGTAGACGCGCACGCCCATGCCCTTCATCTTCTTGACGGCCTCGAGGACCTCGGGGGTGGTGCCGGACTCGGAGGCGGTGAGCACGACGGACTTCTCGGTCATGCGCTTGTGGCCCATGGCGTTCCACTCGGCGGCGTGGATCAGGTAGACCTCGAGGTCGCGGTCGCCGAACTTGTTCATGAGGTACTCGAGCTGCATGAGCTCGTCCCAGGTGCCGCCGACGCCCATCAGGAACACGGCGTCGTAGCCCTCGTCGGCGACCTTGTCGGCGAGCGCGGTCATCTTCTTGCCGGTCTCGTAGAGCGCCTTGCCGTCCTCGAGATAGCCCTCCTGGTCGAAATGCATGATCTCGATCTTCTCGGTTTCCTTCATTTGTCTCTCCTTTCTGGGGTTGTTTCCACATCCCCCATGCCAACGGGCATCAAAACCCGCTTACATTCCGTAACACTCGGCCGCTTTGGCCTTAAGCGCATTGACTGACTCTTCGTAGCCCTCTGCCTTGACCTCCATTTGCTTGGAGACGGCATCAAGATACGGGTGCACGTCCCATGACTTCAGACGCTCGGCTATCATGGCCGCAATCGTCTGGAAGAACACAAGATTGGGAATTGCGCTGAGCAGCGGAGCCACCTGAGGCACCTGAGGCACCGCAACCTCGTGAGCCCTACCCTTGGGATGGGCCGTGAGCAGCACCGTTTTTGTCGTAACGTTCGATAGCGCATCAGCGATATTCGCAAGACGCTCCGACCCCTGCGGATCGTCGACGATAAACACCAGATAGCCCGGAACGATCTGCATCTCGGGACCGTGGACGAACTCCTCGCCTTCGTGATGCATGGCAGGAATCTTGATGGTCTCGCTCAGCTTGAGGGCCGCCTCTTCGGCAACGCCATAGTTGGGGCCGTTGCCGACGACCATGGCGGGCGTGTGCTCAGAAAGCTCGAGCATGTGGTCTTGGACATATGCCTCGGCGGTCTTGCACATCACGGCATTGGCCTGGATAGCCTCACGCAGGTCGTCAAGACGCTGGGCAACGCCCTTGGCGTCAATCGTTCCGCGCGCCTGACCGCCGTAAATACCAAAGAGCACCAGGTACTCAACGAGCACCTCGACGCCCAGAGTCACAAAGTCCACCGACTCGACGCCCACACCGTAGTCAAGAACGATGTCAGCGTGTTCCTTGATGGGTGCCTCGACGTTTGCCGTGAGCGCAACTGCAGCCATATCGTGTGCGCGCATGTAATCGAGCGCCGCAATCGTATTGGTCGAATAGCCACTCTGCGAAACGGCAATGTTGAGCACATGCTGCGGATAGGTGTGTTCAAAATCGACGAAGGCCTCGGGCGTCACAACGGACACCTGCATTTGCAGGGCATCTTGCAGGTAATCGCGGGCGCAATCGGCGGCATGGCGCGACGAACCCGAAGCAACGATGCGCAGCGCGTCAAAAGAACCGGACTGGAAAATATCAACGAGCTGCGCTACCAGCTCAGACGAACGCTCGAGGTTCTCCCCCATACGCACATGGGCAAGCTGAACGTAATCGAGCATCTTCATCGTCTCACCTCGTAACAAATCATTAGTATTTGATATCAATCACAGTTACAGGTTACGGCTTTTTGATACCTCTTTGTCGATTAATTTATCCCCATCGGCGAACGGTCGATTTTGAGCCCTGTAAGGTTGTATATACAGCTGACCCAACGATCAAAACTGGTTAGTTTCCCAGCCGTTATTCACAAAATACCAGCTAGTACGTATAGGTATATCCACCCGCATCACCGCGGTTAAACGATTTGACGTACTCGATCGCTTGGCCGCCCGCATCGAAGCTTACGCACTCCAGCGTCAAGGCAAGATCGCCCTGCTCCAGTCCAAGCAGGCCGGCATCTCGCGCGCCCAGCGCTTCGATATCGAGCTTTTCCTGTGCCATAACTGGCTTTCGGCCCAGCATCTCATAGGTCTCGTACAAACTGAAGACCGACACGTCAATATCTTCGATGGTTGGAAACAGCAGGCACGGGATGAACGCCATCTCAATCGATACAGGGTCGCCGTTGACGCAGTTCAAACGCCGAATCGAATACAGCAAATCATCCTCGGCGATGCCAAACAGGTCGGCGTAGTATGGCCCCGCATAACGCTTGGAACGCGCGAGAATACGGACGGACGGCTCGCCGCCCGAAGCACGGACCGATTCACGGAAACCGCCCGTGCGTTCAAAAAAAGCAGGTACTTTCTGCGCCACAAAGGCACCTTTTCCCCGAACACGGCGAATCTGCCCGCGCCGAACCAGCTCATCGACAGCGCTTCGGATGGTCAAGCGTGTCGTACCAAATTCCTCGGCGAGGTCTTTTTCGGACGGCATCATGGAACCCGTGGGATATATACCGCGCTCGATACGCTCCTCGATGCGGCGTCGAATGCGCATATAGACCGGGGTGGCATCTACTGTTTCAGCCATTGTTCACCTGCCACGCTCCTCATGCCGTTCTCTTCGCCGTTATCGGCAAAGCGGAACTTTGTGGGCAAAATCACCGATTTGCAATGCTCCACAAAACGCATGTCCTTATCCAATTCGATCGTGCTCTCATAGAACACCGGCGTTCCCTCTTCTTGCTGGAGCAGCTCGGCCTCTTCGGCGTTCAAACGCGAGATGGAGATATGCTCACGTCCATGCTCAACACGCACGCCACCTTCTTTGAGCAAGACATCGTAAAGGCTCTCGCACTCAAAATCGTGCTCGATAAGCGATGGGCACAGGGACAGGTTAACGTGAGCCGTCTCGATTGACGCCGGCTCGCCCTCAATAAGTCGAACGCGCTGCATGCGAAGCAAAGGAGCGCCTACAGACACCCCAAGCTTGTCGGCAAGTGCCTCATCCGCCTCGATGGTCCCGGTAGAAACCAGACGAGAAGAGGGGTGCAGGCCGGCAGTCCGCACAGCATCGGAAAAGTTATACGTTTCCTGGAAGATGTTCAGCGGCTTGGGAGGACACACATACGTACCCGATCCGCGTCGGCTCTCGAGTGTTCCACACGAGATGAGCCGCGTGATACCGGCGCGCAACGCCGTACGCGAAACGCCAATCTCTTCGCACAGCACGCGCTCGGCCGGTAGGCGATCACCGCCGGCAAGCTGATGGTGCTGGATATACCAAAGAATTCCCTCAACAGCACGATCTTTGGGGGGAATTGCATAAGATTCGCCTGCCATTGCACAGACTCCTCATTCAGAAACGTATGCCGCCAAAATTAGGCCAGCCCTCCCATGGCATCAAATTCGGCCTTGATCTTCTCGGCGACATTCCGATACGACTTATATAGACTTGAATCGCGTTTAACTTCGTCGGTCATAACGGGAATCTCTAATTTGGAAACCTCGTCTTTTCCCGTCTGAACCGCCACAACAACGCCCATACCAAGACACATATTACGCTTGGCAGCATTTTTTTTCGCCGCCTTGGCGGGATTTACCAGGATACGCTGGGCAAATTCCTGTTTTGAGGCCACTTCCTCGGCCTCCGGATCGCCCGCCTCGGCTACTTCGCACTGCAACACGTCCGCATAGTCAAAAATCTTCGGCTCGCCGCCGCGCTGATGCACGGCCCACTTGCGACGCGTGGCATCCTGGTAGATAGCCGGCAAAAACGTAAACCGCGGCGGGTCCAAAATCGTATCCGTGATGGTAAACACATCGGGATCAAAGGCATCCTGCGGGTTTTTCTTCTTGAACAGCCCCATATCAGCCTCCCGTACTAGCATTAAACAACTCAAGCCGAATATAGCACCAATTTCAAGCTCATGCTTTAGCAGATCGGTGCGCGGCGTCTATGGCTCGCCCAGCGGAAGAGCTTACGGACGAGGGCCGGGGTGCCTGCTTTGTTTTGAGAAGTTCGCGAAGCCCACCTCTCAAAACAAAGCAGGCGCCCCGGCCCCGCCGGCAAATAGCGGACACTCCGCATGCAATCTATGCAAACAAACAAGTGCGCTTAGCTATATTCGGTAAGGTCAAGCACGCTGCCCTTCACGATAAGCGCCGGCTCCAGAACGACCTCTTCGGCACGTCTACCGCCCCTACCGGCAAGACGCTTGGACATGCAGCCAAAAGCATGCTCCGCGAGGACACCAGGGTCCTGCTCAATCGCGGTCAGCGCTGGTTCAAAGAGAACATCGGCGGCCGAGTTGTCATAGCTTACGACCGAGATATCGCCCGGGATGCTCTTCCCCATCTCGTGCAAGCGCTTGAGCAAACCGAGGGCAATGTTGTCCGAGCTTGCGAACACGGCAGTGGCGTCGGTTGCGAGCACCGCCTCCGAGGCCTCGTAGGCGCTCGGAATGTAGTACTCGCTCTCAAACTCCAGGCGCGCGTCGATGGGCAGTCCCACCTCGCGCAGTGCGCGCTCATAGCCAGCAAGTCGCTTGCGGCCCGTATTGGAGCGACGCGCGTTAACCAGACAGGCGATGCGGCGATGACCCTGCTCAATCAGATACCGCGTGGCCATGTAGCCGCCCATCTCGTGGTCGAACATCACCTTGTCGCACTCGAGCCCCTCAATGGCACGGTCGACCATCACGGCAGGGATAGGCAGATGGCTGACCTCTTCGCGCAGGGCACGGTCATCCGAGAACTCGTCGCCTACCACCAGAAAGACGCCGTCGACGCCGCGCGTCACCAGCTGGCGTAGCAGTTCCAGATCGTCATCGGCGCTTCCACCCGAGCTGGTAATAAAGAGTGCATAGCCGTCTTCACGGCAGCGCTTTTCCAAGCTGCCGGCGAGCGAGGCAAAAAAGCGACTCTCGATATTGGGAACGATCAGGCCTAAGGTGCGCGACTCGCGCATAACCAGGCTACGCGCGATCTGGTTGGGAACATAGTGGTTGCGTGCCGCAACCTCCTTGATGAGCCTGCGGTTTTCTTCCGAGATGCGACAGGGCCGATTATTGAGAACAAGCGAGACCGACGAAGGGGAAAGCCCCACCTCCTGGGCGATCTGCTTGAGGGTGACTTTGTTGGCCATCTCGCTCCTTTCGGGTTTACGCGCAATCTCTTGAAAGTATAGCGACTGCCCATCTACCTCGGTGATAAACACTTTACCAATCCGGTGGACGGCTGTTTTATCGCCGCCAGCGCACCAAATCCGTCCAGGTGGGGTATATTGCAATCGATCGATGACAACAACCACCAAAAGGCGGATATCCGTATGCACGAGAACGACTTTTTTAACGAGGACCTGCTTTGCGCGCTCGCCGGCGTTGCCGGCGAAGACAACGTACTCATGAGCGAGCCCATGCGCGAGCACACCACGTTTAAGATCGGCGGCCCGGCCGATGTCTTCGTCACGCCCGACACCGAGCAGGGCCTCGTCGCCACGCTCGATACCTGTTATCGCTGCGATCTGCCACTCACCATCGTGGGCAACGGCTCCGACTTGCTCGTCGGTGACAAGGGCATCCGCGGCGTCGTCGTAGCGCTGGGCAAGGGCCTCTCCGACATTACGGTCGACGGCACGCATGTCACGGCAGCAGCCGGCGCCTTGCTTTCTGACGTCGCCGCGGCGGCAGCCGAGGCCGGTCTCACCGGTATGGAGCCCATCTCGGGTATCCCCGGATCGGTCGGCGGCGCCTGCTACATGAACGCCGGTGCCTACGGTGCCTGCATGGCCGACGTGCTGGAGTCCGTACGGGTCTACAAGCCCGCACGCGTCCTCGACGATGGCACCCGCGGCAGCGGCAATATCATTGAGTTCGATGTCGATGAGCTCAACCTGGGTTACCGCAAGAGTCGCATTGCCGACGACGGCTTTATCGTGCTCTCGGCAACCTTCAACCTCGCCCCGGGCAACGCCGCGATGATCAAGGCCGACATGGACAACTACCGCCAGCGCCGCGAGGACAAGCAGCCGCTCGACATGCCGAGCGCCGGCTCCACCTTCAAGCGCCCCGAGGGCTACTTTGCCGGCAAACTCATCATGGATGCCGGCTTGCGCGGCCACGCCGTCGGCGGCGCCCAGGTGAGCGAAAAACACTGCGGCTTCATCGTCAACGTCGACCACGCCACCGCCGCCGACGTCGACGAACTCATCCGCCACATCCAAGCAACCGTCAAAGAGCAGTTCGATGTAGACCTAGAACCCGAAGTCCACCGAGTAGGCGAATTCCTTTAACAAAGAAGGCCCCGAAAGGGGCCTTCGCCATATTTATTCAGATAACCCAGTCCGGTGTGTCGCGCCCCGAACCCGGAAGGTCCGGGACCGCGGGCGAGGCATAAGGTTGCCTGCTCTACAGTCCTGCGCAAGACGAAGGCCACATTAAGTGGCCTTCTTTGCGTGCGGAACTCGCGACCAACCTTATGCCTCGCCCGCGGTCCCGGACCAACTTACTTCAAACCGCAGCTACGACAGCGCAATACCGCCAAGCCAGCCCCAACGCACGCCAGAGCCAGTGCCATAGAAGCTAATAAACGAATCGAGCGACTTAGACGTAATGGCTCCCTCATTGCTCATAACGATGCCGCCGCCAACGTAGATACCCACATGACCGTAGATAAGGCCCGGAGCACCCGTGCCGCTGTGCGAGGAATCGGCCACGATCATGCCCACCTGCAGCGCCGAGCGGTCGGAGCTATAGCACCAGGCGTTAAACATGTCGCACGCATTGCCTCCAAAGTAGCCAACGCCGGCGTTACGGAAGACATTGGTGACCCACGCCGCGCACCAGTTCTGACCCGGCGAAGGCGTGGAGTAGCACGCGTTGACGACAGCCTGCTGCTTGCCCGAGCCGGCATTCTGCTGCGGAGTTCCGGGCGCGTACGATCCACCACCCGAGCTCGAACCACCCGAGTAGGAATTGTTCTTGTTCGCGGCAGCCGCGGCAGCGGCAGCCTTCCTAGCGGCCTCCTCAGCCTGGGCGGCAGCGAGGATCTCGGAATCGCGCTGAGCCATGAGCTCCTTGACGTCGTCGGAAAGACCGTTCAGCACGGTCTGGACTTCTTGCTGCTTGGCCTGCATGTCCTGCATCTGGGCAGTCTGCTGGTCCTTGAGCTTCTCTAAGTCGGCCTTCTGCGACTCGAGCTCGGTCTTTTGCGCATCGAGCTCTTCCTGGATGGTCTGAATGTCCTCGATGGCGTCGCGGTCGCTCTTGTTGATCTTCTCAACGTAATGCGCGTTGGCGACGAGTTCCTCAAACGAGCCAGAGGCCAGCAGCAGCGACAGGATGTTCGTGCCGCCGGACTTGTAGCTGGCGGCCACGCGATCGGAAAGGTCGTTGCGCTTCTTCTTGAGCTCGGCCTTCTTTTCATCGATCTGGGCCTGCGTGTCGTCAATCTTGCCCTGGACATTCTCGATGTCGTTGAGGGTCTGGGCATTCTTGTTGGCCAGCGCCGCATACTCATTTGCGATGCTGTCGAGCTGGGCCTGAACCTCGTCGAGCTGGGCCTGGGCGGCATTCAGTTTATCGGTTGTTTCTTTGGAAGCCTCCGCCGCATGGGCGCGAGCGGGCAGGCCAAAAAGAACTGCCGCAGAAGCGGCGCCGAACAGGGCCTTGAGGGCAGTGCGGCGCGAGAGCTCCTGGGAAAGGATGGAATCGCTGTTTGGTGACATATGTACTCCGTTACATGCTTATTTATATGTCGCTCAACTCATACATATTAGCGTACATATGGCGCGTCCCAACGATTTCCACGAACGGCAGGAAACTGCAAGGTCGGCGGCTCGTAAGCAAATGCCAAAGATCAGGTTATGCGTACGCAAGCTCTTTTATGAGTACGTTAACATCAATCCTCTGGTTTTCCTGCCCCGCCTGTTTTGGGCGCCCCCAGCTGCGCTATACTCCCCTCAAGAAGTGTTCCTGATTCGATAGGAGACTACATGTCCAAAGCACTCGACCCCAAAGACACCTGCGTCCTCGTTACCGGCGGCGCCGGCTTTATCGGCTCGCACACCGTCGTTCAGCTGCTCGAGGGCGGCTACCAGGTTGTCGTCGTCGATGACCTCTCCAACTCCAGCGCCGTTGCCATCGACCGCGTCAAGACCATCGTGGGCGACGAGGCCGCCAAGAACCTCACCTTCTACGAGGCCAACGTGCTCGACCGCGATGCGATGAATAAGATCTTCGATACCCACCAAATCGACCGCGTCATCCACTTCGCCGGCTTTAAGGCCGTTGGCGAGTCGGTGAGCAAGCCCGTCGAGTACTACCACAACAATATCGAGAACACCCTGGTGCTCATCGATGTCATGCGCAACCACGGTTGTAAGTCCATCATCTTCTCGAGCTCTTCGACCGTCTACGGCGATCCGGACAATCCGCCCGTCACCGAAGAGGACCCCAAGAAGCCCGCGACCAACCCCTATGGTTGGACCAAGTGGATGATTGAGCAGATCCTCATGGACGTCCACACCGCCGACCCCGAGTGGGACGTCGTGCTGCTCCGTTACTTCAATCCCATCGGTGCCCATCCGTCGGGCCTGATCGGCGAGGACCCCAAGGGCATCCCCAACAACCTGGTGCCCTACGTCGCCCAGGTCGCCGTCGGTAAGCTCGAGGCCGTTCAGGTCTTTGGCAACGACTACCCCACCCCCGACGGCACCGGCGTGCGCGACTACATCCACGTGTGCGACCTGGCATCTGGTCACGTTGCCGCCCTCAACTGGATGAACGGCAAGACCGGCGTCGAGATCTTTAACCTGGGCACCGGCACCGGCACCTCGGTACTCGAGGTCGTCGCCGCCTTCTCCAAGGCCTGCGGCAAGGAGCTGCCCTACGTGATTCGCGAGCGCCGTGCCGGCGATATCGCCGCCAACTGGTGCGATGCCTCCAAGGCCGAACGCATGATGGGCTGGAAGGCCCAGTACGACATCGCGGACATGTGCCGCGACAGCTGGAATTGGCAGAGCCATAACCCCAACGGCTTCGCCGACGCCGAGTAGATAAAACCTACATAGCGTTCTTGCCCCGGTCTCACGATGTGAGACCGGGGCTTTTTTCATGGCGCGTAACCATTTACCGAAAATGGGCCAACTTTTTTATCTTGCCCGTACATGTTTAAACAACATGTTCTACAATAGATGTATCGAATCAGAACACCGGGAGCGGACTGCTCTTCCATCGGCAGGCTGACCCCACAACAAGAAGGTTGGTGAGCGCATTCATGGAGCGTGCAAGCGGTGTCCTCATGCCTGTCTCATCTCTGCCAGGACCATACGGAATCGGCGGCTTTGGCTGGAATGCCTACGACTTTGTCGATTTTCTTGCCTCGTGCAAACAACATTACTGGCAGATTCTGCCCCTTACGACGACGAGCTATGGCGACTCGCCCTATCAGTCGTTCTCGGCCCGTGCGGGCAACCCCAATTTCATCGACTTTGCCGAGCTTATCGAGGCCGGCTATCTGGAGCAGTGCGATATCGACGGCGTGTACCTGGGCTCCGACCCCAGCAATGTCGACTATGGTGCCATCTTTGGTGGCCGTCGTCAGATTCTCGACCGCGCCGCCGAGCGCTTTGCCGCCGACAAGCCGGCCGACTTCGACGGCTTTGTCCAAACCAACGAAGACTGGCTCATCCCCTACTGCGAGTTCATGACCGTCAAGGAGGAGTGCGGTCTCAAGGCATTTTGGGAGTGGCCCGAGGAACTCCGTACCCGCGGTGAGGCTTCTGCCAAGGTCTGCGCCGCCCATCCCGCGCGCATGCTCTACCACCAGATGACGCAGTACTTCTTCGATCGTCAGTGGAGTCGCCTCAAGGCCTATGCCAACGAGCGCGACATCCTCATCATCGGCGACCTGCCCATCTATGTCTCGCGCGACTCCGTCGAGATGTGGGCCACGCCCGAGCTCTTTAAAATCGACGCCGCCGGCAATCCCGTAAGTGTCGCCGGCACGCCGCCCGACCAGTTCTCGGCCACCGGCCAGTACTGGGGAAATCCCATCTACGACTGGGACGCCATGGAAGCCGACGGTTTCTCCTGGTGGGAGGGCCGCATCCGCGCCGCCCTCGACATGTACGATATCATCCGCCTGGATCACTTCCGCGGCTTCGAGGCCTATTGGGAGGTGCCGTTCTCCTCACCCGATTCGTCCTACGGTTCGTGGACGCAGGGCCCAGGCCTCAAGTTCTTTAAGACGCTCGAGGAAAAGCTCGGCACGCTGCCCATCATCGCCGAAGACCTGGGCTTCCTCACCCCCGGCGTCATCGACATGCGCGACAACTCGGGCTTCCCCGGCATGAAAATCTTGCAGTTCGCCTTTGAGGGCACCAACTCGTACTACCTGCCGCACAACTACATTGCCAACACCGTCGCCTATGTGGGCACACACGACAACGAGACGGCGCGCGGTTGGTTTGAGGGAACGGCCACCCCGCGTCAGCGCGAGCAGACGGCCCTGTACACCCACCAGCAGGCAGGCGAGCCCATGGCCGATGCACTCAACCGCACCATCGCCGCCAGCGTGAGCGATACCTGTATCTACACCATGCAAGACCTGCTCAACCTGGGCAACGAGGCACGCATCAACACCCCCGCCACCCTGGGCGGCAACTGGACCTGGCGCATGCTCGATGGTGCCATCACCCGCGAGCTCGAGCACAAACTCACCGACTGGACCGAAACCTACTTCCGCATCCCGTCGGAAGCCGAAATTGAGCTTCCCCAATAGGAGCCACCGCACCCGACCCCATTCCATCGTGCGGACGCGTCCGTTTTCCCCGCGCGAGGCCACTCCAATCCCTCGCGCGGGCTTCTTTTGAATTTCTGACATGTAATCAACCCATCACAGGAGGAAACATGCCCCGTATCAATCTTGCGGATCTTGCCGAGCAGTCCTTTGGCACCTCGCTCGAGCAGCTCGATGACCGTCGTATTTATAAGCTGCTGGCCAAGCTCGTGCAGGAGCGCTCTGCCGCCTGTCCTCTCAACAACGGCAAGAAAAAGCTCTACTACATCTCTGCCGAGTTTTTGATCGGCAAGCTGCTCATCAACAATATGATCGACCTTGGCATCTATGACGAGGTTAAGGACCAGCTCACCGCCGCGGGCCACGACCTCAACAAGATCGAGGAGTTCGAGGTCGAACCGTCGCTCGGCAACGGCGGCCTGGGCCGTCTGGCCGCATGCTTCTTGGATTCCATCGCCACGCTGGGCCTTACCGGCGACGGCGTGGGCCTCAACTACCATTACGGCCTGTTCCGCCAGCGCTTTATCGACAACCAGCAGAAGGCCGTCCCCGACGAGTGGCTTGGCGAGCAAGACATCCTGATCGACGATGACCGCTCCTACACCGTCGAGTTCGGTGATTTTGCCGTTACTTCCAAGCTCGTCAACATCGATGTGCCCGGTTATGGCCAGCCCACCAAGAACCGCCTGCGCCTGTTCGACCTGGCAAGTGTCGACGACGGTCTGGTCCCCGGCAGCTCCATCGACTTCGACAAGACCGAGATCGCCAAGAACCTCACCTTGTTCCTCTATCCGGATGATTCCGACGAGCAGGGCCGCCTGCTTCGCATCTACCAGGAATACTTCATGGTGAGCAACGCCACCCAGCTCCTGATCGACGAGGCCATCGAGCGCGGCAGCAACTTGCACGACCTGGCCGACTACGCCGTAGTCCAGATCAATGACACGCACCCCACCATGGTCATCCCCGAGCTCATTCGCTTGCTCACCACCGAGCATGGCATCGAGTTTGACGAGGCCGTGACCATCGTGCGCTCCATGGTCGCCTACACTAACCACACGATTCTTGCCGAGGCGCTCGAGAAGTGGCCGCTCACCAGCCTGCAGAAGGTCTCGCCCGCCATCGCCGACATTATCGTCAAGCTCGACGAGGTCGCCAAGGCCGAGCACGACGACCCGCGTGTCGCCATCATCGACGAGTACGACACCGTCCACATGGCCCACATGGACATCCACTTTGGCTTCTCCATCAACGGCGTCGCCGCACTCCACACCAAGATCCTGGAGGACACCGAGCTTCATCCGTTCTACGAGATCTACCCCGAGAAGTTCTCCAACAAGACCAACGGCATCACCTTCCGCCGCTGGATCCAGGGAGCCAACCCCGCGCTCGCCAACCTGCTCGACGATGTGATCGGCACAGACTGGCGCAGCACCGGCGATCTGAGCAAACTCGCCAAGTTCGCCGACGACAAAGATGTTCTTGAGCGCCTGGCTGCCACCAAGACCGAGGCCAAGGCCATCATGCGCCAGTTCATGGCGCTCGAGCAGGGTGTGACCATTCCCTCCAACGCCATCATCGATGTTCAGGTCAAGCGTATCCACGAGTACAAGCGCCAGCAGATGCTCGCGCTCTACATCATCTGGAAGTATCTCGACATCAAAAACGGCAATAAGCCTAAGCACCCCGTCACCATCATCTTTGGCGGCAAGGCAGCGCCTGCCTATACCATCGCTCAGGACATCATCCACCTAATCCTGACGCTGTCCCAGTGGATAGCCAACGACCCCGACGTGGCCCCTTACCTGCAGGTTGTCATGATTGAGAACTACAACGTCACCGCCGCCGAGCGCGTGATTCCCGCTGCCGACATCTCCGAGCAGATCAGCCTGGCCTCCAAGGAGGCGAGCGGCACCTCCAACATGAAGTTCATGCTCAACGGCGCCCTGACCCTGTGCACGCTCGACGGTGCCAACGTGGAGATTGCTGAGCTCGTGGGCGACGAGAACATCTATACCTTTGGCGCCTCGTCCAAACAGGTCGAGCAGCTCTACGCCGACGGCACCTACAACGCCGGCGCGCTCTACCGCAAGCCCGGCATCAAACTGCTGGTGGACTTCATCACCAACCCCGCCTTTATGGCGACCGGCAACGCGGAGCGCCTGCAGCGTCTGCACGACGACATCAAGGGCAAGGACTGGTTTATGGCCCTGCTCGACATTGAGGAGTACATCCAGACCAAGGAGCGCGTGCTGGCCGACTACGAGGACCAGGATGCCTGGATGCGCAAGGCGCTGATCAACATCGCCAACGCCGGCGCCTTCTCGTCCGACCGTACGATCTCCCAGTACAACGACGAGATTTGGCACCTGGACTAACCCATTCCCCTTACCATCCTCTTGAGGAACGGAGTCGTGGCAACACGGCTCCGTTTTTTTGTGCCCGTGCGTTGCCCCTGTGAGCCGCCTCGACTAAATCGTCTCAATCTGTAACACCTATTCGGCCAAAACGGTCCTACCTGCTACAGATCAAGACAAACCGGTTCTTTCCCTAGGGTTTATCTCAATCTGTAACATCTAACGTCCGAAATCAGTCCTTCGTGTTACAGATCGAAACGGAAGGACAGGCGGCTCAACTCAATCTCGTTCTGTAGCATCTAAACCCAATTCGAACCTCTACCTGTTACAGATCAAGACAAACGACCGACCAGACAACCCCGTCATAAAGAAAGGCTCCCCTCTCGCCCAGTGGACGGGAGGGGAGCCTTATATGTGACCACGGCAAAAGGATGGCAAAGCCGCAGTCGCCCAAAAGGAGGGCCTGATTGGATCGGGCCTAGATAAGGTTCTTGCCAGACACCTTATCGAAGAGATGGGTCGCGTTCTTCTCGAACTTGAACCAGATGGTGTCGCCAGCCTTGAGCGCACCCTTGGCCTCAAGGTCGACAACGGGAATGATCAGGACGAACTGGCCATCGGGAGCGGTCACGTGGACATGCTCGGTCGAACCCATGAGCTCGGTCACCTCGACGGTACCCAGGAGCGCACCCTCCTCGTCCTTGTCGGCAAGCAGAATCTGCTCGGGGCGCACGCCGGCCGTGATCTCCTTCACGTCGCCGCCGCCCCAGTTGAGGGCAAGCTGAGCGCAGGTCTCGGGGGCGAGCGCCACGTTCATATCCTCGGTCTTGACGGTGAAGCCGTTGCCCGAGCGCACCAGTTGGGCATCGAAGAAGTTCATCTGCGGCACGCCGATAAAGCCGGCGACGAAGATGTTCGCGGGGTGGTTGAAGACCTCCTGCGGGGTGGCGATCTGCTGGACGACGCCGTCCTTCATGACCACGATGCGGTCGCCAAGGGTCATGGCCTCGGTCTGGTCGTGAGTGACGTAGATGAACGTGCCCTTGATCTCGTGGCGCAGCTTGATGAGCTCGGCACGCATCTGGTTACGCAGCTTGGCGTCCAGGTTGGACAGCGGCTCGTCCATCAGGAAGACCTTAGGATCACGCACGATGGCGCGGCCGATGGCGACGCGCTGACGCTGACCGCCGGAGAGCGCCTTGGGCTTACGGTCGAGATACTCGGTAATGCCCAGGATCTCGGCAGCAGAGCGAACCTTACGGTCGATCTCGTCCTTGGGGACCTTCTTGAGCTCAAGCGTAAACGCCATGTTCTCGTACACCGTCATATTGGGGTACAGAGCATAGCTCTGGAACACCATGGCGATGTCGCGGTCCTTGGGCGCCACGTCGTTGACGCGCTTGCCGTCGATGAACACGTCACCCGAGGTGATGTCCTCCAGGCCAGCAACCATGCGCATCGTCGTGGACTTACCGCAGCCAGACGGGCCAACGAGGACGACGAACTCCTGGTCGTGAACGGTGAGGTTAAAGTCCTCAACAGCGAGCACGCCATCCTCGGTAACCTTGAGGTTGTGCTTCTTCTCCTCGGTCTTCTTCTTTTTGCCAAAGAAGCCCTTCTTTTTGGACTCGGTGTTGGGATACACCTTCTGAACATGTTTGAGAACGATCTCGGCCATGTCTTTACCTTTCGATATGCGGCACCATGTTGAGGGCGCCGCAGAAACTTGCAAAACAGTTACGGCATCAGCCCTTGACGGCACCTGCCACCACGCCGTCGATGATGTACTTCTGGCAGAGGATGTACATGACGACGATGGGGACAACAACCATCATGATGCAAGCCATCATGGGGCCGAGCTCGACGTGGCCGTAGCCGCCGCGGAAGTACTGGATCAAGATAGGAATGGTCTTGTACTTGGTGGAGTCGAGCGTAAGGTAGGGCAGCAGGTAGTCGTTCCAGACCCACATGGTCTCGAGAATGCCGACCGAAAGATAGGTGGGCTTCATAATGGGGAGGACGATCTTAAAGAACACCTGGACCGGGTTGCAGCCATCAATCATGGCCGCCTCTTCGATCTCGAGCGGGATGTTCTTTACAAAGCCGGCGAACATAAAGACCGCCAGGCCCGCGCCAAAGCCAAGGTAGATAAAGCAGATGTTGAACGGCGTGTTGAAGCCGATGCGGTCCGCCAAATTGGACAGCGTGAACATGAGCATCTGGAAGGGCACGACCATAGAAAAGACGAACAGATAATAGAAGAAGTTCGAGATCTTGTTGTTGACACGAACCACGTACCAAGCGCACATGGAGCAACACACCAGAATCAGCACGACCGACGTGACCGTGATGATGAGCGAGTACATAAATGCCGAGGCAAAGCCCTGCTCGTTAAGGGCGTGCATGTAGTTTGCGAGGCCGTTGAACGTCTCGGGCGTGAGCAGATCGAATGCCGTGGTGGTGCTGATTGCGGTCGCTTTCTTAAAGGAATTGAGCGCAATCATGAACACGGGGTAGATCCATGCGAGCGACAGAATCGTAAAGAAAATCGAGAGCGCGCGGTTGATAGCCTTATCGCGTTTCATTACTGCTGCACCTCCTTGGACCTCGTGGCCTTAAGCTGGATCATAGAAATAGCGACGACCAGGATGCAGAAGATGACTGCCTTGGCCTGGCCAATGCCCTGCCATGCGATGCCGGCACGCGAGTAGAACGTGTTGTAGATGTTCAGGGCGAGCATCTCGGTGGAGTGCGCGGGGGCGCCGCCGGTAAGGGCGAGGTTCTGGTCGAACAGCTTAAAGCCGTTGGTGATGGACAGGAACAGGCAGATGGTGATGGTCGGCATCAGGTTAGGGATCTTAACCTTCCAAAACGTCTGCCATGCCGTGGCACCGTCGACCTTGGCGGCCTCGATGTAGTCGGACGGAATGCACTGCAGAACAGCGATGTAGATGATCATCATGTAGCCCACCTGCTGCCACAGGGTCAGGATGATAAGGCCCCAGAAGCCAGCAGCAGAGTTAAGGGCGATGAGCTGGGCGCCCACGTTGGAGAGCAGGCAGTTGATCAGAATCTGCCAAATGTAGCCCAGCACGATGCCGCCGATCAGGTTAGGCATAAAGAAGATCGTACGGAAGATGTTGGTGCCTTTGAGCGCCTTGCGGGTGAGCGCCTGCGCAATGGCCAGGGCGATCACGTTGATGAGCACCGTCGACAGGAAGGCAAACGCCACGGTAAAGAAGAACGACGTGGAGAACTGCGGATCGGACAGCGCGCGCACGTAGTTCTCGATACCGACAAAGTGCGCGTTACTAATGATAATAAACTGGCAGAACGAGAGATAGAAGCCCTGGATAAAAGGGATCACGAACCCGATCATAAACGCCAGACACGTGGGCAGCATAAAGAGCGGCCACCAGCGCTTGAGTGCTTTGCCCATAAAAGGGTCCTTTCAATATGCAGGGGGCGGGCAAACCAACGTCTGCCCGCCCCCTGTCGCTAATCAGATAGCTTGGGCAGCAACTGCTTACTCGGAAGCGGCCTTCTCGGTCTTCCAGCCATCGACGAAGGCGTTCTTGACGCCGTCCCACTTGCTGTTATCGGCAGCGTAGGCAATCAGAGCCTGCTTGAGGTTCTTCTTCCACTCCTCGGAGGGAATGTAGACGAAGTCCCAAGCGACGGTCTTCTTGCCGTCCTTGGCCATGGCAACGGCCTGCTGCGAGAAGACGTTGGTGGTCTCCTTGGCGCTCTTGAACGGAGCGGTCAGACCCATCTTGTCGGCGATGATGCTGGTCGGGGTGTCAGCGGTGACGCACCAATACATGAAGTCCTCGGTGGCCTTCTGGGCATCCTCGGAAGCCTGGGAACTGACGCACCAGTAGTTCTCGCCGCCGGAGCACAGGCCCTGGTTCTCCTCGCCGTCAACACCGATGTAGATGGGCATCATGCCAATCTGATCGTCGGTCATGCCGGCCTTGACGAGGTCAGAGTAGGCCCAAGAGCCGTTCTGGTAGAAGACGGCCTTGCCGGTTGCGAACTCGTTGGTGGCGTCGTCGCCGGTCTTGGAAGCAAGCTGCGAAGGATCGCAGGTGGAGTCGGTGATGTACAGGTCGAAGATCTGCTTGTAGTTGTCGAGGAACTCACCCTTGATCTCGTCGTCCTCCTGGTTGTGCTCCTTCTCAAACTCGTAGTAGAGCGGCATGTTGGCAAGGTGGGTGGTGTAGCGCCAGCTGGAGGAGTCGTCCATGCCGGCGGAAGTGAAGGCACCCTCGACACCAAGCTCGTCCTTGCGGGCCTGGATGTCGTCGGCACAAGCCTTCAGCTTGTCGAAGGAGTTGATGTCCTCGGCCTTGTAGCCAGCCTTCTCGAGCAGCTGCTTGTTGTAAATAATGCCGAAGCTCTCCTGAACCCAGTCGATGCACACATCCTTGCCGTCGGACTGCAGAGCCAGGGAGTCGTCAATGAGCTCACCGCGGAGCTTGGTATCGGACAGGTCGGCGCAGTAATCCTTCCAGTTCTTAAGACCGGTGGGGCCGTTGACCTGGAACAAGGTCGGAGCGGAGCTCTTGGACATCTCGGACTTGAGCTTCTCCTCGTAGGTGTTGGAGGCGGCGGTCACGATCTTGACCTCGACGCCCTTCTCCTCCTTGTACGCCTTGGCGATCTCCTTCCACTCCTTGTCGACCTCGGGCTTGAATTGGAGGAAGTAGACCTCGGCAGCGTCACCAGAAGCAGAGGAGCCGGAGCCGGCAGAACCACCGCAGCCCACGAGACCCAGACCAAGAACCGCAGCCGCGGAACCAGCAAAGCCCAGGAACTGCCTTCTGCTCATTTCGTTCTTCATTACAATCCACCCTTTCACACCGTGGCGGCACCCTTTGCCGCCGCCTTCGGAGATTGGCTCGGGGACTTTGCCCCTTTTGCTGATTTGTACAATACGCTATTTGGCTAGTTGTTTGAACAAGTATTACTAGCTGTCTCTTATACACATCTGAC
>JAUMSH010000012.1 GCA_031292915.1 Collinsella sp.
TTCCTATAATATAGCTAGCTATAACGTAATTCGACAAGCGGCGCACACGAAAGGGGCGGTACACCACCGCACGTGGACCGTTCCGGAAAATGCATCCCGTTCTGGAGCCAAAAACTGGGCCGTAGTTTCCGCCAAGCATCCCATCCGGAAAGCGTGTCCCGTTCTGAGCGCCAAATCCGGGACGCAGTTTCCACTCCAAACAAAGGGCCCCGGCTCGCGATGGAGCCGGGGCCAAAGGCGCAGCGTATGTAGTTGATGTTGAGCGCGAACAGCCCATCAGCAATGGCTGTCCGCGCCCTACCCTACCCGCGGTTGCGAACGCGGCTGTAGGGCGTATCCACCATGGGCAGATCCGGACGCAGCTTGCCGTCGAATGCGCGATAGGCGTTCTGTACGGCGGGCGCCGTGGGGATTGTTGCGATCTCGCCGATGCCCTTGCCGCCGTATGCCACGGGCAGCAGCTCGTCCTTCTCCACGTAGATGGCGTGGATATCCGGAATCTCGGGCGCACGGAACAACCCGAGCGTACCGTACCTTGCCTGGGGTACGCAGTCCTTGAGCGGCCAGTCCTCGGTAAGCGCATAGCCCATACCCATGAGCACGCCGCCTTCGATCTGACCCTGGATGGAGATGGGGTTGACCACCTTGCCGGAATCGTGCGCGGCATAGACCTCGCTCACGCGGCCGTCATCATCCAAAATGACCACATGCGTGGCAAAGCCGTAGCAGATATGGCTCTTGGGGTTGGGAACGTCGGCGCCCAGTTTGTCGGTCGGCTCCAGGTACACGTAGCCAAACTCGCATCCCTCGAGTGCCTTGATGGCGGCCGCGGGATCCTGAGGATGCATACCCTGGCCGGCGACGAGTTCCTGCGTGCGCAGCTGGTAGGCGCGACCGTCATCGTACTCGATCTTGACGCCGTCGCCATGCGCGCTCACGGGAGCATCGGGCGCGGGCTTGCCAGCCTCGATGCCAACCATGGCATCGCGCAGCAGGAAGGCGGCGCCGCGCACGGCCTCGCCGGTCACGACCGTCTGACGCGAGCCGGACGTGGTGCCGGAGTCGGGAGCGTTCTCGGTAGAGCACTCGCCGTTGGCAATGCAGCGAAGCGGCAGGCCGCATGCCTCGGCAACGTCCTGCAAAAAGACCGTGTTGCAGCCCTGGCCGATGTCGGACGTGGCGGCATAGACCGTAGCCACGCCGTTCTCGATGCGAATCTTGCAGCGGCCAGCATCGGGCAGACCCACGCCCACGCCGGCATTCTTCATGGCGCAGGCGATGCCGGCGTGTCCGGGATGCGCATAGTAGGCATCCTTGACCTCGAGCAGCGTCTCCTTAAGCGCCGTGGAGCAGTCGGCAATCTGGCCGTTGGGCAAAACCTCGCCCGGCTCGATGGCATTACGGTAGCGAATCTCCCACGGATCTAGGCCGACCTTCTCGGCCAGCAGGTCGATCAGGCTCTCGAGTGCAAACTCGGACTGGCAAACGCCAAAGCCTCGGTACGCACCGGCGGGCGGGTTGTTGGTGTAGTAGCCAAAGCCGCGAATGTCGGTGTTCTGGTACTTGTAAGGGCCAACAGCATGCGTGCAGGCGCGCTCGAGCACCGGGCCGCACAGCGACGCATAGGCGCCGGTGTCAAAGTTGATCTCGCAGTCCAAACCGGTAAAGTTGCCCTCGGCGTCGCAGCCCAGCGTAAAGGTGCCGTCCATGGCGTGGCGCTTGGGATGGAACGCAAGCGACTCGGCGCGTGTGAGCTTGCACTTCACAGGACGCTGGAGCTTATAGGCTGCAAGCGCAGCCAGGTGCTGGACCGAAACGTCCTCCTTACCGCCAAAGCCGCCGCCCACGAGCATGGTCTCGACGACCACGCGCTCGGGTTCGCTATCCCAGCCAAACATGTGGGCGCACTCTTTGCGCGTATCGTAGGCGCCCTGGTCGGTCGACTGCACCTTGACGCCGTTCTTGTACGGGAAGGCCACGGCGCACTCGGGCTCCAAGAAGGCATGCTCGGTAAAGGGCGTGGTAAAGCGCTGTGTCACGGTAAACGCGCTCTCTGCCAGCGCCTTGGCGGCGTCGCCGCGCGTCACGTGACGGCTCTGACACACGTTGTCCTTGAGCTCCACTGTGTTGCCAAAGGCAAAGAAGCTGTCGTGCAGGCGCGGGGCGTCGGCAGCTCTGGCCTCGACAATGTTACGCACGGGCTCCAGCGGCTCGTAATCAATCTTTACGAGCTTCTTGGCCTTCTCAAGCGTCGCCTCGTCCTCGGCAACCACCAGCACGATGGCGTCACCCACGCAGCGGGTGATATCGCCCTGGGCGATCATGACGTCCCAGTCCTGGATAAGGTGGCCGACCTGGTTGACCGGCACGTCCTCGGCGCGCAGGATGCCCACCACGCCGGGCAGGGCCTCGGCCTTGGAGGTATCGATGGAGAGCACACGGGCGCGCGGGTACTCGGAGCGCACGGCGCTGGCATAGGTCAGACCCGGCTGATCGAGCTCGTCGATGTCGTCGGGATACTTGCCCTCGCCGAGCACCTTCTTGCGCACGTCGATGCGGAAGGCGCGCTTGCCCACGCCGTAGTCGTTGCCGCGCTCCAGGTCCTCGTCGATCTGCTTTTCGCCGCGGAGCACCGCAGCGGCCAGCGAGATGCCCTCGATAATCTTTTTGTAGCCGGTGCAGCGGCAGACGTTACCGCGGATGGCGTACTTGATCTGCTCCTCGGTGGGCTCGGGGTCCTCGGCGATGAGCGCCGCACCCGCCATGACCATGCCGGGGATGCAAAAACCGCACTGCACGGCGCCCACGGCGCCAAAGGCGTACACAAAGGCCTCGCGCACGTCCTCGGGCAGGCCCTCGACGGTCACGATGTTGCGACCGGCGGCAAGAGCGGTGGTCAGTACGCACGCCTTCACAGCCGCACCGTCCACATGAATGGTGCAGGTACCGCAGGCGCCCTCGGAGCAGCCGTCCTTGGCGGAGTGAATGTGCAGGTCGTCGCGCAGGTAGCGCAGCAGCGGTTTGTTTTGGGTCGTCGTGCGCTCGATGCCGTTAACGGTAAAAGTGAATTCCTGTGCCATGGTGATTCCCTTCTACACGCCGGCGGCGATGCCGGTGCGGTCGTGGATGGCGCCATGCGGGCAGACGACGGCGCACATGCCGCACGATAGGCAGTCCACGCCGTCGATATGGGCACAGTTGTCCTCGATGCGGATAGCGCCGGCAGGGCACTTTTTGGCGCACATACCGCAACCGATGCAGCTCGTGTCGCAGATCTTGCGCGCAATGGCGCCCTTATCGGTGTTGTTGCAGCGCACCAGAATGTTCTGGTAGCCGGGAACGAAGGCAATCACGCGCTGCGGGCACGCCATGCCGCACAGGCCACAGCCCGTGCACTTGGAGCGATCCACGCGGGCGATGCCATCGACCAGCGCAATGGCGCCGTGGGGGCAGGCCGTGACGCAGGCGCCACAGCCAATGCAGCCTTCGCTGCAGCGGGCGTCGCCGCCTGCGGAAGCGCAACCACTTCCGCAGGCAACGTAGGCCACGTTATGTTGAATGGATTTGGCCATAAGAGACTCGCCTATTTCTTAAGAAGGTACGAATAGTTGTCACGCACAGCCCTGATGGTCAGGCGGACGGCCTCGGGAAGACCGGTGTTGACGGCATCGACCGAGACGGTGCGGACCGTGCCGGCGACGCGGACCTTAAAGTGGTCCTCGTCCACAGCCAGGAAGCCCTCGTTCTCGGAGTTCTCCATGTCCTGCTCGCTCCAGAACAGGGTGAGTTTGTCCTTGTAGGGACGACCCTCCTGGTAGGGACAGAACACGGCGCAGTTGCCGCACTCGTTGCACATGCCGTCGACATGGACGACCTGATGCTTGGCCAGGCCCGGCACCTTAATTGCCACGTTGGCGCGGTTGGGGCACACGTCGCAGCAGACCTCGCACACCGAGCCGCAGCCCAGGCAGCGGGTCTTGGTGCAGTTGCGCTTGTCGCGGCACAGCGACCCCTTGCGCTCGTAGCAGGTGTCCTCGCGGCCGGCCTGCTCGTTGCAGTCGGCGTACTTGTTAAAGTCCACACCGGCGATGGCACGGGCGACCTCGGCGGCATCGGCGATAGCCTCGACCACGGTGGCAGGACCGCGACGGCAGTCGCCGGCAGCCCAAACGCCCTCGACGCCGGTGGAGGTGGCGGCAAGACGGCCGCGACGGTCGTGCTCGACGCCCGCGGCATCGTACAGGCTGGCATCGATGCCCTCGCCCACGGCGCAGATCACCGTGGTGGCGGAAAGCTCGACGGTCTCGCCCGTGGCGACGGGGCTGCGACGGCCGCTTGCATCCGGCTCGCCGAGCTCCATGACGTCGCAGGTCAGCACGGAGCCGTTGAGTGCCTTGGGCGCCAGCAGCTCGCAGAGCTCAACGCCGTCGGCAAGAGCAAGATCGAGCTCTTCCTCGTCGGCGGGCATCTGCTTCTTGGTGCGGCGATACACCAGGCGCACGTTCTTCACACCAGCCAGACGCTTGGCCACGCGGGCCGCGTCCATGGCGGTGTTGCCGGCGCCAATGACCACGACGTCCTCGCCCAGCTCGAGTTTCTCGCCCTTCTTGGCGGCCTCGAGGAACTCCAGCACATCGAGCTCGGCACCCTCGCCCAGGCCCGCAGAGCCGGGCATCCAGGCACCGGTGGCCACGACCACGTCGGTAAAGCCCTGGTCCTTGAGCTCGTCAATGGAATCAACGCGAGCGTTGAGCTGCACCTTGGCGCCAAAGGCTAGGCAGAGCTCGGCATCGTGGGAGATATCGTCGCTCGCGATGCGGAACTCGGGAATCACGTGACGGACCACGCCACCGAGCGAATCGCGGGCCTCAAAGATGGTGACGGGCACGCCGGCACGCGTCAGGAAGAACGCCGTCGCCAGGCCGGCCGGGCCGCCGCCGATAACGGCAACGTTGCGCTCGCCGTCGTTTGCGATGGCCTGGGCACGCAGCTTGGGCAGCACGGCGGTCATGGCCTCGCGGGCGGCCTTGAGCTTGCTGGCGCGAATCTGGGCGCCCTCGGGCTCGTAGAACGCACGCTCGCAGGCACGGCCGCAGGGATGCGGGCAGATGGTGCCGGTAATGAACGGCAGAGCGTTGCGCTCGATGATGATGTTGAGCGCGTCCTCGTAGCGGCCCTCGTCAACAGCCGCCAGATAGGCGGGAATATCCTGCTGGATGGGGCAGCTCGTGCGGCACGGCGTGGTAAAGCAATCGGAAAGCGGGCTCTTGCCGGCGACCTTGCGGTCGGGCAGCGGACGCAGCGGCTTCTTGTAGAGCGGGTTGGTGAGCGAGTCGGTCTGGATCGCAGTCACGGCCTCGAGAGAGACACCCGCGAACGGCTTGCCATCCAGATCGGTAAACTCGCCAGCCATCTGGCTAAAGCGCTCGTAGCCACCGGGCTTGAGCACGTCGGTCGCCAGGGTGACGGGCCAAATGCCAGCATCGTACAGGGCGCGGATGTTGTAGACCGTGGCGCCGCCGGAGTAGCTGATGCGCAGCTTGCCATCAAACTGCTCGGTAATGCGGCGGGCGGCCTCGATGGTCAGCGAGAACAGCGAACGGCCGGACATGTACATCTCGGTGGAGGGCAGCTCGTTTCTCGTCACGTCGACGGGGAACGTGTTGGTCAGCTTGACGCCAAACTCCAGGCCGCGCTCGGCGCACAGGGCAATCAGGCGCCCGAACATAGGCACGGCATCGGCCCACTGCAGGTCCTCGCGAAAGTGCGTGTCATCGAAGACGATGTAGTCAAAGCCCAGCTCGTTCAGACGCTGGCGGGCAAACTCATAGCCCAGCAGCGTGGGGTTGCACTTGATGTAGGTATTGAGGCCCTTCTCGGTGATCAGATAGGTCGCGATGCGCTCGATCTCGGCGGGCGGGCAGCCGTGCAGGGTAGACTCGGTGATGGAGTTGGAGACGCGTGCCGGGATGGATTCGACAAATGCGGCGTCGACATGCTCAAACTTGTCCAAGTTGGCGAGCGCCCACGTGCGGCACTCGTTCCAAACCTCGGAGCCGCTGGCGTCCTTCATGCCCTCGATGTAGGCGTCGACCTTGGGGCTCTTGATGCCCTCGAGGTCATAGCCCACGGACATGTTGAAGACAAAGCCGTCCGGGCTACCTAGGCCGTACTCGCGAGCGATGAGGTGGCAGGCGAACCATGCCTTCACGTACTCGGCAAAAGCCTGCGGAACCTCGAGCTCGGTCGACCACTCGCAGTTGTAGCACTCGTCCTGCGCCACGATGCAGGGCTTGTTCACACACTTGGAGAGCTCCTCGCCGTCCATCACCTGAACGGTCTTGAGCTCAAAGAAGCGGGAACCGGCCACGTAGGATGCCACGATGTTCTGGGCCAGCTGCGTGTTGGGGCCGGCGGCCGGGCCAAACGGAGTCTCGATGCGCTCGTCAAAAATGGGAAGCGCGCCCTCCTGGTTGGTCGTGACCATCTTGCGCACGCCAAAGACGGCGCCCTGGGTCTTGTGCTCCTCGATGATCCAGTTCATCAGCTGCGAAAACGGGATCGGCCTCATGATGTCGCTCATAATGAGCTCCTCTCTGTAACGCCCGGCGAGACCGCGCGGCGGGCGCAAATACGGTGTAGCGCTAGCACAGCGCCGGCGACCCCGCGGAGGTCGCCTATACGCGCGTCGGATGCGGCGAAACATTCGGCGTGCGTGAATCTACTTGTAATTAGTAGGCGCGATCGTTGAGCGTGCTCCAGAGCTTCTTGGACTCAGCCATGGTCCACGCGTTGATCTTGTCCTCATCGATACCGACAAACTCGCGATCCTTGTACAGGACGCGGCCGTTGATGATGGTGGTGCGGCAGTTTTTGCCCATCATGCCAAAGAGCATGTGGCCGTCGATGTTCTCCTCGCTCAGCGGCGTAAAGGGCTTGTAGTCCATTACGATGACGTCGGCGGCAGCGCCGGGCTCAAGCACACCGAGCTTGCGATCGAAGTACTTGCTCGCCATCTTGGCGTTGTTCTCGAACAGCATGGTCATGGCCTCGCACCAGCCCACGTTGGGCATGGCGGCGTTGTGGCGCTGAATGATCAGGAAGACCTTGAGGCTCTCGAGCATATCGTGGGTGTAGGCATCGGTGCCCATGCACACGGGGATGCCGCGGCGGAAGAACTCGAGCACGGGGGCGCAGCCCACGGCATTACCCATATTGGATTCGGGGTTGTTGACCAGCCAGGTGCCGGACTCCTTGACGATATCCATCTCGGCAGGCGTCACGTGGATGCAGTGGCCGAGCATGGTGTCGGGACCGAGCAGGTTGTGCTGCAGCAGGCGCTCGACGGGGCTGATGCCGCCGCGGTTGAGGCGGGAGTCCCACACATCGTTCATGCCCTCGCACACGTGGATGTGGAAGCCGGTCAGGCCGTTGTTGGCCTCGGCCATCTTGTCCATGGTCTCGTCCGACAGCGTAAAGGTGGCATGTCCGCCAAACATGGCGGCGATCATGTGGTTATCGTTATCGCGACGCTCCTTGGCGGCCCACTGGGCAAACTCGGCGTTCTCGGCAATAGCCTGGTCGCACTTTTCCTGACCACGGCGGTCGGAAACCTCGTAGCACAGGCACGAACGCATGCCCAGCTCCTGAGCGGCGTCCTTAATGGTAAAGAGGCTGCCCGGAATCTCGCAGAAGCTCGCATGGTGATCGAAGATCGTGGTGACGCCGTCGCGGATGGAATCCAGAATCGTGGCATAGGCGCTGGCCTTGGTGCCGTCGAGCGTCAGGTTGTCGTCAATCTTCCACCACTGCTGCTCAAGATTCTCCAGGAAGTTGGTGGGGTTGCAGCCCTTAATGGCAAGGCCGCGGGCCAGACCCGAGTAGATGTGGGTGTGGCAGTTGATAAGTCCGGGCATGATGAGGTTACCCTGGGCGTCGACGTACTCGGCATCCGGGTACTTGACCTTGAGCTCGCACTCGGGGCCCACTTCGACGATCGTATCTCCGTCAATGGCGACTGCACCGTTTGGAATGAACGGGGCCTGAGCGTTGCGGGTAAAGACGGAACCGTTAGCGACCAGAAGCATGGATGCTCCCTTCGACATCAGAGGCGGGGTTTGACACCTCTGACATGGCGGAGTGCGAAGCGCCGGCCTACACCGGAAACGGGCCCTCTCCCGTCAACGCTTCACCAAAGGGACAAACCCTTTGAAGTGCGGCTTGGCGCCGCATGGCGTCGGCGGACGAGGCGATGCGTCCGCCGACGAATAGCACCGAATTGGTTACTTCTTGCTCTCGGGCAAGACCAGATCAACGGCAGCGTCCTTGGCAGCATCGATGTGCTGGGCCACGACCGGCGTCTGCGGAAGGATCAGGTTAAGGACAATGGCCATGATGGCGGTGGGGGTTACGGCATTGGAGCCGATGACGGTGGACACCCAGGCGGGCATACCCTCGCCGGCAAGGCAACCGCTGGCCATCCAGATACCCAGGCCAAAGACGACGGAGGTACCGACGATGGTGGTAGTGCGCTGCGTGAGGCCCTCGCGGGTGAACATGCGCACGCCGTTCATGGTGATGGTGCCAAAGACACCGACGGTCGCGCCGCCGATGACGGGCTGCGGGATAGCGGAAAGGACGGCAGAGAGCTGCGGGAACAGACCGGCGATGGCAAAGACGGCCGCAATGATCACAAAGACCCACTTGTTGACGACCTTGTTGGAGCAGATGATGCCCACGTTCTGGCCAAGGGCACTGGTGGGAAGACCGCCCAGCAGGCCGCCGACCATAGAGGTGAGGCCCTGGGACACGATAGCGCCGGAGAGCTCGCGCTCGGTGGGCATACGGTCGATGGAGCCCAGGCAGGCGGCGGAGACGTCACCGATAACCTGAATAGCAACCATGGGGAACACGACAGCGAGGGTAATGCAGACCTCGGGATCAAACTCGAGCGCGTAGGGCATGAGCTTGGGAAGGGCGAAGACCTGAGCGGTGGCGACGCTGGAGAAGTCGATCATGCCAAAGGGGATGGAGACGATCATGCCAACGATCATGCCAAAGAACACGGATCCCAGCTTGAGCGTGCCCTTGCCAAAGTTGGCGAGCGCAAAGACCACGGCGAAGGTGATAAGAGCGACGCACCAGGCCTGCGGGGTACCCCACAGCGGCGTACCCATACCGCCGGCCATATACTTGACGGCCGTGGGATACAGCGAAACGCCGATGGAGAAGATGACCGTTCCGGTCACGACGGGCGGGAACAGCCACTTGATCTTGCTGTAGGCCAGACCAAAGAGGACCGCGACGGCGCCGCCGACGATCTCGCCGCCCAGCAGCGCACCAAAGCTAAAACCCGAGGCACCCATGGCCTGCAGGGCCGGCAGGAACGCGAACGAAACGCCCATGACGATGGGCAGGCCGCCGCCGATGCGACGGAAGGGAGCGAAGGCCTGAAGGGCCGTATCGATCGCCGAAAGAATGAGGGCGACCTGGATGATGTCGGTGCTCTGCTGGCTATTAAAGCCGTAGACGCCGGCCATGATGACCGCCGGGGTAATGATGCCGGCAAACGATGCCAGTACGTGTTGAAGGGCACACGGGATCATTTCCTTAACGGGAGGCATGCCTTCGCGAGTGAACAGGGCTTCAGTGCCGTTCGTAACCGTCTCCTGGGTCATTTGACCACCAATCCTCGAAGTAGTTGTTTTCGCATCTAACGCTCTATTGTGACGCAGTGCGGGGTTGAGGTTGTGCCTTCATTGCATATCGTATTAAAGATGATTCTCATTCTCAATAATAATTTTTTGTTATCAGACTATTCTTCAGCTGAAATAACGCATTTCCGCAGGTCAGGAAAGTGTCTGGTCAAAATAGCATCTAACATTTCTTTTGGTCAACCGTTTACCGCTAAATTCCTACCGTTCGTCTGCATTACGCAATGTACCTGCGGATATACGAGATGATGGGCAGCGTGTTACCATGAGAAAAAATTGTTATGAACATTTCCGATTTCACCCAAAGGAGTTGCCCGTGAACGAGACCGTACGTCGCTTTTTGCCGATGGTCGATTTTCTGGAGCAGATACTCGGCAAAAACAGCGAAATCGTGCTGCACGATTTCTCGGATCCCGACCACGCCATCGTTGATATTCGCAACGGCATCGTGAGCGGCCGCAAGGTCGGCGGTCCCGCCACCGATCTGGCACTCAAGATCATGCACGACGCCAAGTATCGCGACCTGCCGTTTATTACGGGCTACGAGGGGCGCGGTGCCGGCGGCAAGACGTTGGAGTCAGCGACGTACTTTATCCGCGAGAATGACGAGATCGTCGGTATGCTCTGCGTCAACACCGACCTCTCGACCGTGCGCTCCATCAACGCCATGGCGCAGCAGCTCATGGCGTGCTTCGACGCAGCGCCAACGCGCACGGAGCCCGCCCCTATCGAGGTCGAAAGCCTTTCGGAGTCCACACAGGAGCTCATCGACCGCAGCATTGCCGAGTTGCTGAGCGCGCGCGGGCTGGATGTAGCGTCGCTTGGTCAGAGCGACCGCGTGGACGTCATTCGCCACCTCAACGGTAACGGGGTGTTCATGCTCAAGGGCGCCGTGGCCTGCGCCGCCGCCGCGCTGGGCATCTCAGAGCCCAGCGTCTACCGCTACCTGCAAAAAGTCCGCAAGGAAGGCTAACGAGCAAAATGAAGCGCGGCTCCACAAGCGATCCGTCACTTGACAAAAGACCCTGCAGCTCGCACGCGCTGCAGGGTCTTTTTGCATGTCATGTTTAGTTGTGGCCAACGCCTTAGAGAGCGGCGACGACCTCGATCTCGACCAGACCGCCAGCCGGAAGGGCGGCAACCTGGAAAGCGCTGCGCGCGGGGAACGGGGCCTCGAACTTGGAGGCGTAGATCTCGTTCACGGCGGCGAAGTCGGCGATGTCGGCCAGGTAGACCGTGGTCTTGACGACATCGGCAAAGGTGGCGCCGGCAGCGGTCAGCAGGGCCTCAACGTTGGCGAGGGACTGCTTGGCCTGGGCCTCGACGCCCTCGGGCATCTTGCCGGTCGCGGGATCGATGCCCAGCTGGCCGGACAGGAACACCATGTTGCCGGCCTGGATACCGGGGGAATACGGGCCGATGGCTGCGGGTGCGTTATCGGAAGACACGACGGTCTTGCTCATGTTTTTCTCCTTACAATCAAATAGAGAGCGTGAGCGCGGCGTTCGCACCGGGAGGCACAATTCGGTCTGAACACCGCGCTTGATTGGGATAGTACTCAAGGTTTCTGTTTGATGCAAGATTATTATCACGTTGCGAGAATATTTTATCGCCCAACGGTTTCCCCGAACCGCTGAACGGTTCTCATGTGGAGCAGCCAGTCCAAGCTGCTGAAGACTTTGTCCTGCTTAGGCTGCGGGCGTCGCCCACCGCAGCGACGCCACTATACTTTTGAGTATCTGAGCATTTTGAAAGGCAGGATATGACCGCAACCGCCAGCCGAACCACTAACCGCAGGCCCGAGCTTTTGGCCCCCGCCGGAGGCCCGGAGCCCTTTGCCGCCGCGCTCGCCGCCGGGGCAGACGCCATCTACTGCGGCATGGGCAGCTTCAACGCCCGCCGCAAGGCCACCAACTTTACCGACGAGGCCTTTGAGCAAGCCTGCCGCGCCGCGCATCTAGCCGGGTCGCGCGTCTACGTCACGGTCAACATCGTCATCAAGCAGTCCGAGATGGGCGATGCGCTGCAACTCATCCATCGCTGCTCCACGCTGGGCGCCGACGCCTTTATCATCCAGGACTGGGGCCTGTTCTTTGAAGTCAAGCGCACCATGCCCGGCATCGAGACGCATATCTCAACCCAAGCAAACATCCACGACGACCGCGGAACTATCTGGTGCCGCGAGCAGGGCGCCGACCGCGTGACTCTTTCGCGCGAGCTCTCCATCGACGAGATCACCGCCATTCACAACGCCGCGCCCGATGTGGACCTTGAGGTCTTTAGCCACGGTGCCATCTGCTTTTGCTACTCGGGCCTGTGCCTGCTTTCGAGCTTTGCCATGGCGGGACGATCGGCCAACCGCGGCATGTGCGCCCAGCCCTGCCGCCTGCCCTACGAGCTGATCGACGAGAACGGCCGCTCGCTCTCCCCTGCCGGTCGCGAGCGCGCGCTGTGCCCGCGCGACACCAACACGTCGCAGCTTGTTCGCCGTCTGTATGACGCCGGCGCCGCATCGCTCAAGCTCGAGGGCCGCATGAAGGCCCCCGATTACGTGTATTCCATCGTCGATGTGTATCGTCACCAGATTGATGACATGCTGGCCGGGGTCGCCGTAGATAAGGACGAGGTAGCCGCCCGCCAGCGCCAGCTCAAGCGCTGCTTCAACCGCGACTTTACGCACGCCTATCAGGACGGCACCTCGGGCGACGAGATGATGAGCTATGAGCGTTCCAACAACCGCGGCCAGATCGTGGGCACGGTACTGGGCAGCCGTCTGGCCAACCGCGATGTGCGCGGCCTCAAGCCCGACGACCGCCGTCGGCGCGCCGCCATCGCCCGCATTGAGTTGTTTGAGCCCGTGGGCAAGGGCGACCTGCTGGAGCTTCGCCACGATAACGAGTTTGACCAGTTCCTGACCACCATTGCCGCCGATGATGCCGCCGCCGGTGACATCATTGAGTGCCGCGTGCCCCGCAGCATGCCCGAGGGCTGCCGCGTCCGCGTGATTCGCAGTCAGCGCGCCATCGACGCCGCCGGCGCCGCGCTCAAGCGCGATGTGCTGCGCCGCCGAGCTGTTGACGTGTCCGTCGTGGCGCGCCTGGGCGAGCCGTTTACTGTCACACTCACCTGCTGTGACAACCCCGCGCTCACCGCCACCGCCACGGGCTTCACCGTCGAGGCCGCCAAGACCCGCGCCGTCGAGGCATCCGATCTGGTTGAGCATGTGGGCCGCATGGGCTCCTCGCCCTTTGAGGCCGCAAGCTTTGACGTTTCGCTCGACGCCGGCTGCGGTATGGGCTTTTCCGCCGTGCACAAGGTGCGCGCCACCGCTTGTAAGGCGCTGGAAGAGGCCATTCTGGCACCGTACGAGGAGCGCGCGAAAACGCTCGAGCTGCCGGCGATTGTAACCAGTGATTCCCGCCCCGCGCCCGAGCACTACTGCGATGAGCCGCAGATCTGCGCCACCGTCACCTCGCTCGAGGCCGCCGAGGCCGCTCGCGCGGAGGGTGCAACGCGCATCTACATGACCACCGACGCGCTCGATGCGGCGGAGCTCTCCCCCGCCGATGTATTTGAGCAGGGCATCGTACCCGTACTCGACGAGGTCTGCCGCGCCGTCGACCACGAGCGCGTCGATCCCTGGGTTGTTGCCGGCGCCACGGTCGCTATTGGCAACATCTCTGAGCTTGCCCTGGCCGCCCAGGTTGGCGCCACGGCCGAGATTCGCTCTTGCCTGCCGGTGCACAACACGCCCTGCATGGAGGCGCTTGCCGAGCGCGGAGCCGGTGCGTTTTGGCTCTCGCCCGAGATCACGCTCGACGAGATTGTCTCGCTCGGCGCCGCCGCGCCCGCAGCCCTGGGCATCACTGTGTTCGGCCGCCCGCGCGTTATGACGAGCGAGCATTGCATTCTGCAGGTTGCCAACGGCTGCATCCACGATTGCGCCAACTGCCGCCTGCGTGCCCGCAAGCTCTCGCTCAAGAATATCGACGGAAAGGTCATGCCGGTGCGTACCGACATCCACGGCCGCTCACGCCTGTACGACGCCTACCCCATCGACCTCACGCCTCAGGTTCCTCAGCTGCTCGATGCCGGCGTGCGTCGTCTCATGGTGGACGGAACGCTGCTCGAGACGGATGAGATCGCCCGTGCCGTCGCTCGCGTCCGTCGCGCCGTCGAGGCAGCTCAAGCCGGCCGCAAGCCCGCCGCCCGCCTGCGCGGGGCGACTTCGGGCTGCATGTTTGTGGGAATTAGCTAACCGAAAGGCTTACACGTGAACGAAGAACCTCAAGTCCTCTACTGCGACGCCTGGCTTATGGCCATCGACAAGCCCGCCGGCATGATCGTCCACGGCGACGGCACCGGCGAGCGCACGCTCACCGACTACGCCAGCGACCTGCTGCTGGCGATGGGCGACGGCTTTGCCGCGACCGACATGCAGCCGCTCAATCGCCTGGACCGTGACACCACCGGCGTGGTGCTGTTCTCGCTCGACAAGCAGACGCAGCCCGCCTTTGACCAGATGGTCATCGACCACGCTTTCGAAAAGCACTACCTGGCGCTCGCCGAGGGCAAGATCGACTGGAACGAGAAGCTCATCGACAAGCCCATCGCCCGCGACCGTCACGACAGCCGAAAGATGCGCGTCGGCGCCAGCGGCAAGCCGTCTCAAACTCGCGTGAAGGTGCTCAAACGTCTTAAGAGCCGTCGTGGCCTGCCCGCGCGCTCGTATATCGATGTCGAGTTGCTCACCGGCCGCAAGCACCAAATCCGTGTGCACCTGGCAAGCGAGCATCATCCCCTGGTTGGCGACGACCTGTACGGAACGCCGCGCCCCTGCGGCCTGATGCTCCACGCCCACAGCGTGTCCTTCACGCATCCCGTAACCGGCGAGCACATCCACATCGAAGCCCCCTGCCCCTGGGAGCCCTAAACCACCACAATGGGGACAGGCACCTTTGTGGTGGTTTTGCCACAATGGCTCAGCCGCGGTCCCAAAACGTCTCGATCTGTAACAGTTAGAACCCATTTTCCGGTCTATCTGTTACAGATCGAGACATTCGAATCCCCCTCAAGGGAAAATCTCGATCTGTAACAGTAACTCGGGTAGCGCACAGAGATGTGGTGTAAGAGGCGGGGCATGCCCCGCCTCCGCCCTTTCTTGAAAGGGAGGGGACACCGCCTAGAATTCGTCGTTGGAGTAATGAAGGTGACGAATGGAAGGAAAGGCGATGCCCCAAGAAG
>JAUMSH010000027.1 GCA_031292915.1 Collinsella sp.
AGCATGGGAGCCCCTTCCATGAATGCGGCGTGGCCGCCACGGTTGGATTAGACACTCACCATTGTCGGCCTAATCCGCGGTCTTTCATGCAGCAGGGGCTCTCAATGTTTTTATGTCCTGCTCATATCGTCTGTGCCGGCAGAAAGGGACTGTCCCCAACTGCCGGGCGGGACCGTTTAGCGGTGCAGCTGCCGGCTGGGCAGGCTGAGCTGGTATCCTTATGCGGTAATGTCTCAATTCGTTAGGATTGCACGTGAGAGCTGCCACTGTCCTTCGTTCAGTTATATATCGCGCCCTGGCCATTGTGCTTGCCGCGCTTGCCGTGCTGAGTTCTATCGCGCCTGTCCAGGCTTTTGCCGATGACTCTAGTCAGCAAGTCAAGACGGTCCGCGTTGGTTGGCTCGTCAACAACGAGGGCTTCCAGGACGGCACCCCCGGCGAGCGTCTCTCGGGATGGGGTTACGAGTACCTCCAGACCCTCTCGTACTACACACCCGGCTGGCAGTACGAATACGTCTCCGGCACCTTCACCGAGCTTATGGAGAAGCTCGAAGCCGGCGAGATTGACCTCATGCCAAACATCTCCTATTCCGAAGAACGCGCCCAAAAACTGCTCTTCTCGTCGAACCCCGAGGGCACCGAACGCTACTACATCTACGCCAAGCCCGATCGCGACGACCTGGCCAAGGGTGACCCCCAGGCACTCCAGGGTCTCACTATCGGTTTCAACCCCGGCGTCATGCAAACCATCGTTGGCCAGCAATGGCTCGCCAACGAGGGCATTACCTGTACCTATAAGGAAATCAGCAGTAACGGCAACCTTTTCGATGCGCTCGCAAACGGCGAGGTCGACGCCATCATCATGAACGACACGACCTCGTCGCCCAACGCCTCCCCCATGTTCTACATTGGTTCGAGCGACTACTACTTTGCCGTTCCCAAAAGCCGCCCCGACCTGATGAACGACATCAATGCTGCCATGACGGCAATCGCCCGCGTCAACCCACGCTATAACGACGAAGTCAAATCTAGCTACTCGACCCAAAACAGCGGTTCATCATCGCTCAACGGCCCCGAATGTTCCTGGCTCAAAGCAAACAACAACACCATCACGCTCGGCTACATTACGGGCAAACTCCCCTACTGCAACGAGGACGAAGACGGCGAAATGGAAGGCTCGCTCGCATCGCTTGCGACGACGCTGCACGATAAATTTGGCATTACGGTCAAAACCGTCGCCTTTGATAGTTACAAGATGATGTCAAAGGCCCTGTCAAAGGAAAGCATAGACGTTGCGCTGCCGGTATACCGAGATTACTGGTTTGCCGAGCAAACAGGCGTTGTGCAGTCGATATCGTTGGGGACCATATCCCTCACCGCCATCCACACCGGCAGCAACCTGAACAAAGACCTTCAGAACATCGCCTGTACCAAATCATCGTTTGTCAACAAAAATGCACTTGAAAGCCTGTTTCCCACAGCGACCGTAACCGAATACCAATCCGACGATGAAGCGTTCGACGCCCTCAGAAAGGGAACGGCGCACTGCATCGTCGCTCCCAGTTCACGCGTAAAAACCATCGGTGACCGTTACGATCTCGAGGACTGCGAGACGACCGAGCTCCCTGACACCTGTGAGCTCTCGTGCTGGATTTCGCGCGGAAAACCCGAGCTGTTGGGAATCATCAACAAGGGCATCGTCAATGCCGGAGAATCGCTCTCCGCAAGCAATTTCTCCTCCACGTCGTACACGGCCCAGGAATCCAACACGCTTCAATTCCTTTATCGCAACCGCACCGCCATTGCAGCTACCCTTATCGGTATGTTGTCGGTCGGCATCGTCCTGCTCATCTGGGCGCTCGTGCGCGCTCGAACCGAGCGCAAAAAAGCCGATGCTGCCAACGCCGCTAAGACGGCATTCCTCACGCGCATGAGCCACGACATCCGTACGCCGCTCAACGGTATCCTGGGCCTTATCGAGATCGAGGAATTGAAGGAAGGCGATATGCAAGTCGCCCGCGAGAGCCGTGCCAAGGCGCGCGTTGCCGCCAATCACCTGCTCTCGCTGATCAACGACATCCTCGAGATGGGCAAAATCGAAGACCGCAAGCTAACACTGGAGCATGCGCCTTTTAACCTCAAAGAGCTCTGTGACGATACGCTAGTGCTGTGCAAGCTCCGCGCGTCCAGTAACGACATCACAATGCAGGACAATAGTCTGCCGTACGCCACGGGGCCATACATGATCGGCAGTCCCACCCATATCCGACAGATCATGATCAACCTGTTAGACAACAGCATTAAGTACAACAAGCACGGCGGCTCCGTCACCTTTAGTTCAAAGACCAAGCCACTCGATAACGGGCGCGCGCTCTTTTGCTTTAGCGTTTCGGATACCGGCATTGGCATGGCTCCCGAGTTTTTAAAGCATAGCTATGAGCCGTTTGCCCAAGAAGGTGACGATGCGCGCAGCAAGTTCCAAGGAACCGGCATGGGCATGCCAATCGTCAAGTCGCTTATTGAGCTGATGGGCGGCACCATCGAAGTCACCAGCGAACTCCATGTGGGCACCACGTTCTACGTGGAAATTCCGCTCGATATCGACAAGAACCCCCGGGCGCGGGCGAATACGGTCGAGAGGGCGCTCGACTGCTCACTCGCCGACATGAACGTGCTGCTCGCTGAAGACAACGAATTGAATGCCGAGATTGCCCAGACGCTGCTAGAATCCGAGGGCGTCGTGGTCACCCGCGCCGTCAACGGCAACGAAGTCGTCGATCTGTACCTGTCTCATCCCGCCGGCAGCTTCGATGCGATCCTGATGGACATTATGATGCCGGACATGGACGGCTATGAGGCAACCCGCGCGATTCGTCTGAGCGAGAAGGTCGATGCAACCGATATCCCCATCATCGCGCTCACCGCCAATGCCTTTGCCGAGGACGCCAAGGCGGCACATGACGCCGGCATGAACGCCCATCTGTCCAAACCGCTGGATTTTAACAAGCTCAAAAACATACTCGCCCGCATCAAGAAAAACGGATCCGTTTCGCTATAGTTTGTGCTCAACCACCACGCACGACCAGAAAGGAAGCCAACGATGTTTAGGCCCTTACGTCGAAAGAAACGCGCCATCACCGACGAGGAAGCGCGCGAACTGCTCGCCACCTGCAAGCGCGGCGTCTTTGCCGTCAACGGCGACGATGGCTACCCGTACGCCATTCCCGTCAACTACTTCTTTGACGCCGAGCACGACAAGATTTATTTCCATGGCGCCAAGGCTGGCCACAAGGTCGACGCACTCAAGCGCGATGACAAGGTCTGCTTTACCGTTTACGGCAACGAGTGGTACAAGGACGGTGACTGGGCTCCCTACGTTATGAGTACCGTGGTCTTTGGCCGCTGTCGCCTGGCGAATGACACCCCCGCGTTTATCGAGGACAAAGTCCGCCAGCTCGCCCTTAAGTACTACCCTTCTGCCGAGGAGGTCGAAGAGGAAATCGCCAAGGACATTAAGGGCGTCCAGCTCTACGAGATTACGATTGAGCATCTCTGCGGCAAGCAGATTCAAGAAAAGTAAGCCTCAAAAGCAAAACTCACAAATAGCAATATGGCCCGGTTCCAACCCACCTTGGAACCGGGCCATGTGCTTATGAAGCGTCGGCGGCGATGTGCGCCAGCGCCTCGACGAGCTCTTGCGAGCTCACGGGTTTACTCAGGTGCGCATCCATGCCCGCCTCACGCGAAAGTCTGCGGTCGTCGGCAAAGGCGTTGGCACTCACGGCGATAATCGGCGTGGTCGCGGCATCCTCGCGATCGAGTGCTCGAATCCGACGCGTGGCCTCAAGGCCATCGATGCCAGGCATCATGATGTCCATCAACACCACGTCGTACTCGCGCGGTGCGCTCGCGGAAAACGCCTCAACGGCAGACTCGCCATCCTTAGCATGCGTCACGACGGCACCGGCACGGCTGAGTGTAAACTGCGCGATCTCGGCATTCAGATCGTTATCCTCTACGAGCAAAACGCGCAAGCCCTGGAGCGCATCACCATCGCCCGCATCCGCGCGAACTGCCTGAGGAATCTCGGAGCGTTTGCATTTCTCGAACGGCAGGCGGATGGTAAACGTCGTCCCCTGCCCCAAGACGCTCGTAAAACTCATGGTTCCGCCCATAAGCTCGACTAACTGTTTTGCGATAGGCGCGCCCAGGCCAGTTCCCGATGAGGCGCCTTCCACCTGTTGCTCCTCGCGGCAAAACGGCTCGTAGAGGTGCTGTTGGAACTCCTCGCTCATGCCAATACCGTTGTCGGCGATCGTGTATTCATAGACGGGGGCGCCATCCGCTGGCTCCACCTCGCGGCACACCAGGCGAACATAGCCGCCCTGGCGGTTGTACTTGACGGCATTGCCGGCAATATTGAGCAACAAGCGCTTGAGGTGCGTCACGCTCACCCGAGCATAGGGATGATTAAGGGTCTGCTGGTCGCAGATAATTGTCACCAGACGCTCCTCGGCCTGGCGCTCCAGAATATCGCGCACTTCACAGTTGAGTGCCACCAAATTTGTGGGTACGAGGTTCAGGTCGACCTGCCCGCTCTCCAGGCGACTCATATCGAGTGCCTCGTTGGTAAGGTCGAGCAGCAGTCCCGATGCCGTCCAGATTTTCGAGCGGCACTCAGTCTGCTTTTGCAGATCGTCCGCATTGGCATCGCCAACCTCGACCATGTCGCGAATGCCGTTGATGGGCGTGCGCAGATCGTGGCTCATGCGACGCAGAAACTCTGTCTTTGCCGAGTTGGCAGACGAGGCCTCACGCGCCGCCTTTGCCAGCTTGTCGCCATAGTCGCGCTCCTGCTGCAGCAAGTCCGTCAAACGTCGGCGATCAGCGCGGCGACGCACCATCACAACAACGGCTATAAAACCGCTGTAGAGCGCCAGCACGCCGGCAGCAACAGCCGCGACGACCTCGAAGTAACGCCGCGCCGGAGCATAGGTGTACACATAGAATTTGTGCGCTTTTCCAAATGTGCCCAAATACCACTCGCCGTCGGCGTTAATCAATTTGACCTTACCGGCCAGGCATCGATCCTTAATACCGTCGACAATGAAGACGTCCGTCGCAGGCAGATCGAATACGCCCAATACAGTGGGTTCAACGGCATTGGTCGCAACGACCTTGCCGTCGCTTTCGATCACGATATTGCCGCTATCGATGGTTTCATAGCCTTCGAGCAAACTCTGCAGTTTGAGTGTATTGCTTGCAACCGCCTTCGCGCTCTGATGCCTTACCGCGATAACGATGCCCTCGCCATCCTGCCGAGTCACGCAGCCAATGTCTGCGACCGAATCATCCGCAAGCGTGATGCGGGCGGTATAGGACTTAAGCGGATGAGTTGCCACCTCCAGCACGGGCGCTTCCTTGAGATACGTAGCAAGCGACTCGTAGCCCACGCCATCCGTCGAGGACTCAGACACCAAATTACCCGATGCGTCCGTCACGATCAGTGCGCTCACGTTGAACTGGTCGGCATATAGCTCCAGCCTTGTGTTATCCACCGAACCGTCGCGCTCCATATCGCGCGCTGTCTCTCCGGCGATCTCCATAACGCGAATCAGGTTTTTGGTCGCATAGGCGCTGTTGAACGCATCGTAGGAAAGACTCTGCGTCGCCACGTAATCGACAACGTCGGCAAAACGCTGCTCGGCCTGGGCTGTCGTGTAACCGTAACTCATCATGCCGGCAACAACCGAGAGCGCTATCCCCAGCAGAGCGACAAGGAGCCATGCCCCTGTCGAACGATTGTCCCGCTCCTGAGCGGCGTTGTCGGGCGCATCGATCATGACAGGCCCTCCATATTCAAAAATGGCGAAGGGTCATCAAAGTACTTTGACACCAGACGTTCCATGGTGCCATCGGCAAGCATTTCTTGATAGGCATGAGCGAGCTTAACGTCGATGCCGCGCGTATCGTTGATATCGAAAGCGGTGCCCAAACCGACCTCTAGCAGCGGCTCATCCAGAATACGATACGTCACACCATAGTCCTTTTCGTAGGTGAGCAGCAAGGACTCATGCGCGGCGATGGCGTCGACCAGGCCCTCGACGAGCGCCGGGTTCAGGCATGAACGGTCCGAAAAGCAGTAGAGTTCCTTGATCTGCGGAACGTTTTCATTTGTGCGATTGAGCAAAATGCCCTCAGGCTTGGTGGTGGACTGAACCGCCACGATCTTATCCTCAAGATCGGCAAGCGTGTAGATATCGCTCTGGGGATCGACCGCGACCACCTGGCGGCTCGCAAGGTACGGGCCGGCCCAACGATACTCGTTTTCGCGACCCGTCATGCTAAAGCTGCCCATGACGCAATCGAGCTCGCCGCTCGCCAGCAGTTCCTTCTTCTTTTCCCAGTCGATCAGCTGGTATTTTGGCTTATAACCAATGCGGGCCAAAGCCTCGGTTAATATCTCGACGTCCAGGCCAACGATATCGCCGTACTCGTCGGTATACACAAACGGTGGATAGAGGTCGCTGCCGACGTTGAGCGTCTTAAGATTGTCGTCTTTGACTTGCGAGGCGTCCAGACCTTCTAATACAGACGTCGAGGCTCTGCCATTCGACCCGGAACAGCCGGCCATCGCTACGACAAAGGTGCACGCTACCGCAAGCGCGACAAACAACGATATGGCAACCGAGCGGCGGGGTCTTTTCATCGAGCTCCAGAAGATCCTATTCACAGACTGAAATGGTAAAAAATAATAGCAAACAAAACCGGTCGAGCGCCCAATGGTTACAGACGTTTTACCATGCGGGACCTTCCAGCCGGCTTGGCAGAAGGCCCCGCATGCAGTGCTCACTTACCGTGCATTAAAAACGTAGCGGTCCAAGCGGTCGCACGCTTCCCTTACGCGCGAAAGCGGCAGCGCCAGATTCACGCGAATGTGGCAGGGCCCGTGGAACGGGCGGCCGTCCTGATACCCCACGCCCACGCGCGCCCCCTCGTCGAGCAGCCACTGAATATCGCGGCCATGTTCGCGACACCACTCGGTGCAGTCCAGAAACACCATGTACGTGCCCTGAGGACGTGAATAGGACACGCCCTCAAAATGCTCGTCCACGTAATTGCAGAAGTACTCGATATTGCCGGCAAGCACCTGGTTGAGCTCGTCCACCCACTCGTAGCCCTGCGGCTGGTAGGCACCGATAAGCGCATGCATGGAGAGGACGTTCATCTCGTTGTAGTGAGTCTTGTTGGACACGGCGCACACGCGATCGCGCAGTGTCTCGTTGTAGATAATGTGGTAGCTGCCGACCAGACCCGCCAGGTTAAACGTCTTGCTCGGCGCATAGAGGGCAACCGTGCGCATGCGGGCATCCTCGCTCACCGACTGCGTCGGGATATGCTTGTGTCCCGGCAGGATGATATCGGACCAAATCTCGTCCGAGATCACCACGCAATCGTGCTGGCGATAGATGTCCATGGCGCGCTCGATCTCGTCACGCTCCCATACGCGGCCGCAGGGATTGTGCGGTGAGCAGAACACCGCGGCATGAATGTGGTTTTGGGTGAGTTTGCACTCCATGTCCTCAAAGTCCATGCGCCACACGCCCTGGTCGTCGAGCTTAAGCGGGCTGTGGACAATGCGATAGCCCGCGGCTTCGATAGACTTGGTAAAGCCGATGTAGGTGGGGCTATGGACCAGCACCGCATCGCCTGGCTGGACATACGCGCGCAGCGTCGACACGACACCGCCCAGCACGCCGTTCTCGTAGCCAATGTGCTCAGGTGCCAAGCCCTCGACGCCATTACGGCGGCCCTGCCATTCGATAATGCGGTCGAAGTACTCGGCGCGCGGGTTAAAGTAGCCAAACATGGGATGCTGAGCGCGCTGAATGATGTGCTCCTGGACCGTGGGCACCGTGGCAAAATTCATGTCGGCCACCCACATGGGAATGCGGTCGAAGCCCTCGTCGGGTGCGTTCGGAGCCATACCGGGGATCTCACCCCAAGAGTCAACGGCGATGGAGTCCATGCCGTGGCGGTCGATAAGCGAGCTAAAGTCGTATTTCATGCTGAACTCCCGTGCAAAGTGATTGTTTTGGTAGGCGTTATTGTCCACCAGCACGGGCGATTTTGGCATGGGGTTTGGCGCTTAATTTGACGGGTGCGGACGAATGGCTGGTTAGTCTTGCGCGTCGTTGACGGCGACCACGGTTAGCTGGGTTTTATCGACCGTAAAAGATATGTCGAGCCCGGCAAAGGCCAGGTGATAGACGCGGTTTGGCTCGTACTTGCTGCCTGCGCGGCGCGGGTCTTGGCGAAGGACCTCGACCAAGCCGGGGAGCTTTGCGGGCGAGACCATATCCTGCAGCGCCTGCGGAAACTCAACATCGAGCTCTTGCCACGGAGCATCCTCAATCCAGCCGCCCGTTGCATCCGGGTGGCAGTCCGCAAACGGAATGTAGGGCTTAATGTCGTAGATGGGCGTGCCGTCGCGCAGGTCGGCCCCCAACACATGGATGATGGGACCATCGTCGGTAAGCTCCACGCGGTCGAGCTTGACGCAGGTGAGCCCAATGGGATTAGGGCGAAACGGACTGCGCGTGGCAAACACACCCACGCGCTCGGCTCCGCCCAGACGCGGCGGGCGCACGGTTTTCGACCATTTTGCGTTGGTTCCGGACCTGTCCCGCGTCTTGGCATCGGCGGCTATGTCCTTAGCCGTGCCGCCGGGTGTGCCGTTTTCAAAACGCCACAGCAGCCATAGGTGAGAGAAGGAGTCCAGACCCTCAACCGCTGCATTGGAGGCAAATTCCGGCTCAAAAACGATGCGTCCCTGCAGATGGGGCGCCAAAAAGCTGTTGCGCGGAATGCCGAACTTCTGCGGCAGGTCGGTATGTATGTGTGCGATAGGTTCCATGCCGGTCATTGTACGGCATGGAGGCGTGGGGCATTGCGCGCAATTCTTCGCCACGGTCCCCCGTCGTGCAACCAACGGTTGCTTGGAAGGGTGCCTGCCGCCGCGTATGCTTAAGCCATCAACCAGCAGAAAGGAGCCGCTATGGCCTTTGCAGAAAAGCTCATCGCTGTCCGTCGCGTCCATCACCTTACCCAGGAGCAGCTCGCCGCCAAGCTCTTCGTCACGCGCCAAGCCGTCAGCCGTTGGGAACGCGGCGAGGTCACACCGGGCATCGACATGATGAAGCTCATTGCCGCTGTGACCGGCGAGCCCCTGTCTCACCTGCTCGAAATGCCCGAGCACTATTGCCAGAGCTGCGGCATGATACTCACGCCCGGCGACTGCGGCACCGATGCCACGGGCGCCACGACCGACCATTACTGCAAGTGGTGCTACGACCACGGCAAGTACACCTACGACACCACCATGGAGGCGATGATCGAGGATTGCGCTCCGCGGCTGGCGCAAAACACCGGCATGTCGCTCGACGAAGCCGTCTCGCTCATGGGCGCCGTCCTGCCGCAACTGGAGCGCTGGCGCGCCGTGCAAGAAAACGAGGAGCGCTACGGTGCCGAGGCGCGGGCGTGCTACGGCGACGAGGCTATCGATGCAGCAAACGAAGCGTTGCTGGACATGGACCCCGAGACATGGAACGACATGAAGGAACTTGAACGCGCTATTCTGGGCCAGCTCTCAATTGCCATGGGCATTGGCGACCCAGAGAGCAACGAGGCTCGTAAGCTTGTCGCGATGCATCGTCGCTGGATTGCTCTCAACTGGGGATGCGAGCCCCAAGACGAGGCGTACCTGGGCCTCGCCCACGGTTATCTTGCCGACCAGCGCTTTGTTGACTACTACGACAAGCCCTGCGCCACCGGAGCCACGGCGTTTCTGGTCCAGGCCATCGAGTCTTCGTTGACGCGCGCATAGACCGCGGCGGCTTTGGGTATTTCAATCAAAACCTCAACCGATTGGAGACCTATGGCTACTAATCACGAGCTCGCGCTGTACGTTATGACCGGCTGCCCGTATTGCTTAAAGGTCAAGCACTTTTTGGCCGATAACGGCGTGACCATTCCCGAGCGCAATATCTCGACCGATTCCGATGCCGAACAGACACTCATCGCCGTCGGCGGAAAGCGCCAGGTTCCCTGTCTATTCATCGACGGCAAGCCACTCTACGAGTCGAGCGACATCATCGCGTGGGTGCAGGAAAACCTGCTCTAGTACTCGCGTTGCGACCGGCTCGCCCCAACCTATACGACCCAAACATGTACACCAGCATCCAAAGTCGACCATTTTCGACATCTTTGGATGCTGGCGTACAACTTTTGGGTAGCCATGGACGCTCTTAGCCGGCTAATTGTTTGAGGCGACCTTTGGATTATGGCTGTTTGACGCCTCTGGAAAGGTTTCCGAGAGGGCTGTGGTCAAAAAAGGGCAAATATGAGTACTGCTACCTGTTTAGTAGCAGCGATTTTGATCACTTCAGGAACTATTCAACGTTCCACTCGGTGGCGCGCGCAGACGTGGTGTAAGAGTGTCCTGAGGTCCGTCGCTGCAAGCCCCGATGTTACTCCTTCTTGAGGCCGCGCTTCTCGACTATCTCGTCCACTATCTCCCTGGCGCGCCGCCCGAGCGCGCGGCGCC
>JAUMSH010000032.1 GCA_031292915.1 Collinsella sp.
TGACAAAGATGGACATATTGCCGATTCTCTATCTCGTGGTTCCTTGTTATAACGAGGAGAGCGTTTTGCGGGAAACCTCTAAAAGGCTTTTTGAGAAGTTTTCCACTTTAGTAAAATTGTCTCAGATTAATGCGAACAGTAAAGTTTTGTTAGTTGACGATGGGTCATCCGATAAGACTTGGGAGATCATCGAAAGTCTTCATCAGTCTAATTCCTTATTCTGTGGACTTAAGCTCTCTAGGAATTGTGGCCATCAGAAGGCTTTACTTTCTGGGTTACACAAGGCAGCGGAGTTTGCTGATTTAATAGCATCGATGGACGCTGATTTACAAGATGATATCAATGCGCTTGATGAAATGGTTTCAAGAGCTCGCGAAGGCTATGAAGTTGTATATGGTGTACGAAATGATCGTTCTAGCGATTCCTTTCTAAAACGTTTTACCGCACAGTCTTTTTATCGCTTACAGTCTTCGTTGGGTGTCGATGCTGTTTATAACCATGCTGACTATAGATTGATGTCCAAGCGTGCTGTTCTTGCATTGTCTCAATTCCGTGAGGTTAATCTATTTCTTCGTGGTTTGGTTCCTTTAGTTGGTTTCAAATCTTGCTGCGTGTATTATTCGCGAGGGAAACGGTTTGCCGGCGAATCTAAATACACGCTCGGTAAAATGCTGTCATTTGCTTTTGAAGGTATAACGTCTTTTAGTACTAAACCGATTAGGATAATTACTCTCACCGGTTTAATCATTTCTATTTTTAGTTTATTTGCACTTGTATATCTTTTAATTGGTCATTTTATTGGCGATGTACAAGTTGGCTGGACAAGCATTATTATGTCAATTTGGTGTCTTGGCGGACTTCAACTTTTGGCTTTGGGTGTCATCGGCGAGTACGTTGGAAAGACTTATATGGAGACGAAGCATCGTCCTCGCTATTTTATTGAGGAATTTTTGTCCGATAAGGAGGACAAGGATGCCTAAAGTTAGTGTGTTGATGCCTTGTTTTAATGGTGCTAAGTACATTTTGAAGGCAATTGATTCGGTGTTAAGCCAGTCTTTCCGCGATTTCGAATTATTAATCTTCGATGATCAGTCAACTGATGGAACATTTGAGATTGTTTCCAAGCTAACGGATTCTCGAATTAAGGTATTTAGAAACGCCAGTAATCTCGGTCTTGTTGGAAACTGGAATAATGCCATTGAGAAATCTTCTGGCGAGTATATTCATTTCCTCTTTCAGGATGATATTTTGTTACCCGGGGCTCTTGAGTCTGAGGTTGCAGCACTGGATGCTAATCCAAAGTGCTCCCTCTGCTTCAGCGCTTCATGTGTTATTGACTCGAATGGTGCCATTACAATGAAGAGGAGACCTTTTAAGCGGGATATGGTTTTAAAAGGCTCTGATTTTGCCCGCAAGACATTTCGAACTCATAATATCTATGGAGAGCCTTCTAATGTCATGTTTCGTAGAGATTGCTGGCAAAAAGTTGGACCCTTTAATGATTCTTTGTGTTACTCCCCTGATTGGGAGTATTGGATTCGTCTATCACTTAATAGTGATGTCTGCTATCTAGACTCAATTTATTCCTATTTTAGAGTGTGCAACGAATCTACTACGAACTCACTTTTTAAGGATAAAAAAGAGCAATTGAAACGCGATGAGTTTGATTTTGTGCGAGCAATCTGTTCACTCGATGGTATCAATATATCGTCGGTTGATTTAACCGCTCGTAAATTGTCGCTCTCAATCAGGAACATTGCTAAACGGATTTATTTTTCCGTTCACTGACTTTGGAAGTGATTGAATGAAAGGCATCATCCTCGCAGGCGGGTCCGGCACGCGCCTGTACCCGCTCACGCTCGTGACCTCCAAGCAGCTGCTGCCGGTCTACGACAAGCCCATGATCTACTACCCGCTGTCCACCCTCATGCTGGCGGGCATCCGGGACATCCTGGTCATCTCCACGCCGACGGACCTCCCCAACTTCGAGCGCCTGCTCGGGGACGGCTCGCGCTACGGCGTGAACCTCTCCTACGCCGAGCAGCCGAGCCCGGACGGCCTGGCGCAGGCTTTCACCATCGGCGAGGAGTTCATCGCCGGCGAGCCGTGCGCGCTGGTGCTCGGCGACAACATCTTCTACGGCAACGGCCTGTCGCGCCACCTGACGCGCGCCGTCCAGAACGCGCAGTCGGGCCGCGCCACGGTCTTCGGCTACCACGTGGACGACCCCGAGCGCTTCGGCGTCGTGGAGTTCGATGCGCAGGGGAGGGCCGTCTCCATCGAGGAGAAGCCCGCCCAGCCCAAGAGCTCCTACGCCGTCACCGGCCTGTACTTCTACCCGGGCGACGTCGCCGCCAAGGCCCACAAGGTTCAGCCTTCCGCCCGCGGCGAGCTGGAGATCACCACGCTCAACCAGATGTACCTGGAGGTGGGGACGCTGTCCGTGGTGACCCTCGGCCGCGGCTACGCGTGGCTGGACACCGGCACCATGGAGTCACTCCACGAGGCGGCGGAGTTCGTCCGCGCCGTGGAGCACTCCCAGGACCTGCCGGTCTCGGTCCCCGAGGAGATCGCCTGGGAGAACGGCTGGATCACCACCGAGGGGCTCAAGCAGGCCGCGGAGGCCTACGGCAAGTCGGTCTACGGCCGGCACCTGAAGAAGGTCGCCGCCGGCGAGATCGTCAACAGCCCGCGCGAGTACTAGGAGGAACCCCTCATGTCTGAAATTTTCGAACCCCACAACATCATCGTCACGGGCGGCTGCGGCTTCATCGGCAGCAACTTCGTGCACTACGTGGTCAACAACCACCCCGGCGTGCACGTGACCGTCCTGGACAAGCTGACCTACGCCGGCAACCCCGAGAACATCGCCGGGCTGCCCTCCGACCGCGTGGAGCTCGTCGTCGGCGACATCTGCGACGCGGGGCTGCTCGATAGGCTGGTGCCGGGCCACGACGCGATCGTGCACTACGCGGCCGAGAGCCACAACGACAACTCCATCGCCGACCCGGAGCCGTTCCTGCGCACGAACGTCGAGGGCACCTTCCGCCTGCTGGAGGCCGTCCGCAAGTACGGCGTCCGCTACCACCACGTCTCCACCGACGAGGTCTACGGCGACCTGGCGCTCGACGACCCGGCGAAGTTCACCGAGGAGACGCCGTACCGCCCGAGTAGCCCGTACAGCTCGACCAAGGCGAGCTCCGACATGCTCGTGCGCGCCTGGACCCGCACCTACGGGCTGCGCACCACGATCTCCAACTGCTCCAACAACTACGGCCCCTACCAGCACGTGGAGAAGTTCATCCCCAGGCAGATCACGAACATCATCGACGGCGTCCGCCCCAAGCTCTACGGCCGCGGCGAGAACGTCCGCGACTGGATTCACACCGAGGACCACTCCAGCGCCGTCTGGGATATCCTCACCAAGGGCCGCATGGGGGAGACCTACCTCATCGGCGCCGACGGCGAGAGGAACAACATCACCGTTTTGCGCATGATCCTCGAGGCGATGGGACGCGACCCCGAGGACTTCGACTGGGTCGCCGACCGCCCCGGCCACGACCGCCGCTACGCCATCGACAGCACCAAGCTCCAGCGCGAGCTGGGCTGGAGGCCGGCGCACACCGACTTCGCCGAGGGGCTCAAGCAGACGATCGACTGGTACGTCGCCAACGAGTCCTGGTGGCGCCCGGCCAAGGAGGCCACCGAGGCCAGGTACAAGGCCCAGGGCCAGTAGGAGGGGAGACACATGGCAGACATCGCATTCGAGAAGGACCTCGCCGTCGCCGAGACCGGCATCGGGGGCCTGAAGGTCGTCGACCTCGCCGTCCACGGCGACTCGCGCGGCTGGTTCAAGGAGAACTGGCAGCGCGCCAAGATGACCGCCCTGGGTATCCCCGACTTCCGCGTCGTCCAGAACAACGTCTCCTACAACGAGAAGAGGGGCGTCACCCGCGGCATCCACGCCGAGCCCTGGGACAAGTTCATCTCCGTGGCCCGCGGCTCGGTCTTCGGCGCCTGGGTGGACCTGCGCGAGGGCAGCGAGACCTTCGGCAAGGTGTTCACCTGCACGCTCGACCCGTCGAAGGCCATCTACGTCCCGCGCGGCGTGGGCAACTCCTTCCAGGCCCTGGAGGACGGCACCGCCTACACCTACCTGGTGGACGCCCACTGGTCGCTCGAGCTCAAGAGGACCTACACCTTCGTTAACCTCGCCGACCCCGAGCTCGCCATCCAGTGGCCCATCCCGCTCGACCAGGCCACCGTCTCCGAGGCCGACCTCAACCACCCGATGCTCAAGGACGTCGTCCCCATGGCGCCGAAGCGCACCCTCGTCACCGGCTGCGACGGCCAGCTGGGCCACGCGGTGCGCGCGCTCGCCGAGGAGCGCGGCGTGGCCAAGGACTTCGACTTCTGCGACATCGACACCTTCGACATGTCCGACCCGGAGGCCTATTCGCAGTACGACTGGTCGCTCTACGGCACCGTGATCAACTGCGGCGCCTACACCGCCGTGGATAAAGCGGAGACCCCCGAGGGCCGCGTGACCGCCTGGAAGGCCAACGCGACCGGGCCGGCGCTTCTGGCCCGCACCTGCGCCGGGCACGGGATCACCCTCGTCCACGTGTCCAGCGACTACGTCTTCGACGGCACCGCCGAGGTCCACACGGAGAACGAGCCGTTCTCCCCGCTGTCCGTCTACGGCCAGACCAAGGCCGCGGGCGACATCGCCGTGGCCGGCTGCCCGCGCCACTACATCATGCGCTCCAGCTGGGTCATCGGCGAGGGGCACAACTTCGTCAAGACCATGAAGGCGCTCTCCGACCGCGTCGCCGACCCCGAGGACGGGCTCGAGCAGGTCACGGTCGTGGACGACCAGCTGGGCCGCCTGACCTTCACGCGCGACATGGCCGGGGCCATCTTCCACGTGCTGGGGACGCACGCCCCCTACGGCACCTACGACTGCACCGGCTCCGGCGCCGTCAAGAGCTGGGCCGATATCGCCCGCGCCGTCTTCGAGGCCGCCAACGGCAACGGCGAGAAGGTCGTGCCGGTTTCGACCGCCGACTACTACGCGAACGCCGCGGGCCCCATCGCACCGCGCCCGGTCCACTCCGCGCTCGACCTGTCCAGGCTCGAGTCGGTCGGCTTCCATATGCCCGACTGGGAGGAAGAGCTAAAACTTCATTTTGATTAGATGCCTTTAGTACATTGTTTGCATTCTTAAAATCAGTGAGAATGCAAACAATGCCATGGGCATTTATGCCATTTTGCCAAGTTGCACCAGGAATTTTTTGGATGGTTTTCAATGCATTTTAAACTTGCAAATTTGATTTTTAACGGATCTGATGCGATGTTGCAGTATCCATTGCTTTGCTATAGGGCAACGGAGGGTCTTGTTATTCCAACTTCGAATGACGCTATTGAAATCATGAAATCGACCAATGTTGATTTCACAACATATTTTAATGCGCTATCCATTTATAAGTGGCGAAAATACACTACTGCAAAGGCGTTTTATCTTCATATCGAGTATTGCGGCTCCGCCTTAACGCTTCAGCAGACGTATGCAAATAATTATTCTTGGATTCCTTCTACAATTGATGGCTCTGCGGTTAGTTTGCAACGATCCGATGAATGGAGTACGGCTGAAATCGAACTCTCCCTTTGTGAGGGAGAGATTCTGCACGCTTTTAATATCAGTACTGAAGGCCCTGTTAATATTCGGAATGCGTATTATTATTGCGATTGTGAAGAACTGGATATTCATCCAGTTGAGCTAGCGCTTGCAACTACTACGTTTAAAAAAGAGGACTATATTGTCCGTAACGTATCTCTTTTACAAAAGAACATTATTGATTCTGATGAAGAGATTGCTGATCATTTCCACGTACACATTATTGATAATGGCCGTTCGCTGAATAGTGCAAACCTGGATTCATCGCGTGTTACTGTTCATCCAAATCCTAATGTCGGCGGGTCTGGTGGTTTTGCTCGGGGGATGATTGAGTCACTTGAGCAGAATCCTAAAGCGACTCATGTTCTCCTGATGGACGATGATGTCGAGGTTCTTCCCGAGAGTTTTATCCGCACTTTCAACCTGCTCTCTCTTCTCAAAGAAGAATATGCTGAGGCCTTTTTATCGGGTGCCATGATGAGCTTGGAAGAGCCCAATTTGCGTACCGAGGATTTAGGGTTCTTTACTGCTAAGGGAACTTTTTCTCCCCTTAAGCCTGCAGGCTATATGACCTCACTTCATGATGTCGTTGAGACCGAGATATATAAGGCCCCAACTGGCCTTTATGAGGACACTGCCCAACAGTATGCTGGCTGGTGGTATTGCGTTATACCTACCGCAACGATTGAACGTGAGGGGTTGCCCTTGCCCTTATTTGTTCGTTCTGATGATGCTGAGTATGCGCTTCGTTGCAAACCCAAGTTCATGTCCATGAATGGTATTTGCGTTTGGCATAATTCCTTTAAGTTTAAGTATAGTGCTGCCGTGGAGCGTTATCAGGTAAGCCGAAATACGCTAATCAGTCAGGCGACAACTGGCGCTGCGCCTCTCTCTGATTTTCTTTATGAGATTCGTCGTGAAGTTGAGCTCGACTTGAAGAAATATAATTACGATGAAGCTGCTCTTGCCGTAAAAGGTCTTGAAGATTTTTTGAGAGGTCCGGAGTGGATTTCTCATCCTGTCGCTGAATCCTGTTTTATGGCGGCAAATCGTGAAAGGGAACAATTGATTCCCATCGAGCAGCTCATCCCTCAGGCACTAGAATTGGGTGTCGACTTGACGCAACTGACTTTTGGCAATTTGAGCCTTGGGGGCGACAGGTCTAGGCTCCAGGCATTTAAGGATTATCTGACCATTAATGGCCACCGTTTTGTTAACGACTCCGCTAAGCGCAGAGGCAAAGTTGCTGTCATCGACGCTGCGGGATGGGTTTATCCCGCCGGTAAAATCAGGGATGTTGACACGCTTATTGTGGTAGATATGCCTAATAAAAAGGGCGCCATTAGACATATGGATAAGAAACGATTCAAAGAGGTTTGGACTCGTTTTCGTAAAGCCGAGAAGGTATTCAAGCGTAACAAAGATAAGATTTATGCCGAATACGCTTCGTATAGAGATGTCTTTACTTCGATCGATTTCTGGAAACAGTATTTGAAAGAGGCGTCGGAGTAGTCTTCATGTGAGTGGGTTTCAAAGTGGGACCCACTCATTCTTTTGTATCATATGAGTAATTGTGCTTCGTACATTGTTTGTCGTTGGGAAGGTTAAGCCATGTCCTTTCTTTCTGCTATTAAAAAGATTCTTCCCGGCTCATCGCGATCATTGCATGCTATGCATGAGGATATGGACCGTCGTTTTGAAGAGATTTTTGCCCGTATTGAGCAGGCCGACAACGGTATCAATATGAATATCAATTACAAATTCGATACTCGGTTATTTCCAGAAATTGAATTGCTCAAGAAACGCCAACAAAGTCTGTCAGAGCAGATGGCCCTTCGCTTTGAATTGTTGGCACGACGTGCGTACCCCGATATCACTCCTTTTGAGCTCCGTTGCAAAATCTTTGATGCGTTACCGGACGCCGAGGGCGATATTCGATTGATGCAGCAGGCTAACGCTGCCTTGATGAGTAAACTAGATGCGATTTGTGATGCCAATAATATCCAATATTGGCTTTCTTACGGCTCTCTTGTGGGGACCTTGTCTCGTTCGGGTTTTATTCCTTGGGATGATGACATTGACATCTGCATGATTAGGTCCGATGTGGATAAGCTTGCTACCGTCTTAAAAGATGATCCTGATTATCAAGTCACCCTTGTATACGACTGGTTTGTAAAGTGTCGTCAAGTTCGCTTTTGTTCAACTAATTCGCTTATACCTTGTTTTGTGGACATTTCGATTTACGACCGGGCGGCCGAGAATTCCAAGCGCGCGAACGATCAACTTAGGCAACTCAGAATTGAGCTTATGGATTTCTTTGACAAAAATGAACGTGAGTTTAGTTTTTGGAAAGATAATCCTTGGATGGTTCATCCACACAGTGGTCTTAGCGTGCAGTGCGGAGATGTTGACTTGGAAGCTTAGAGAACAGTTGTTTCTTCTGCGGAGATTGATCTTGTCCAGAGCGTATTCGATTCGTTTAACGAAAAGGCTCATGATCTAGGTTTGTTAACCGATGAGTCTCGTGGTGATTTTGCATACGCGATTGATAACGTTTTTGATGCCCCTAAACGTATAATAATTTGGGACCGCAATGATATCCTTCCCGTAAGAAAGCATCCGTTTGACAGCTTCTCTTTTTTGGTTCCCGCGAAAGCGGAAAAGGTCGCTGATGATTGCTATCCTGGATGGCCTTACATGCCAATGGACATCTGTGGGCATGATCATTTTGCAAAGGATGTTTTGTCTGATCCCGATGTTCGCTCCGCGATGGCAAAGTTTGTCGACGAATGTAATTAGTAGTTACAACGGCTTTGATTAAGGTATTTAAAATGCAGTTTAAACTTGCGAATGTTGTACTTAAAGTTGAAAAGCATGCAAAGGATTTTCCCGAACTCTACTATCGCGTGCTCTCCGGTGGTGCTTCGTATGATGACGATATACATTCACTTCATGTCAATGGACACGTTGACTTTCTGACGTATGTGAATGGCCTATCTGCTGGCAAATGGCATCAGTATGCGTCTGTTGGCGGCGTCGTCTTGCATATGGCTTTATTTGGCAGGGGCCGGGTTGTCGTTCATGGAGTGAGATCTAGCGAGCTGAATCCTGTCGAGCTCAAATCGAATCCTTTTGATGGCAATGAAATTGATCCTTGCGTTCTCGATATTGATATCGATACAACCGGCTACGACTTGATCGGTTTTAGGATTGAGAGTGATGAGGGCTATTCCGTAGACCTCTTGAACGCCTCTTATCTGACTGATGTTCCTGAGGACTCAATTAACCAGATCAATCTTGCTCTTTCTACTACTACATTTAAGAATGAGCAGTACATTCTTCCGAATACTGAACTCGTTAAAGCGGGCATCTCCAAAGAGGACGGTCCGATTCGCGACCACTTCCACATGTTTGTCGTCGACAATGGACAGACGCTCGATTCTGCATCACTTTCCGATGAGCTAGTCACCGTGCTCCCGAATCCCAATACGGGCGGTTCGGGAGGATTCGCACGTGGAATGATGGCGGCTACTGAAACTCCTGATCAGTACACTCACATCATTTTGATGGATGACGATGTCTCTATTATGCCCGAGAGTTTGATCCGCACGTTCAATCTCCTCTCTCTTGCTAAAGGCAAGTATAAGGATGCCTTTATTAACGGCGCCATGCTCTCAATGGAGGACCCTACTCGTCAGTTCGAGGATGTCTCGTATGTGGCGACCACTGGTGCCTATCGTCGCGTAAAAGAGGACTTGAATGTTGGCAAGCTGTCCGACATCCTCGAAAATGAACGCACGAATGTTGAAGTTGATCAGGCCTATGGGGCTTGGTGGTATAGCTGCATTCCGGTGAAGGCTATCGAAAAGAACGGCCTTCCCATGCCTTTCTTTATCCGCTGCGACGACGTTGAGTTTGGCATGCGCAATAAGCCTGTCTACATGACCATGAATTGCATTTGCGTGTGGCATGCAAGCTTTGAGGGGCGTTTCCGCGCTTCGGTTGACTGCTACCAGTACTTCCGCAACTTCTTTGCCATGATTTCACTCGATGATTGTGCTGATGAGAAAATGTTTGTCCTTCGTATTCAGCGAGGGGTACGTCAGAACTTGCGCGATATGGATTATCAGGCTGCTGAGTTTATCCTTGATGGCTTTGAGGACTATCTGCGCGGCCCTGAGTATCTCCAGAAGCTTGATGGCGCCGCGTCGATGATTGGTAAGGGTAAGTTAAACGAAAAGCTGATTCCTGTTTCCGAAATGGATCCAGAGCTTCTTCGCAAGGCTGGGGTTACGGAGCAAGTGCTCGCTAATGTTAATCTGGAATTCCATCCTTCGAAATTTATGAAGTATTGGAGATCTATTCCTTACGACAAACACTATCTTCCCGATGCGCTGTTGCGCGGAAAGCCCGGCTATGCAGTTAAGAATGGCAGCTGTACGCTTGAAGGCAATTCGACGCGTTGCAAGACGCTGGTATTTCTTGATCCGACCCGCGAGAAGGGGTCGGTCCGCACGATGGATCGGGCGCGGTTCAAGAGTATTCGCCGCCGAGAGCACGAACTGATGGCGCGCTATCGTAAAGAGGGCAAGAGCGTCAGGGGGGCATGGAAAGATGCCATGCCGTACATGACTTCGCGAGAGTTTTGGGAACAGTATTTAGGTCTGAAATAAGAAGAGGTCCGGATTAAGTCCGGACCTCTTCTTATTTTGAATAGGTTTTATAGGCTTGTAACTCCCATTGTTTTCTTTCGACTTTTGCAACTGAGTCGAGGATTAGTCCCGTTGCTAGGCTCAACCCACACAGGAACATGAATGAGGCCGCAAGTATGGCCGTGGGGAAGCGGGGGACTAAGCCGGTTTGGAAGTACTCCACAACAATTGGAATTCCGAGGGCAAGGCCTATGATGGCGAAGATGAGCGCTATAAGGGTAAAGAACTTGAGCGGACGATAGTCTTTAAAGAGCGTTCCAATCATTGCGATGACCTTGATGCCGTCGCTAACGGTGTTGAGCTTGGACTCGGAGCCTGCGGGCCGATCGCGATACTCCACCGGCACGTCTTTAATTCGCCAGCGGTGATCGACAGCGTGGATGGAGAGCTCGGTCTCAATCTGGAAGCCCTCGCTCAAAACGGGGAAGGTCTTGACGAAGGGTCTGCTCATGGCTCGGTAGCCGGTCATCACGTCGTCAAAGCTGTAGCCGTAAATCCACTTGATCATGGCGCGAACAAGATTGTTGCCAAAGCCGTGGAAGGCCCTCTTGTTCTCTTCGGCATAGGTGCCGTTTGACAGGCGATCGCCAACGGTCATATCGGCTTCGCCGTTAAGGATGGGCTCGCAAAGCGCCTTTGCCGCCTCGGCGGGGTAAGTGTCGTCTCCATCAACCATTAGATAGCATTCGGCGTCGACATCACGGAACATTTGGCGGCACACGTTGCCTTTGCCCTGTCTGGGCTCGTGGCGCACCGTGGCACCGTGCTGCTTGGCGATTTGCGAAGTGCCATCAGACGAGTTGTTGTCATATACAAAGACGGTTGCACCGGGCAGCTCTCGATGAAAATCGTCGACAACTTTGCCAATCGTCAGCGCTTCGTTGTAACAGGGAATTATGACGGCGGTATTCGAATAGTCCATGTAGGACCTCCTTTAATGACTCATCTGGTCGAAAGTATACCTATCGCCCGTCGCTTTGATTAGATATGGGTTAGTTCTCCAGATTTGTTGCGGTGGGTTATCGTCATCGTAGGAGGGCTATACTTTCCACTGTTATGTTTTACGAGACAAGGAGATGGTCCGTGGCTGACAACGTAGAGAGTCAGAAAGCGGTGGCTAAACCGGCCTCTCACGCTAAAAATGATTTTGAAAAGGACAAGTTCATTCTTAAGCAGCTTGTCACCAAAGATTTTAAGATTAAATATCGTCGTAGTGTTCTGGGTGTGGCATGGTCCGTGCTAAACCCGCTGCTGATGATGATTGTTATGTCGATCGTGTTTTCGACAATCTTCGCGCAAGGCCGTAATGGCTCTGTTACCCCCGAGTTGTATCCGCTTTACCTGATTGTCGGTAACGTAACGTTCTCCGTCATGTCCGAATCGACGAACCAGGCGCTGATGTCTATCATTTGGGCGTCCTCGTTGCTGAAGAAGGTCAAAGTACATCGTTGGGTGTTCCCGGTGCAGAAGGTGTTGTTCTCGCTCGTTAACTTCGCCTTCTCTTTGGTTGCCGTCGCCTTGGTTATGCTTTGGTTCCACGTGCTTCCCACCTGGCATTTAATTCTGCTGCCGGTTTGCTTGCTCCTGCTCATGTGTTTCTGCATGGGCTTGGGCATGATGCTGTCTGCGCTGGCGGTTTTTTTCCGCGATGTTATGCACCTGTGGACCGTTGTTATCACGGCCTGGATGTATCTGACGCCGATTTTCTGGACAACCGACTTCATTAGCCAAATGGCACATTGGATCCAGGTCCTTGTGGTTGTGAATCCCATGTACAACTACCTCCAGTTTATGCGTGATATCTTCCTGTTTAATACCGTGCCTTCTGCGCTTACCTTTGGGCTGTGTGTTGTTTGGGCTATTCTTGCTCTTGCTATTGGTTACGCCGTCTTTCACAAGACCGAGCACAAGTTTATCCTCTACATCTAAGGAGTGCTGCTCATGACTGAATCTGCTATTGATTACAGCAAGCAGCCCCTTGCTGTTGAGGTCAAAGACGTCACCATGATCTTTAACATGGCGTCCGAGTCGCTTACGAACCTCAAAGAGTATTTTATTAAGCTCGCAAAGCATGAGCTGTTCTTTGAGGAATTCCGTGCGCTTAAGCACATTTCATTTGATGTGCATCGTGGCGAGGTCGTTGGCCTTGTTGGTACTAACGGTTCCGGCAAGTCTACGATGCTCAAGATCATCGCTGGCGTTTTGGAGCCCAGCGAAGGTGAGGTTAAGGTTCACGGCAATATTGCGCCGCTGATTGAGCTTGGTGCTGGCTTTGACCCGGAGCTTACGGCTCGTGAGAACATCTATCTGAACGGTGCGCTGCTTGGCTATACCAAGGAGTTTATCGACGCTAGTTTTGACGAGATTATTGAGTTCGCCGAGCTTAAAGACTTCGTTGACATGCCCTTGAAGAACTTCTCGTCGGGTATGGTCGCGCGTATCGCCTTTGCTATCGCTACGATTACCGAGCCCGATATTCTCATCGTCGATGAGACGCTTTCTGTTGGCGATGTCTTTTTCCAGCAGAAATGCGAGCGCCGTATTCAGCACTTTATTGAGAGTGGCGACGTCACGGTCTTGTTCGTTTCTCACTCCATGGAGCAGGTTGAGCGTATTTGCCAGCGTGCTGTGTGGATCGAGAAGGGTGATCTGCGCATGGATGGTCCCGTGGACGAGGTCTGCAAGGCGTACCACGACCAGTTCAAGTAGGTTATAATTTATTGGCCGTGTGAACTTGTACCCGCTTGGACGCCCGGCTTTATGCTCCATTAGCTCAGTTGGATAGAGCAGGGGACTTCTAATCCCAAGGTCGACGGTTCGAATCCGCCATGGAGCACCAGAGAGTTTTTGAAGACCCGGTATAATGCCGGGTCTTTGCTTTTTGGGCATGTGGGCGTGCAGTGCTCCCTCAACAATAAGCCCGGTGTAGCATCGCTGCACCGGGCTTATTGCTTCTTGCGAATTTGGTTGTCGGTCTCGAGTCGTTGAGCTCCCTACGCCTCTGTCGGCTCCACGCCCAGCTCGTTGCGGACGAGCTCGAAGGCGGCGGCGATGGCCTTGTCCATGTCGTAGTACTTGTAGCCGCCCAGGCGACCGGCGAAGACCACGTCGCCCTCCTGCGCCGCCAGCTCCTCGTACTGCTTGTAGAGGGCCTCGTTCTTGGCGTCGTTGATGGGGTAGTAGGGCTCGTCGCCGGGCTTCCAATCCGCCGGGTACTCGCGCGTGATGACGGTCTTCTCCTGCGTGCCGAACTCGAAGTGCTTGTGCTCGATGATGCGGGTATAGGGGACCTCGCGCTCGGTATAGTTGACCACGGCCACGCCCTGGTGGTCCTGCTCGTCGAGTGTCTCGGTCTCGAAGCGCAGGCTGCGGTACTCGAGTGTGCCCAGCTTAAAGTCGTAGAACGAGTCGATGGGGCCGCAGTAGATCGTCCTGGCGGCGATATCGGGCTCGGCGGCGGCCAGCTCCTTGTACTCCACGCCGCAGCGCACCTCGACGCCCTCGAGCATGTTGGCGACCATCTTGGTGTAGCCGCCCATGGGGATGCCCTGGTAGCGGTCGTTGAAGTAGTTGTTATCGTAGGTGAAGCGGCAGGGGAGGCGCTTTATGATGCTCGCGGGCAGGTCCTTGCAGTCGCGGCCCCACTGCTTCTCGGTGTAGCCCTTCACGAGCGTCTCGAAGATGTCGCGGCCGACGAGCGACAGCGCCTGCTCCTCGAGGTTTGTCGGCTCTCCGATGTTCTCGGCGGCTACCTGCTCGGCAATCTTGGCCTTGGCATCTGCCGGCGTGACGACGCCCGGCCACATCTTGGCGAAGGTGTTCATGTTGAAGGGCATGTTGTACATGTTGCCGTGGAAGTTGGCTACCGGCGAGTTGACGTAGTTGTTGAACTCGGCGAAGCGGTTGACGTAGCCCCAGACGTCCTTCATGGAGGTGTGGAAGATGTGCGCGCCGTAGCGGTGGACTTGGATGCCCTCGACGTCCTCGGTGTAGACGTTGCCGGCGATGTGGTCGCGGCGGTCGATGACCAGGACCGACTTGCCGGCGCGCTTGGCGGCATTGGCGAAGACGGCGCCCGAAAGGCCGGCACCGACGACGAGGTAATCGTACTGGGACATGGATATGCTCCTTTGTATGTCGATTGGACAGTTACTTTAGTTTAGGGACAAACATATCTGATGTCTTTGTCCCAGGGATTAGTGTAGCAGATGCTCTTTCAACAGCTCTAGCGCATGTGCGTAGCCCTGCAGGCCCTCGCCGGTGATGGTGGCGAAGCAGGCCAGGCGGGCGTAGCTCACCTGGCGGAAGTCCTCGCGTGTTTCGACGGCGCTGATGTGGACCTCCACAGCCGGGATGGCGACGGCTTTGAGCGCGTCCAGTATGGCCACGCTCGTGTGCGTGTAGGCAGCCGGGTTGATGACGATGCCGTCGACCTTGCCGTAAGCCTCCTGGATCTTGTCGACGATGTTGCCCTCGTGGTTGGACTGGAAGACCTCGACCTCGTCGAAGCCCTGTGCGGCGCCCGCTTCCTGGCAGATCTGCACTAAGCGGTCGTAGTTGTCGCTGCCATAGATGCCCGGCTCGCGAATGCCGAGCATGTTGAGGTTGGGGCCGTTGATGACGAGTGCTTTCATGGTTGCTTCCTTTGCAGTCGAGAAACCACCACAAAGGTGCCTGTCCCCTTTGTGGTGGTTTTTTTAGAGAGCGGGTGGGAGGGTGTCGAGGAGGGCTTGGGCGGTATTGGCGGCGCAGTCGCGTGAGTCGATGATGTGGTCGGCCCAGGCGCGGTAGCGTGGCATACGTTGTTCCGCGAGCTTATCGATGCCGTCGCGTGCGGTGATGGGGCGGCCCTTGTGGGCGAGCTCTTCGAGCTTGCGGTTGAGCATCACAATTTTGCTGTTCTGGTGCAGCAGCGGATAGTTCTCGTCTCGCGTGACCACGCCACCGCCGGTGGAAAGCACCAGGCCGCTGCGCTTGGAGATGTCGGAGAGCGCCGCCGTTTCCTGCTCGCGGAAGGCCGCCTCGCCGCGCTCGACGATATAGTCGGCGCAGGGCATCCCCAGGCGTTCCTCAAGCGCGCGATCCAGGTCGATGTGCTCTCGCCCCGTGAGCAGGGCAATCTGCTCACCCACGCGGGTCTTGCCCGAGCCCGGCATGCCGATCAGCGCGATGTTCTGTTCGCGGCGTGACAAGCGCTCCGTTACGTCCAGGATGCGCTCGCGCGGGGTGACCTGGCCGGTATAGCGCTCGACGGCCTGTGCCGCTTGGGCCACGAGCATCAGCAGACCGCCGATGCAGGGGATACCGCGGCGCTCGGCCTCGAGCATGAGTCCCGTGCGGGCGGGGTTGTAGACAATGTCGATAACGCCTTCGAGCGCATTGAGCCCTTCGAGCGTGCAAGGCGCGTCGGGGCAATGGGGGAACATGCCGGCGGGCGTGCAGTTGACGAGTAGGGCGGCGTCGGACTGCTGCACGATGTTGCCGTAGTTGACCTCGCTCGTGCGACCCACGGGCACAACGATGGCGCCCAGGTCTCCCAGCACCATCGTTGCCGTGGTGCCGGCGCCACCGGTGGCTCCGAGCACGAGGGCCTTCTTGCCGGCAACCTCCACACCCAACTCCTCAACCAGGCATTGGAAGCCAAAGTAGTCGGTGTTGTCGCCGCGCAGGCGACCGTCAGGTAGGCGCGTGATGGTGTTGACGTTGCCCATACGCTCAGCGAGCGGGCTCAGCTCGTCCAGGTACTCCATGACGGCGCGCTTGTAAGGGATAGTCACGTTGGTGCCCTCCCACTCTTCGCCCGTCATAAAGGCCGCGAGGTCCTCAGGCTCGCGCTCAAATCGCACGTACTCGAGCCCAGCGAGCTCTTTGTAGATGGTCGGGGTGTAGCTGTGGCCCAGCACGCGGCCCAGCACGCCGTAGGGGCGGGTTGCGGCGGTATCGGTCATCTAGAGCACCTCCGTGTAGCTGCCAAAGTAGGTGAAGCTCTCGCACACGTCGTCGATGGAATCGAGCAGGTCGTCGAGGGCCTTGCTGCCAAAGGGGCAGTCCAGATCAAAGTAGAACATAAACTCAAAGTCGTGGCCGGGGATGGGGCGGCTCTCGAGTTTGATGAGGTTGATGTTGAGCGCGTAGAAGCGCTCGAGCACGCGATAGAGGGCACCCGGCTCATTGGCCGTGGTGATCATGAGCGAGGTACGGTTGGCACCGGGATAGACGCGTGGCTCGCGGCTGATGACGACAAAGCGTGTGTAGTTGTTGTCCGAGTCCTGGATGTTGGACTCCAGCACCTCCAGGCCATAGAGTGTCGCGCAGCTGCGCGATGCGATGGCGGCAACATCGGTGCGCCCGGAGCTGGCGACCATCTCGGCCGACATGGCGGTGTTGGGGTACTTGGTGGCGTGCAGGTCGTGGGACTCGATAAAGCCGGCACACTGGGCAATGGCTTGGCCGTGGCTGTAGACCTCGCGCACGTCGGCGAGCTTAGTGCCGGGCTTGACGAGCAAGTTGTGGTCGATCTTGAGGCGAAGCGAGCGCACGATGTGGAAGTCGAACTGGGCGAGCAGGTCGTAGACGGCGTTGACCGAGCCGGCGGTGGAGTTCTCGATGGGCAGCACGCCAAACTCGCAGAAGCCGTCGCGCACGGCGCGCATAACGCCTTCGAAGGTCTCGAAAAACGCGATGTCGGGCACGTCGAAGAGTTTGCACGCGGCGATTTGACTGTAGGCACCTTCGACGCCCTGGCAGGCGACGGTTGCCGTCTGGGGGAAGGGTGTGTCAAAGGCTGCGGCCATGGCATGAGCCTTTTGCGACACCGTGATGCCCTTGAGCTCGTTGATGTAGCGCTGCTGCTCAGCCTTGCTCATGCTCATGAGGAGACGGAACAGGGTGATGGTCTGCGCCTTGTAGCGCTCGGGCGCGCGGCTGGCGAGGTTGTTGAGCTTGGAGCGCTCACGGGCGGGGTCGAAGACGGCCTTGCCCATCTCGATTTTTGACTTGGCGACCTCGGTGGCAATGTCCATACGCTCGACAAAGCTGTTGAGGAGCGTGGTATCGATGCCGTCGATGGCCTGGCGGATGTCAGCAAGGTCCATGGGGACCCCTTTCACGTGTCGGTGATTTTTCTGGGACGGGGATTAAAAAATCATTGTGTACCTAATGATTTTTTAATCCCCGGCCCAGAAAAATCACTGGGGGGGCGTGGGGGCCGGAGTTGGCCCCCAGAGATTTTTAGAGCTGGGCGGCGTCCTCGAGGAGAGCGTCCCAGATGGCGAGGGCGGCGGCTGCTTCGGCTACGGGGACGGCTCGGGGGACGATGCAGGGATCGTGGCGGCCGTGGATCGAGAGCTCGGCATTTTCCATGGCGTCCATGTCTACGGTCTGCTGCTCGCGGCCAATCGAGGGCGTTGGCTTTACGGCCATGCGCCACATGACGGGCGCGCCGGTCGAAATACCGCCCAGGATGCCGCCGGCGTTGTTGGACTCAACCTCGATCTCGCCGGTCTCGGCGTCGATGCGATACGGATCGTTGTTCTCGCTGCCGCGCATGGCGGCCACGGCAAAGCCCATGCCAAACTCCACGCCCTTTACGGCGGGAATGCCAAACGCGATTTGCGCGATGCGGTTCTCGATGCCGTCGAACATGGGGTCGCCGATGCCCGCGGGAAGCCCGTAAATGCCGCACTCCACGATGCCGCCGATACTGTCGAGTTCGTCGCGCGCGGCAAGAATCTCCTCGCGCATGCGGCCGGCTGCGGCGGCGTCAATGCACGGCAGATCGTTCGTAAGGATCGCCTTGCGGTCGGCCTCGCGATAGACCATATCGTCCATGGGCAGGTCGGAGATGCCGCCGATCTGCGCGACGTGCGCCATGACCTGAATGCCGCGGGCCTCGAGTGCCTGCAGCGCAATGCCGCCGGCGATGCATAAGGGGGCCGTTAGGCGGCCGGAAAAATGCCCGCCACCAGCGACATCGTGCATGTTGTGGTACTTCACGCGCGCAGGGAAGTCCGCATGTCCGGGACGGGGCTTGCGGCGCAGCTCGGAGTAATCCTTGGAGCGCGTGTTGGTGTTCTCGATAATCGCTGCGATGGGTGCACCAGTGGTATGTCCATCGACCACACCGGCAATGATATGCGCGGCGTCGGCCTCGCGGCGCTTGGTTGCGGTCTCGTCGCGACCGGGGGCACGGCGGTCCAAAAAAGTCTGCAGCACATCTTGGTCAACGGCGATACCCGCGGGGATGCCGTCGAGTGAGCAGCCGATAGCAGGGGAGTGCGACTGGCCGAAAATGCTCAGATGTAAAACGTTGCCAAAGGTCGAGGACATGCTATTCCTCCTCGAGCGTGACCTTGCCGCCCAGCAGGCGGTAGTGGTCGAAGAAATCGGGATAGGACTTGTTGACGGCCTCGGCGCCGTGGATCACGACCTCGCCGGTGGCACGGCTCGCGGCGATGGCGGCCATCATGGCGATGCGGTGGTCGTTGTGCGAATCGACCTCACCGCCGGTGAAGGCATCGACGCCCTTGATGATGAGGTCGTCACCGGCGATGCGCACCTGCGCGCCCAGCGCGGTGAGCTCGCGGGTGGTGGTGGCCAGGCGGTCGGATTCCTTGATGCGCAGGCGGGCGCAATCGCGGATAAAGGTGCGGCCCTGAGCCAGCGAGGCCACGGCCGAGATAACGGGCACCAGGTCGGGAATGTCGTGGGCGCTCATCTCAAAGCCGGCGAGCTTGTCGGACTGCACGGTGGCGGCGTTGGTGGAGCGCACGATACGGGCGCCAAAGCGCGAAAGCGCGGCAAGCACGTTGCGGTCGCCCTGTGCGGAGCTCAGCGACACGCCCTCGACGGTGATGGGGTCGCATCCGATGGCGCCGGCGCACAGCCAAAAGGCTGCGTTGGACCAGTCGCCCTCGACGGCTACGCTGCCGGGCGTGCGGTACGAACCGCTGCTCACGCGGAAGTTCGTGACCTCTGGCTGGCCGTCCTTGGCCGGAATGCGCTCAACGTTGACCTCGACGCCAAAGGCCTTCATGGCCTGGATCGTCAGGTTGATGTAGGGGCGGCTCTCAATAAGGCCGGTCACCTGCACGCAGGAGGGCTTGGCCAGCAGCGGGGCTGCCAGCAGCAGGCCCGAGATATACTGCGAGCTCACATTGCCCGGCAGCACAAAGGTGCCCGGGCGCATGCGTCCGCTCGTCTTGAGCGGAAAACCGCCCAGACCCTGTAGGTCGCAGCCGGCGGCGATGATCTCGTCCGAGAGCGGGGAGAGCGGGCGTGCGCCCAGACGACCCTGGCCCACAAAGGTGGCCTCTGCGCCCAGCGCGCAGGCGACGGGCAACATAAAGCGGAGCGTGGAGCCGCTTTCGCCGCAGTCGAGCGTTCCGCCGGCAAGGGCCTTGAGCAGGCCAAACTCAACACTCTTCATGGTGGGGTGTACTTGGAAGCCGTCCTCGACGGTCTCGATGCGAGCACCCAGGGCCGTAAGACAACGCACCGTGGCCTCGATGTCGGCGCAGGTGGTGTTACAGGTAACGTGCGTCTCGCCGTTGGCAAGCGCAGCGCAGATGATCAGGCGATGCGCCATCGACTTGGACGCGATGGCGGGAACGGTGCCCTTAAGCGGGGACGGGGTGATGCGGGCTAGCATGCGGATGCGTCTCCCTTCTGGCCGAGGCCCTCGGCAATGAGTTCGTGGAAAGTGGAAAGCGGCGTGCGGTCGATGCTGCAGCGGCCAATGCCGTGCGGAATCACCAGGTCGATGGTGTCGCCCGCGCGCTTCTTGTCGTGGAGCGCCTCGGCAAAGACGGCATCGGCATTGAGGTCGCAGCGGGTCTTGAGGCCGTGGCGGGCGCAGAGCTCCTCAATACGACCGGGCAGTGCGGCATCGCAAACGCCGTGCAGGGCTGCGGCGCGCGTGATGATGCCCATGCCGATCGACACGCAGTTGCCGTGTCCGAGTTCAAAGTGCTCGCAGGCTTCGACGGCGTGTCCGGCGCTGTGTCCAAAGTTGAGCAGCTTGCGCTGGTTGGTTTCGCGCTCGTCGGCAACGACCACGGCGCGCTTGATGTCGATATTGCGGGCGATGATGAGCGCTACGCGGGCCACATCGCGGTTGAGTAGCTCAAGCGTAAGCGGGGTCTTCTCCAGTTCGGCGAAAAGCTCCGGGTCGGCGATCACGGCATGCTTGACGACCTCGCCGCAGCCATCGGCGAACTGCTCGGGCGTGAGGGTGGCCAGGCACCCCACGTCGGCGATAACCACGTTCGGCTGCCAAAAGGCGCCGGCCAAGTTCTTGCCGGCAGCCAGGTCGATGGCGGTCTTGCCGCCCACCGACGAATCCACCATGGCGAGCAGACTCGTCGGGATCTGCACAAACTTGCAGCCGCGCATGTAGGTGGCAGCCACAAAGCCCGCCACGTCGCCCACGACGCCGCCGCCGAGTGCCACGATCACGTCGGAGCGCGAAAGCTCGTGCTCGGCCACAAACTCCAAAATGGCAATATAGGTTTCGGCGCGCTTGTGTGCCTCGCCGGCCTCGAAGGTGCAGATACTCACTTCGTAGCCTGATGCCTCCAGGCTCTGCTTAACGGGCATCTGGTAGAGCGGGCCTACGTTGGTGTCCGTCACGATGACAGCCTTGGTGCCGCCGGCAGTGGCGCGCACGAGCGGTCCCGCCTGCTCCAGCATAAACGTGCCAACATGCACCTGGTAGGGGCGTGCAGTGTCGATATCGATGGTAATCGCCATAAGCTATGGTCCTTTCGACCTGGCGTGATAGGTGGTCTAGTGGGAGGCCTCGTCGTCGAGTGCGCGCTTAATGCGGTCGCCCTCGGCAAGGAGATTCTCGAGATAGCGCTGGTCGCGGTCCTTGAGCGCACGGCTGTAGGCGCCGAGCGACTCGATCAGATGGTCGATCTCGAAGGCGAGCGCGTCGGCGTCGTCGATCATAAGCTCGGACCACATCTGTGGATTGAGGTGCGCCACGCGGGTGAGATCGCGGTAGCTTCCGGCCGAAAAGCCGTGGTGGACCTGGGCGGTGGGGCTCTTGACGTAGGCGTTGGATACCACGTGCGCAAGCTGGCTCGTGAAGGCGATGACGCGGTCGTGTTCGGCGGCGCTGGTCACGCTGAACTTGCCAAAGCCCAAGGGGCGCACCATCTCGCGCACCTGGCCCAAAAGCTCCAGTTTGAGCGCATCGTCCACCGCGGGCGGCACGAGCACGAGCGGGGCGCCCTGGAACAGGTCGGCGCGGGAGTGTGCGTAGCCCGAGTACTGCGTGCCCGCCATGGGGTGCGCGCCCACAAAGTAAAAGCCATGCTCGCGGGCAAGCTCAAAGGCGCGCTCGCACACGATGCCCTTGACGCCCACGGTGTCGATCACCACGGGACCCATGATGGCCTCGGTGTCGGTGGCGTCGGCGAGCGCCTGGACGTGCGCCTCGAGCCACTCGATGCAGGCCTCGGGGTAGCAAGCCAGGACGATGATGTCGCATTCGCCGAGTGTCTCGTCGTTGAGCTCTCCGGCGACAGTGCCCATGCTGGCGGCCGTCATGACATCGTCATCGGGGTCCCAGGCCAGCACGCGGACGCCTGCCTGTGCATAGCCGCGGGCAAAGCTACCGCCGATGAGGCCAAGGCCGACGATGCCGGCGCACTTGGGGCCGCCCTGGTTAACGCGCGCGTTTCTCACCGTACCCATGGGCTACTCCATGGTCTCTTGGCAGACAACCTCGCGGATGGCTCGGATGCGGCGCATGGTGTCGTCGAACTGATCGGGGGTGAGGGCCTGGGCGCCGTCGGACCAGGCGCGGCTCGGCTCGTCGTGGACCTCGATCTCCAGGCCGTTGGCACCGCAGGCGGTCGCGGCGAGCGCCATGGGCTCAACGTAGCGGGTGTAGCCGGTGGCGTGGCTGGGGTCGGCGACGACGGGCAGGTGCGACAGGTGGTGCAGCACCGGCACGGCGTTGAGGTCGAAGGTGTTGCGGGTGCGGGTCTCGAAGGTGCGGATGCCGCGCTCGCACAGGATGACGTTGTCGTTGCCCTCGCTCATGATGTACTCGGCGGCCATAAGCAGCTCATCGATCGTGCCGGACATGCCGCGCTTGAGCAGGATCGGGGTCTCGGTCTTGCCGACCTCCTTGAGCAGGGGGAAGTTCTGGGCGTTGCGGGCGCCGATCTGCATGACGTCAATCTTCTTGTCCAAGAAGACCTGCACGTCGCGCGGGTCCATGATCTCGGTGACGATCGGCATGTCGAGCTCGGCAGACGCCTCGCACAGCAGGTCGAGGCCGGCGGGACCCATGCCCTGGTAGGCGTAGGGGGAGGTGCGGGGCTTGTAGGCGCCACCGCGCAGCATCGTGGCGCCGGCGGCCTTCACGCGGCGTGCGATGCGGATGAGGTTCTCGCCCTCGACGGAGCAGGGACCGGCGATGACCTGGAACTGGTCGCCGCCGATCTTGACGCCGTGACCGCAGTCGATGACGGAGTCCTCGGGGTGGAACTTGCGGTTGGCGCGCTTGAACGGCTCGGAGACGCGCTGCACGCGCTCGACGACGTCCATGGACTCGAGCAGGAACGGGTCGATCTTGGTCGTATCGCCCACCAGGCCGATAATCGTCTCGTTCTCGCCGCGCGAGACGTCGGTCTTCAGGCCTTTTTTCTCAATCCAGCTGACAATATGGCTGACGGCCTCGTCGCTGGCGCTCTGCTTTAGAATTGCAATCATGGTGTGCCTCTCACCTCGATGGATAACTTTTGCAAAAACGGCCCGCATTGCGAGCCGTGTATATATGGTGCATGAGAGTTTATACTATCCGACTCGCTTTTGCCTTCTAAAGTGGGCCGTTGCGCCGCGTCTTCCTCGGAATTGCAAAGCTTTTTCTTTAATTTTGATAGCCCGTGGCGCACTTGGGTATAATGCGAGTCGTTCGCCCTATTAGCTCAGGGGATTAGAGCGTCTGCCTCCGGAGCAGAAGGCCGTTGGTTCGAATCCAACATGGGGCACCATCGAACGTAAGACCGTCCGAACCTCGCATGGTCCGGGCGGTTTTTCTTATACCGACGCGACGTGATGGGACGTGGTATGGCAGCAACGGATATCGAGCGCGGACTCTCGACCGCCGAGGTCGAGGAGCGCATCGCCGCCGGTAAGATCAACCGCAACATGGAGCTCAAGACCAAGTCGGTCAAAGAGCTCATCATCGAGAACCTCTGCACGCTGTTCAATTTGATCAACGTGATCTTGGCGTTCCTGGTCATTTTGACCGGTTCGTTTAAGAATCTGACGTTCCTGTTCGTGGTGTTCCTCAATACCGCTATTGGCGTCATCCAGTCCATGCGTTCCAAGAAGATGGTCGATAAGCTCACGCTGCTGACCTCCAAGAAGGCCATCGCGGTGCGCGACGGCGCCGAGGTGGAGCTCGACCTGGACCAGATCGTGCTCGACGACATCATCCGCCTGGGGCGCGGCGACCAGATTCCCGCCGACGCCGTGGTGGTTTCGGGCGATGCGCTCGTGAACGAGAGCTTGCTGACGGGCGAGAGCGACCTTATTAAGAAACAGCCCGGTTCCGAGCTCATGAGCGGCAGCTTTATCGACTCGGGCCTGCTGCGCGCCCGCGTGATTCATGTCGGCGCCGACAACTACGTGGCCAAAATTAATAACGAGGCCAAGTACGTCAAAAAGGTCAATTCCGAGATCATGAACGCGCTTAACGCCATCGTTCGCTTTGCGAGCATCATCATGATCCCGCTCGGTTTGGCGTTATTTGCCTCGAGTGTGAGCGAGCTGTGGGATGCCGCGGGAACCCCAGGCGACAGCGCCCTTTCGTGGTGCTTCTCCGAGCTGTTGGCTGGTCATGTGCCTTCGTCGGCGCTGCTGTCCACGGTGGGCGCCCTGCTGGGCATGATCCCGCAAGGCCTGGTGCTGCTGACCTCGTCGGTGCTCGCCATCGCCACGGTGCGCTTGGCCCGTCGCAAGGTGCTGGCGCAGCAGCTCTACTGCATCGAGACGCTCGCTCGCGTCGACGTGCTGTGCCTGGACAAGACGGGCACCATCACGTCGGGCCGCATGGAGGTCGAGGGCACGTATCCGCTGCCGGTTGAGGGCGTGAGCCTAGGCGCCGGCCCGGACGAGGCGGCCGTTCCCGTCGATACCACGGTGCTCGATTTTGCGCTGGCTAACGTGGCACGTGCGACTTCGGCCGATGCCAACGAGACCTGCCAGGCGCTGCTCAACTATTACGCCGATCGCCCGGTCGAGGTGTCTGAACCGCTGTCGGTCATTCCGTTCTCGTCGTCAAAAAAATGGAGTGGCGCTTCGTTTGCGCAGGGCTCCTATGTGATGGGCGCCGCGCAGTTTGTGCTTTCGGAGCGTGTGTTTTCGCAGGTCGAGAACCGTGTCGCCGAGTTTGCCGATACCTGCCGCGTGCTCGTGGTGGCGCGCGTGGACGGCTTTACGCCCGATGGCGATATGGTGGGAGAGGCCGAGCCCGTGGGCTTTGTGACCATCCGCGACGAGATTCGTACCTCGGCGGCCGAGACCATCGGCTACTTTAACGAGCAGGGCGTGACCCTCAACGTGATCAGTGGCGACGACCCGCGTACGGTGTCGTCGATCGCGCGCGTGGTGGGCGTGCCGGGGGCGGACGCTTATGTGGACGCCACGACGCTCGATACGCCGGCCAAGCTCGATGCCGCAGTGGACCGCTACCATGTCTTTGGTCGTGTGACCCCGCAGCAGAAGCGCGAGCTCGTGCAGGCGCTCAAGCGCCGCGAGCACACCGTGGCCATGACGGGCGACGGCGTCAACGACGTGCTGGCGCTCAAGGAGGCCGACTGCTCCGTTGCCATGGCGGCCGGCTCCGATGCCGCGCGCAACGTGGCCGAGATCGTACTCGTCGACAACGACTTTGCCTCGATGCCCGCCGTGGTGGCCGAGGGCCGTCGCTCCATCAACAACCTGCAGCGTTCGGCCTCACTGTTCCTGACCAAGACGCTGTTCTCGATGGGCCTGGCGGCGCTGTGCATTGCACTGCCGCCGTACCCCTTCGAGCCCATCCAGATGACACTCATCAACTTCTTCTGCATCGGCGCGCCGGGCTTTGTGCTGGGTTTGGAGCCCAACAATGCTCGCGTGAAGGGGTCATTTTTGACTAACGTACTCAAGCGTGCGCTGCCGGCGTCGATTGCAGTCATTTTGGCTGCGGCGCTCGATATCTTTGTGGCGCGCGTGTTTGGCTTTAGCCAGCTCACGCTGTCTACGATGTGCCTGCTTACGTCGTGCGCGGCGAGCGTCAGCCTGATCTGGCGCATCTCGCAGCCTCTCACGCCCTTACGTGTGGTGCTTTTTGTGTTTGTAGTCGCCGGCATCCTGGTGGGCGTTATCGGTTTCCCGGAGCTGCTGTCTATTGCCAACCTGTCGATAGGCCAGATGGTTATCTTGGCTGTCATCGTGATCTTTACCTGCTCGGTGTTCTTTAAGCTCGCCACGATGATGGATTCGCTCAAGCCGCGTCGTCGTCATGCCGCAACTGGTTTTGGCCGTGGTGTGCGCGTTCACCTGGGTCGCGGTGGCGGCAAGGTGAGCTCGACGGGTTCGACGGCCGAGCGTTTTGCCAAGCGCGTCGCCGCCGACATGGCGCAGCGCCGCGAAGATCGCACCGCTCGCGAGGCCGAGGCCCGCGCACTTGAGGGCGTGGCCCAGGCCCAGCCCAAGAAAAAGAAGAGTACCGGAGCCAAGCGCTCTCGCGTGACCAAGTCCGCCCAAGGCATCAAAGTCTCGATGCCAAGCAAAAAGAAAAAGTAGCTACGCGCCCTGGCGATGTTGAATTGGTGCCTTGTTCCTGTGGGGCCGTGGCGATGTTATGCTCTAACCTCGATTGTTTGAATTGCTTCGAAAAGAGGATGCCGTGATCTGCCCGCATTGCCTTAAGACTATCGAGGACGGCGCCTCGTTCTGCCCCTACTGCAACGCCTATGTGGGTCCGGGCGATGGTCCCGAGCACACCGAGTTCGTGTTCTGTGAGGGCTGCGGTGCCCGTCTTTCTCCGCATGATCGTACGTGCCCCAAATGCGGACGCCCCGCTCCGGGTATCCTCTCCGAGGACGCGGCCGCATCCGACCTGGCAGCGGGCCGCACGGCAGGCTTTCCGCGCCTAACGCAAGAGCAGATCGATACCGAGGTGCCTCATGCGCCGGCCTCTGCCGCTGCGGTGCTTTCGGACGCCGCCGATCCTAACGAGACCTGCGTGCTGCCGGCTTTCGATAAGGATTTCGGCATCCCCAAGGTCGATATTCCCACGCCGGTTTCCCTGCATGACGATGCTCAAAAACCCAAGCGCAAGGTGCATCCCGACGAGGACGCCTATCACAAGCACAAGCGTCATATTCCCAAGCCGCTCATCGTCATCACGGTCCTTGCCGTCGTTTGCGGCGGTGCCTATTGGTTCGTGACGGCCGATCCCATGGGTGTCATGCCTGGCTTCTATGACCAGTTTGGTCAGGCCGCGCAGACGACCTTCCCTACGCGCCAAAAGGGCGAGGCGACTGAGGACGATACCAAGCAAGACGATTCTGCCGAGGTGGTCCAGGAAGAAGCCGTGCTCACCGATGATCAGCTCTATACCAGGCTCGACGGTCTGTATCAGACCATCGTGTCCTACGGTGACGAGGACCAGATCGGCGAGGTCATCGATTCCTTTAACAACGGTTATCTCCGAACGCCGCTGTCCACCCGTCAGGAGCTGTCGCAGAGTGCCTACGCTCTGCGCGACCAGATCAAAAAGACGCAAGATGAGCTTAACAACCTTAAGTATCAGGACGATACGGTCTATGCGGATGACATCGCCCACTTAAAGCAGCTTGCCGAGTGGATGTATGAGCGCGTCGACGTAATCTGCCAGAGCTGGGATATCTCGCTGGCCATTCCCGATGGCGAGTCGATGAGTTCCCACCAAAGCGAGATCCTGGCGCCCATCGCACAGGGCGGCAACAGCGCGCTGAATCAGTACGACGCCAACGTGGGCTCCTGGAAGCCGCAGCAGCGTTCCTAAAATTAGTTCGCCATAGTCGGCATAACCTACGTGCGCAATTGATGTAAGCGCATGCTTATTGCTACAATTCGTACAAATATGCTTTAAACGCACGAGGAAGGAACCACATGTTTGGTTTTAAGAAAGAGCTCTACACGCCCGAGTATCAGCTTGCCGGCGACGAGTGCGCCGTTATCGAGACGTCGAAGGGTACCATCAAGGTCAAGTTTGACGGTGAGGGCGCTCCCATTCATGTCGCGAACTTCTGCGAGCTTTCCACGATGGGTTTCTATGATGGCCTTAAATTCCATCGCTATGTGCCCGGTTTTGTCATTCAGGGCGGCGACCCCAATACCCGCGATATGTCCGGCGCCGACGTCGCTGCCGGTCTTGAGGGCCCCGACGGCATGCCCGGTACCGGTGGCCCCGGCTACTGCATCAAGGGCGAGTTTGCCACCAATCCGCGCAACAGCCATGTCGATGGTGCCCTTGCCATGGCACGCTCCATGGACCCCGATTCCGCGGGTTCGCAGTTCTACTTCTGCTTGGGTGCCCAGCATAACCTCGATTCCGGGTACACCGTCTTTGGTACCACGGTCGAGGGTCTCGATGTGATTTCGCAGCTGCGTGCCGGCGACGAGATCGTCCATGTTGAGATCGTTCACGAGTAAAGGGGACTTCCTTGAATAGCCAGCTGATCCAACAGGGCCGCGCCGCTTACCGCGCGGGTGATTTTTCCGCTGCAGCCCAGATGCTTGGGGCGGCAAAAACTCCCGATGAGATTATGGGCGAGGCCGATCATCTTCGTGGCAACGCCTTGATGCACCTGGGCATGTATGCCGAGGCCGCCGAGGCCTATGCCGCCGCCCTCAACGACGGCACCTATGGCAAGCGCGGCGCGCTGCTCACCAACCGCGGCAAGGCACTCGCCGCCGTGGGCGACTACACAACGGCCGCTCAGGCGTTCTCTGCTGCTACGCAGGATGCTTCTTATGCCACGCCGTTCAAGGCCTATCTGGGCCTGGGTAACGCGCTGTTCCAGTCGGGCGACTATGCCAACGCGGGTACTGCCTTCCGTCAGGCCGCCATCGACGGCGCCAATCCGGCCCCTGCCGCCGCACTCGGCGAGCTTGGCCGTTGCTTCATTAAGCTCGGCCGTCCGGCGGATGCCGTGGAGACCTACCGCACGGCTATCGACTTTGCCGGCCCCCGCGACGATACGCGTGCGCTCAACGCCGGCATGGGTCAGGCACTTTCTGCCGCCGGCCGTCCCTCCGACGCACTCGACGCCTTTAACGCCGCTACTGCCGATGGCATCTACCAGCTCACCTCCGAGCAGGCCGATGAGCTTGCCCGCGTGCACGATTCGCTTGCCGCGCTGTCTGCCCAGACGGCTATGGCCACGGCTCCGGCGCCCGCGATGGACGCTCCTGCCGTCGATCCGCTCGATCCTACGGGCGCGACCGGTCAGTTTATGCCCGATCCCTCGGACACCGGCTTCTTTACGCTGTCCGAGTCCGAGATGGTCCAGCAGGACCGTCAGGACCGTAAGCAGGCCAAGGTCCGTCGTCGCCATCGCCACACGGGTCTCAAAGTCTTCATCGTGCTGCTTCTGCTCATTTTGATCGCCGCGGGCGGTCTGGGCTTTGCCTACACGCGCGGCTTTGGCTTCCCGTCCCAGGAGTCTGTCGTTACCGATCTGTTCCAGGCTGCCGGCGACGGTGACACCGCAAAGGCCGAGTCTTGCCTGGCCTCGAGCCTGTCCGAGGACGCCAAGTCGATGATCATCTCCTCGATTCCGCAGGGTGCCACCGTGTCCGTCGAGGGCATGGATCAGTCCATGACCGAGACGACCGCCAAGGTTAAGGCATCGCTGTCCAAGGGCGGCGAGCAGGAGTACACCGTCAAATTCGTGCGCTCCGATAACCATATCGGCTGGGCCGTTTCCTCGCTCGATATGGATTTCTCGGCTGCTGACAACCAGTAGTGACCTTATGGGATTTAGCTTTGCCCGGCGCTTCACCGCAAGTGAGGTGCCGGGCTTGCGCTAGTATGATGAGCTAGTAGTTTTCCAGCAATCATCCAACACATCAGGAGTTGCGTTGTTTTCTTTGATGGATATGTTCTTCGGTAGCTATGCGGGCGATCTTGCCATCGACCTCGGCACCGCAAATACGCTTGTCTCCGTGCGTGGCAAGGGCATCGTCATTCGCGAGCCCTCTGTTGTCGCCATCGACAAGAACGACGAGCGCATCCTGGCGGTCGGTATCGAGGCAAAGCGCATGCTCGGCCGTACGCCCGGCAACATCGTGGCCGTTCGTCCCCTGAAGGACGGCGTCATCGCCGACTTCGATGTTACCGAGGCCATGCTCCGCTACTTTATCGACAAGGCGTCCGAGAAGCGCTATCCGTGGACCCCGCGTCCGCGCGTTGTCGTCTGCGTCCCCTCCGGTGTCACGTCGGTCGAGAAGCGTGCCGTCTTTGAGGCCACGATCCAGGCCGGCGCCCGCCAGGCCTATCTGATCGAAGAGCCCATGGCCGCCGCTATCGGCGCCGACCTGCCCGTCGAGGAACCCACCGGCTCCATGGTCATCGACATCGGTGGCGGTACCACCGAGGTCGCTGTTATCGCTATGGGCGGCATCGTCGTCTCGCAGTCCATCCGTATTGCCGGTGACGAGTTCGACCAGGCCATCCTCACGCACGTTCGTGATGCCTACAACCTGGCCATCGGCGAGCGTACGGCAGAGGACATCAAGATCAAGGTCGGTTCCGCCGTGCCGCTCAAGGACGAGCTCGACGTCGAGGTCAACGGCCGTGACGTGATCACGGGCCTGCCCAAGACCGTGCGCATCGAGAGCGAGGAGATCCGTCGTGCGCTCAACAAGCCGCTCGACGAGATGGCCAAGGCCGTTAAGGACGCCCTCGATGCCACGCCGCCCGATCTTGCCTCTGACCTTATGTACTACGGAATTTTGCTGACCGGTGGCGGCGCGCTGCTGCGCGGTCTCGACGTGCGCCTGCGCGATGAGACCGGTGTTTCGGTCAACGTCAGCCCCACGGCGCTCGATAACGTCGTTAACGGCTGTGCCCGCGTGCTTGAGGCCAATGCGTTTGATGGCGGCTTCGTCCAGACCAATGCTTAATTTCCAAAAGGTGGATTCCATTTGGCACGATCTTCGGGTTTCTCCACAAATCTGAATACCAAGCGACAATCAACGGGTATGCGCCCGTTGATTGTTTTCAGCCTGATTTCGGTGTTGCTGCTGACGTTTTACATTCGCGAGGGCGAGGCAGGACCGATTCATGCCGTGCGTTCGGGCGTGACGACGATAACCTCGCCGGTGCGCTTTGTGGGTTCGGCTGTGGCGGCTCCCTTCAATGCGATCGGCAACGTGTTCTCTAACCTTACGGCGTCGCAGGACACGCTTGACGAGCTTAAGAAGCAAAACGAGGAACTGACCTCTAAGGTTGCCGAGCTCTCCGAGGCTCAAAAGACTGCTGAGCGTCTGGAAGGGCTGGTCGGCCTGCAGTCGACCTATAACCTCAAATCGACCGCTGCTCGTATTGTCGGTGCCTCCGGCGATGCCTGGACCTCGACCGTTACCATCGACAAGGGCTCTGCCGACGGCCTTACCATCAACATGCCCGTGACGAGTTCTGCCGGTGTTATCGGCCAGATTATCGAGGTATCGGCCAAGACCTCTACCGTGCGCCTGATTGGCGACGAGAACTCGGGCGTGTCCGCCATGGTGCAGGACACGCGCGCCCAGGGTATGCTGCAGGGTCAGGCTGACGGCACGCTGCGTCTTGAGTACGTGAGCGTCGACTCCGATGTTAAGGTTGGCGATATCATCGTGACCTCTGGCATCGGTGGCGTGTTCCCCAAGGGCCTTCCGCTTGGCACCGTCTCGTCGGTTGAGAAATCGGCAAACGACGTGTACTACACCATTGTGGTGCGCGCTCAGACCACGGCCGAGAACAACGAGGAAGTGCTGGTCATTACCTCGCTGACCGACGAACAGTCGGCCTCGGATGAGGACGTGAGCACGGCCAACAGCACGCCGCAGGGAACGTCGCGCGATGCTGCGACCAAGACGAAGGGCGAGAGCTCGGATGACAGTTCCGACACGTCCGAGACGACCGATTCCGGCTCGAGCGAATAGGGGGCATGTCCATGGATCTACACGAGCAGGGGATGAGCTCCCGTACGTTTGTGATCGCCGCCATCGTGTGCGTTCTGCTGCAGGCAGGCCTGGCACCGCAGATCTCCATTGCGGGCGGTCGCGTCAACTTCATGATTATCCTGGTGTGCCTAAGCGTGTTCTCGGGCGACCCGACCCGTGCCGTCGTGTGCGGTTTTTGCAGCGGCTTGTTTTATGACCTGTCCGCTGCCGTGCCGGTGGGCGTTATGTCGCTCCTGCTGACCGTGGGCTCTTTTGCCCTGGTGCACAGCGCCGTCGGTCAGACGGGCGGTACCCCGAGTGCGCGCGGCGTCACCGTGGGCGCCTTTGCGCTCGTCATTAATGTGATCTACAGCATCATCTTGCTGTTTATGGGTTTGGAGACGAGCTTTGTCGTGGCGATCTTTGGGCATGCGTTGCCGTCCTCGATCCTGACGGGTCTGGTTGCCATTCCGTTTTTGATGTCCGGTGTCGTGCCGCAGTCCGGCTATGGGTTCTCCGCGCGTGGCGGACGCCAGACGGGCATGCGCTTTAAGCCCAAGACCCGTAAGCTTAAATAGGGGAGGCCCGTAGATGTCTTCCCAGTTGACGGTTATTATCGCCGGTATCGTGCTGGTTGTGGCCATCGTGGTCGCGCTGGTCATCATGCGTCGTGGCGATTCCCGTTTTACCTACGATACGCAGCATGGAACGGCCCCGCGCGCCACCGAGGGCGAGGGCAATACCGCGGCGACCGCCTTCAAGGGCCGCTTTTCCATCCTCACCACGGGTGTGGGCGCGATGTTTGCGGCGCTTGCCGTCAAGCTGTGGGGCATGCAGATGGTCTCGTCGGACTATTACGAGAAGCAGGCTAATAGCAATCAGACTCGCACCGTTACCACACCCGCTGTGCGCGGTCGCATCCTCGACCGCAATGGCGTGGCGCTTGTTCAGAACCGTCCCTCACTTGCTGTCGTGGCCTACCGCGACCTTGCCGAGGATGAGGTTCTGGTTCGCCATCTTGCCAACGTGCTTGGAATGCCTTACGTGGCGGTCCTTCGCAATATTCAGGACAATACAGAGGGCGCCCAGAGCCTGCATACCATCGCGACGGACGTCCGTCGCTCCACGGTTGCCTATATTCAGGAGCATGCCGGCGAGTTCCCGGGCGTCAAGATTGCCGAGCGTACCGAGCGCCAGTATCCATATGGTGAGACGGCATGCCATATCTTGGGCTATACCGGCACCATTACCTCCGAGCAGCTCGAGGCCCAGAATAAGAAAACCTCTGGCGATGACGATGCTTCCGCTGGCAAGATTACGTACCAGTCGGGCGATATCGTGGGCCAGGCGGGCGTTGAGAGCTACTACGAAAACCTGCTGCAGGGTATTCGTGGCGAGCAGACCGTCAAGGTCGATGCCTCGGGCAATGTGACCGGTCAGGCCGGCGCCGTGCCCGCGAAGGCCGGCTCCGACATTAAGCTCACGCTCGACCTTAAGATCCAACAGGCCTGCGAGACGGCGCTGGCGAGCGCTATCGAGCTTGCCAAGACCACTGGCTACAGCAATGCCGGCAACGGCGCTGTAGTGTGTCTCGATCCCAACAATGGCGAGATCCTGGGCATGGCGAGCCAGCCCAAGTTCGATCCGTCCGTCTTTATCGGCGGCGTCTCAAATGACGTGTGGACCGAGCTCAATGATGACAAGGGCTCGCATCCGCTGCTCAACCGCGCCATTAGCGGACAGTACATGTCGGCCTCGACCATCAAGCCGCTCTCGGCACTGGCCGGTCTTGAGTTTGGAACCTACACTTCAACGCAGACAACCAACTGCACGGGTTATTGGACGGGTCTGGGCAAGTCGTGGGGCAAGTACTGCTGGCTGCATTCCGGCCACGGCACCATGACGCTGCAGTCGGGTATCGCCAACTCTTGCGACCCCGTCTTCTACGACATGGGCAAGGCGTTCTTCTATGACGAGCAACATCCCGAGGGCCTGCAGGAGGTCTTTCGTCGCTGGGGTCTAGGCAAGACCTGCGGTATCGATCTGCCGAGTGAGGGCGCGGGTCGTATTCCCGATGCCGAGTGGAAAGAGTCGTACTTCACCGACGCCTCTGCCGAGGACCGCAAGTGGAATGCCGGCGATATGACCAACATTGCTATCGGTCAGGGTGACATCCTGGTGACGCCCCTGCAGATGGCGTGCGCCTATATGGGTCTTGCCAACGGCGGCAAACAGTACGTGCCTCATGTGTTTTTGTCTGCCGTGTCGCGTGATGGCGACGGCGATGCCTATAAGTACAACGGCAAGGGCAAGAAGAAGCGCCTGGAGGCCAAGATCAACAGCGATTCGGATTTGGCTCTAGTTCGCAACGGCATGCACGACGTGATTTACACGGCATCGACGTCCCTGGCGGCGCACTTTGGCACCCTGACGCCGCAGGTATACGGCAAGTCGGGCACGGGCGAGAAAAGTGGCGAGGATGAATACGCGTGGTTCTGCGCCTATGCACCGGCCGATGATCCCAAGTATGTCATCGCTACTGTTCTGGAGCAGGGCGGCGGCGGCTCAGATACCGCGATGCATGTCGTGCGCGACGTGCTCGGTGTGATTTATGACGAGCCCGATACCTCTTCGGCCTCGGGCGATTCTTCGGTTCGATAGGAGGTTGCGATGGATTTTTCTCCGGCGGATCTGTTCCGTTCAACCAAGACCGGCTCTCGCAGCAGCCTGGACCGCGTCAACAAGCAACTTTCGGCCTCGCGCGGCACGTTTCGCCAAAAGGTGCATATCGGTGTGCTCGTGGCTACAGTGGCGCTCGTCGCCTACGGTGCCATCATTATCTGGTCGGCTTCGCAGTTTAAGGCCGACGCTTCGTTCTCACGCCATCTGCTGGGAATTGGCATCGGAGCGGTGCTGGCGGTGCTGGTCTGGCGTACCGATCTGCGCGGTATTTCCAATTTCTCGACGGCGTTGCTCGTCATCGACTTGATCGTGATCCTCTCGCCCAAGATTCCGGGTCTGTCCTATACGGGCGGTCTGGGCATGACGGGCTGGATCAAGATTCCCGGTATCGGCTTGACATTCCAGCCGGTTGAGCTTGCCAAGCTCATCACCATCTTCTTTATTGCTACGCTTGGCTCGCAGTATAACGGTCGCATCGATACCGTTCGCGACTACGTCAAGCTCTGCGGCATGCTGTCCATTCCGTTTTTGGCCGTCGTTGCCATGGGCGACCTGGGCTCGGGCCTGGTCGTGCTGGTTTCGGGCGCCATCGTCATTTGTATGAGCGGTGCACGCCGCGAATGGGTGCTGTCGACCCTGGCCCTGCTCGTGGGCTTGGTGGCCCTCGTCCTGGCGCTCGATTCGGTCTTTGATTCGTTGCTCGGCCACGATGTGCTCATCAAGCAGTATCAGATGAACCGTCTGACGGTCTTTATCGACCCCGATAATGCCGATTCGGACGATGCCTACAACCTGCAGCAGTCGCTTATCGCCGTTGGCTCGGGCGGCTTCTTTGGTAAGGGTTTGGGCCATGCGACGCAGTCGGCCGGCGGCTTTCTGCCTGAGTTCCACACCGACTTCGTCTTCGCCTTCCTGTCCGAGACCTTTGGTTTTTGCGGTTCCTTTTTGCTCCTGTGCCTCTACGTGCTGCTGATCTTTTCGACGATTCGCGTCGCCTTTAAGTGCGAGTCCCTGTTTTTGCGTCTTTCGTGTGTTGGCATCGTTGGCATGTGGGCGTTCCAGACCTTCGAAAACATCGGCATGTGCATCGGCATGATGCCGATTACCGGTATTCCGCTACCGTTTATTAGCTTCGGTTCGTCTTCGATGATGATTCAGCTGCTGACGGTGGGTATCGTACAATCCATATGGCGGCATCGTTCGGGCGCCGCGTAACCGCTGGAGGGGTTTGCTATGAAAATTCCCGTAGATAAGCTGACCCGCGCTTTTAAGATGGGCGCGTCCGTTAAGAAGGATTCCGATACGCCGGTGCGCGTCTCGGTCTATCTGGATCCGTCCGCCTCGCGCTTTCTGGCCGAGACGGTGCGTGACGCCTTTGTGCCGCAGACGACCTCGGGCATTGTGCGCGTCGAGCGTCTGGGGGAGGAGCGAATTGCCCCAAAGACCGATACCGATGTGGTGCTGGTGCTCTCGTGTGGTTCCGACCGCTTGGAGAGTGCCGTGCAGGAGCTCGTGATCGCCGGCGCGCCCGTGTGCGTGCTTGCCGAGTCTGCTGTGGAGGTGCCGTTTATCGAGGAGTCTACGCCCATGCTTGGCGTGGTAGCAGCAACCGATAAGACGTATCTGCTCGAGACGCTTGCCCGCTGGATTCTCGATCGCACCGACAAGGAAACGGCTTTTGCGGCGAACTTTGCCTTCATGCGCATCGCGGCGGCCAATCGTATCATCACCTCGTGCGCGCTCACCAATATGGCGACCGGTGCGCTGGTGTTTTTGCCGGGCGCCGATTATCCCGTTATGGCGCTGGCGCAGGTGGGCATGCTCTTTGAGCTCGCTGCCGTCTTTGGACGCGGCATTAAGCCTGAGCGCGGCTACGAGGTCGCGGGCGTGCTTGCCGGCGGTCTTGTGATCCGAGCGGTCACCCGCGCACTTGTCAAGCAGACGCCGCATATTGGGTTTGCCGTCAAGGCGCTCACTGCTGCCGCGGGCACCTATGGCATGGGCCGTGCGCTCGTTTCGCTCTACGAGCGCGATGTCGACTACAGTCGTGCCAACGAGGTGGTCACTGCCACGTTCTCCCGCGTTCGCGATCTGGTGACCACGGTCGCGGGCGCTACCCGTCCTATGGCGTCCTATCAGGACGCATCAGATCTCGCTGCTTAGGGGTTTTCCGTTGCGCGTTGCATACCATGATTGTTTTCATTTAATTGAGCCGCTGCTCGCCAAGGTCGAGAAACCGAGCCGCTATATCGATCACGAGTGGGGCACGCTTTCCAAGGCCGATGCCGACTACCGTTGCTGCCTGATCTACCCGGATGTGTACGAGGTCGGTCTGCCCAACCAGGGCATTGCCATCCTCTACAACATCCTTAACCAGGCCGAGGGCATCTCCTGCGAGCGCGGCTATGTGCCGTGGCCCGATATGGGTGACGCCATGCGCGAGGCAGGCATTCCGCTGCTGTCGCTCGAGGGTGCAGCGCCGGTCGCTTCGTTTGATATCGTCGGCCTGCATGTTCCGCACGAGATGGCGGTGACGAACTTCCTCGAGGCTCTCGACCTCGCTGGCATTCCGCTGTTGGCGGCCGACCGCACCGAGGACGACCCCATTATCATCGCCGGCGGCCCCTCGGTGTACAACCCCGAGCCGTACGCGGCCTTCTTCGATGTTATCCTCATCGGCGAGGGCGAGGAATCGCTGCTCGAGACCTGCCAGCTGCATCGCCGTCTGCGTAACGAAGGAGTCCCGCGCGCGCAGATTGTCGAGCAGCTTGCATCCATTGCCGGCAACTACGTGCCGTCGCTCTATGAGGTTTGTCACGACGAGCCCTGCTCGCCGCATGGCTACACTGTGCCGCGTGAAGGCAAGGATGCGCCGACGGTGGTCTTCAAGCGCGTCGTCGAGGATTTCGGCGCCACGAATCCGTTGTCGCAGTCGTGTGTGCCCTATGCGCAGCTGGTTCACGACCGCCTGTCTATCGAGATCCTGCGCGGCTGCGCCCGCGGCTGTCGTTTTTGTCAGGCCGGCATGACGTATCGCCCGGTGCGCGAGCGCTCGGCCGACCAGATCGTCTCGTCGGTGATTCAGGGTCTGGAAAAGACCGGCTATGACGAGGTGTCGCTGACCTCGCTCTCCACGACCGACCACTCCTGCATTCGCGACGTGCTCGGCAGGCTCAACCGTCGCCTGGAGGATACGGGTATTCGCGTGTCTATTCCGTCGCAGCGCCTGGATTCGTTTGGCGTGGATATGGCCGAGTCGGTCGCCGGCGAAAAGAAGGGCGGACTGACGTTCGCGCCCGAGGCCGGCAGCCAGCGCATGCGCGACATCATTAACAAGAACGTGACCGAGGAGGACCTGGACCGTGCGGCCAAGGCGGCCTTCGAGGCCGGTTGGAACCGCATGAAGCTCTACTTTATGATGGGCCTTCCCGGCGAGCGCGACGAGGACATCGTGGCCATCGCCAATCTGGCCGATCACGTGCTGGAGCTCGGTCGTTCCGTGGTGCCCAAGGCTCGTCGCGGCTCGATCTCGGTGTCGATCTCGGTTTCGGTCTTTATCCCCAAGGCTGCCACGCCGTTCCAGTGGTGCCCGCAGCTCGACTACGACGACGTCAAGCGTCGCCAGAAGCTGCTTATCACGAGCGTTCGCAACCGTGCCGTCCGCGTGCATTACCACGATGCCGAGACCTCGCTCATCGAGGCCGCGCTGTCCCGCGCCGGTCGTGACATGACGCCCGTCATCATCGATGCTTGGCGCTCGGGCTCTCGCTTTGACGCCTGGGTAGAGCATTTCTCGCTCGATAACTGGAAGGAGGCTGCTGCCAAAAACGGCATCGACCTCAATGAGCTCGTGCACCTGCCCTACGAGTTGGACTGGCGCCTGCCGTGGGAGCATGTGAGTCCCGGCTGCACGCGCGGCTTCCTCGAGCGCGAGTACCGTCGCTCGCTCGAGGGTGTCACGACTCCCGACTGCACCCGCACGTCGTGCACCGGCTGCGGGATCTGCCCCACGCTCCACGCCAAGAATGTATTGATGGGTGATCGCGCATGAGTGAGCGCCTGACCGACAACCCCTCGCTCTTTAGGCTTCGTGTTCGCTATGGCAAGCGCGATCGCCTTAAGTACCTGGGCCATCTCGAAGTAATCCATACCATTGAGCGCATCGTGCGCCGTGCGGGACTTCCCTATGCCGTCACGCAGGGCTTCTCTCCGCACATGCGCGTGGGCTTCTCTTCGGCGCTACCGGTGGGCACGTCGTCGACCTGCGAGTGGTATGACCTGTTTATGACCGAGTTCGTGGCGCTCGACGAGGCTTTTGGGCGCCTGGCTGCGGCGTCTCCGGCCGATCTGGCGCCCATCGAGGCGGCGTACATCGACGTGCGCACGCCGGCGTTGACGGCGCAGCTCACGCGCCTGTCGTATCGCATCGACCTGCACTTGGATCCCGAGGCGCCCGTAAGCGCCGACGAGGTGCGTCGTGCGATCGACACGCTGCGCGCGGGCCACGGCATCGACTATGCGCGCGGAAAAAAGAGCAAGCGCTTGGATTTGGATCACACGCTCGTTGGCTATGAGCTCACGGCGGGGGAGCGCCCGAACCATTTGGTGCTCATGCTCGACACCCATGCCGACAACGAGGGCTCCATGCGTCCGGAAATTTTGCTTTCCGCTGCTGATGTTTTGTTGCAGGGCTTGACCCCGGGCGTGGATGCACCTATTGTTTCCACCGGTATGCAAGACCTCGTGACCATCTGCTCCTACGATGTCGAGCGTCAGAATCAAGCATGCGAGGACGACGAGGGCCGACTCGTCAGCCCCATACCTGTGCGAACTTGTGGATTTGCTCCACATACTCGTTGACGGGGGTATTTTCGCCTGCTACTATATTCGGCTGTTGCACTAACTGATGCATGAAGGGCAAGTAAACATGTACGCAATCGTTAACACGGGCGGCAAGCAGTACAAGGTCGCCACCGACGATGTCATCACCGTCGAGAAGATCGAGGGCAATGAGGGCGACAAGGTCACCCTGCCGGTTATCTTCCTCAACGATGGTAAGAAGATCGTCACCGATCCCGACAAGCTGGCCAAGGCCAAGGTTACCGCTCAGATCGTTGAGCAGTTCAAGGGCGAGAAGCAGCTGGTCTTCAAGTTCCACAAGCGCAAGCGCTATCGTCGTCTGAAGGGTCACCGTCAGCAGCTCACCAAGCTGAAGATCGTGAAGGTCCAGGCTACGTCCCGCGCCAAGAAGGCTGTCAAGGCAGAGGCCGAGGCTGTTGCCGAGGCTCCCGTCGCCGAGTAGATTACACTCGTAACGAAAGAGTAGGTATACACAATGGCACACAAAAAAGGACTCGGTTCCTCCCGTAATGGCCGTGACTCCCGCGGTCAGCGCCTTGGCACGAAGCGCTATGCCGGCCAGACGGTAACCACGGGCACGATTCTCGTCCGTCAGCACGGCACGCACATCCACCCGGGTGAGAACGTTGGCCGTGGTAAGGACGACACGCTGTTCGCGCTGGTCGACGGTACCGTTGAGTTCCACAAGGGTATCAAGCACAGGGTCAGCGTACGCCCGCTCGCGAACGCGTAATTCACCCTTCATAGAGCACATATGTGGGAGGCACTTGAGTTTTAGGATTCAAGGGTCTCCCTCTTTTTGTAGGAGGCGATTCTGTTGTCACAGTTCACCGATATCAGCCGCATTAACGTGTGCGGCGGCGACGGCGGAGCCGGATGCATGTCGTTTAGGCGCGAGGCATTTGTCCCCAAGGGCGGCCCCGATGGCGGCGACGGCGGTCGTGGCGGCAATGTCGTCATCCAGGCCGATGCTCAGCTGTCTTCGCTGATCGATTACCGCTTTAAGCATCACTTCCGCGCCGAGCGCGGCACGCACGGGCAGGGTGCCCGTCGTAACGGTAAGAGCGGCGAGGACCTGATTCTCAAGGTCCCTATGGGTACCGTGGTGCGCGAGCTCGATCCCGAGACGCAGACCCCGATGTTCGAGATTGCCGACCTGGTGCACGACGGCGAGCGCGTTGTCGTGGCCCCTGGTGGCGCCGGTGGTCTCGGCAACACGCACTTTGTGACGTCGGTGCGTCGCGCTCCGGCCTTTGCCCAGTTGGGCGAACCGGCCGAGGAGCACTGGATCGAGCTCGAGATGAAGCTTATGGCCGATGCCGCGCTCGTGGGCTTTCCCTCGGTGGGTAAGTCATCGCTCATTGCGCGCATGAGTGCCGCCCGCCCCAAGATTGCTGACTACCCGTTTACCACGCTCGTGCCCAATCTGGGCATGGTGCGTGCCGGCGAGTACTCCTATGTCGTTGCCGACGTCCCCGGCCTCATCGAGGGTGCGAGCGAGGGCAAGGGCCTGGGCCATCAGTTCCTGCGCCACATCGAGCGCACGGCACTCATCATGCACGTCGTCGATATGACGGGTGGTTTTGAGGATCGCGATCCGGTCGAGGACTATCGCATCATCAACCGCGAGCTCGAGCAGTATGGCGCCGAGCTTTCGGAGCGTCCGCAGATCGTCGTCGCTAACAAGTGCGATGCGCCGGGCACGGCTGACAAGATTGCCGACCTTAAGCGTGCGGCGCTCGACGATGGCCATATGTTCTTTGCCGTGTCTGCTGTGACAGGTGCCGGTCTCAACACGCTGATGCTTGCCGTGGGCGAGCAGATGGCTAAGCTTCGCGCCGAGTTGGCTGTCTCGGATGAGCCGGTCGATCTGCGCGACGAGGAGTGGGAGCGTCGCCGCCTGCAGCGTGAGAAGCGTTTCCGCATTGTCCAGGAAGAGCCCGGTGCCTTCCGCGTTGTCGGTCGTGCCATCGAGCGCATGGTCATCCAGACCGACTGGGAAAATGAGGAAGCCGTCATTTACCTGCAGCATAAGTTTGCGCGTATGGGTGTTGACGATGCGCTCGAGAAGGCCGGCTGCCGTGCGGGCGACGAGGTCCGCATTTGCCAGCGTGCCTTTGACTTTGAGGGTGCCGAGGACTTTTCGGAGTTCGAGGAGCTCGAGGATGCTGGCGAGGACGTTGCCGTTGAAGCCATTGACGTGGCCGATGCTGCGGATGAGGGCGTCGAGGTTGTCGATGCGGCGGATGCCGCGGGCGATGCCGAGACCTCGGAGGGCGAGTAGGCCATGTCGCTGCGCGGTGGAATCGGTCTGCCCGAGCTTCCTCTAGAGGACGGGCAGGAGTTTAGGCTCGGCATTATGGGTGGCACCTTTGATCCCATCCATTACGGGCACCTGGTGACCGCCGAGCAGGCGCGTGAGTCCCTCGACTTGGATGCTGTGCTCTTTATGCCGGCGGGCTCTCCTGCCTTTAAGCTTGACAAGCCGGTGACGCCTGCCGAGGACCGTTATGCCATGACGGTCCTCGCCACCGCCGCGAACCCGGCCTTTTTGGCGAGCCGGTTCGAGATCGACCGTCCGGGCGTAACCTATACGGCTGATACGCTTCATTCCCTTCGCGACTTTTACCCGCCGCAGGTAAAGCTCTACTTTATTACGGGCGCCGACGCGATTATAGATATTGTGACCTGGCATGATGCCGAACGAATCGCTGAGCTTGCTACCTTTATTGCGGCGACGCGACCGGGCTTTGATATCGATACGGCGCGTGCCCGAATCAAAGAGTCGGGGCTGCCGTTCGACGTGCGCTATATTCAGATTCCGGCGCTGGCGATCAGCTCGACGAACATTCGTAAGCGAGTTGCCCGCGGCATGAGCGTGCGCTATCTTACGAGCGAGTCCGTGCTTGGCTACATTCGCAAACGCAGGCTATATGCCGATTTGGGCCAAGAAGATTTTGAGTGATGGGGGTCTACGTTGTCGGTAGAGGATCAGTTTGAGGGCGATGAGCGCGCGTTGCTCAAGCGCATTCAAGAGCTGCTCGATGTTCGCATGAAGAATAAGCGCAAGCGCTATGTGCATTCGCTGGGTGTTGCCGAGACCGCACTTCATCTGGCCGAGGTCTACGGCGTCGACCGCTTTGATGCCGCTGCCGCCGGCTTGATCCACGACTGGGACAAGGTGCTTTCCGACGACGAGCTGGTTACGCGCGCTCTGCATTACGGCATTAAGATTGCCGGCTCTCCTTCTGCCGCGACGCCGCTTTTGCATGGCCCTGTTGCCGCCTATGAGCTTCCGCAGCTTTTTCCCGAGCTGTCGCCGGCGGTCTTTCAGGCTGTCGACCGTCACACCGTGGGTGCCTGCGATATGACGCCGCTCGATATGGTGGTCTTTGTGGCCGATGCCATCGAGCCCAACCGCCACGGCGACTATGCGCATGCGCTGCGCAAGATGGTGGGGGAGTCGACGCTCGATGAGTTGTTCTTCTCCTGTTTTGCGCAGGGTCTGGTCTATGTGATCCAGTCCGGGCGCTATCTTTATCCCACGGCTATTACGATTTACAACCATTACGCCCAGCTGCGCTAGCTCGGGCTGTCTAGAAAGAGGTATTCCATGGCCGACGAGACCATGACCGACGAGCAGATTCTTGAAGGTGTGGAGCACAAGAGCTTCGCCGCCACGTCCGACCGTACCGCCGCCTCGCTGTCCGCAAGCGGTGTCGCCGCTGAGGATGTCGCCCGCGCCGCCGCGCAGGCCGCCTACGACAAGAAGGGCGAGGACGTTCAGGTGCTCGACCTGACCGAGCTTTCCGACGTATGCGACTACTTTGTGCTTGCCACCGGTACCAACAACCGCCAGGTCGATTCCATCGTCGACGAGATCGAGGAGAAGGTCGCCGAGGCTTGCGGCGAGCATCCGTTCTCCATCGAGGGCCGCGAGCAGAAGACCTGGATGCTTATGGACTACGGTTCGGTTGTCGTCCACGTCTTCACTCCCGAAGCCCGCGACTTCTACCGCCTAGAAAAGCTCTGGGGCGACGCCCCCCAGCTCCCCCTCAACCTCCTCTAGTAGCTCATTTGAGACGGGGTTTAGCTACCCTCACGCATATCGCCGGGCAGGTGCGGTTTTCCGCACCTGCCCGGCTTTCTTTTTGCCCAAAGGCGGTTAATCGTTGAAGCGGGATTGGCGGCCGAAGGAAAGGGCGGTGTCGCCGAATTTGTCTCGGACGGCGTCGATGGCGACGGAGAGGTCGCGGCGGTCGCTGGATTGGGCTCCGCGGTCATCGATCTCGCAGAACAGGTCAGTCTGGATGCCGCCTTGGTGGTCGAAGTCGCTCATGCCGATGCCCGCCAAGCGAACATGCATGCCATCCTGCCAGATGTTGTCGAGCAGTTCGAGTGCAACCGCCACGAAGATGTTCTCATCGTCGGTCGGATGAGGCAGCCGGCGCTGTGCCGTACGCCCGCTGCCATACGAATACTTAAGCTTGAGCGTTACCGTGGCACCCGTCAGCCCCTGACGGCGCAGGCGGCGTCCCACTGACTCTCCCAACAGTGCAATCGCCGCCTCAATATCCCCACGCTCAGTTAAATCTTTAGCAAAGGTGCGTTCATTGCTGACCGACTTGACCTCGCGTTCTTCATCGAGGCTCGTGACTTCGGAGATTTCGAGTCCCAGCGCACGCTGGCGCATGCGTTCGCCGTTGACGCCAAAAATAGAGGCCAAGGTGGATTCCGGTGCACGTGATAGCTCGCCGAGGGTGTAGATGCGCATGCGGCGCAGTCGCTCCTCGGCCGAGCGCCCGATGCCGCTCATGGCAGATACCGGCAGCGCGGCCAAAAAGCGCTGCTCGGTTCCGGGGCGCACAATCGTCAATCCAAACGGCTTGTCACGCTCGCTTGCGATCTTTGCGACCGTCTTGTTGCAGCCCACGCCAATGGAACAGGTCACTCCCAGCCCTGCCACGCGGTCGCTTATTCGTCGCGCAACCAGCAGCGGGTCTTCGGGCGCAAAGCGACCCGGTGTGATATCGATAAAGGCTTCGTCGATGGATACGCGCTCAACGCGCGGGGTCTCGTCGGCGAGAATCGCCATGACCTGCGTGCTCACCTCGCGGTAGCGATCAAAGTGCCCGTGCGTCCAAATGGCTTGCGGGCACAAGCGCCGCGCCTCGGCCGAGGCCATGGCAGAGTGCACGCCAAAGCGACGTGCCTCATATGAACACGTGGACACGACGCCACGCGAATCGGCGTCTCCGCCCACGATGAGCGGTTTTCCGCGCCATTCGGGATGATCGAGCATTTCCACGCTCGCAAAAAACGCATCAAGGTCCATCAGGCCCACCGCCGGACCCGTCCAGGGAGGCGGCGTGACGCCCATGGCATCCTCATAACCGTATGTATGTTCGCGTCTTTCCATGTCATGAGTATACCGCGCAGCTCATGTGGGGTGCGTGTATGTGCTTGCAAATCCCGAATTCTTGTCTAAGATATGGATTTGCCCTCGACTACACCGAAGAAGTTGGTCTCACGGACTTCACCTGCCCGCGTCGATGGCGTATTATGTTCAACTGTTTGTTTGTAGTTGCAGCCTAAAGCTGCTTGGTTGGAGGAGTTTCCTTTGGCAGTCAAGATTCGCCTTGCTCGTCACGGCGCTAAGAAGCGTCCGTACTACCGTGTCGTCGTCGCCGATTCCCGCGCCCCGCGTGACGGTCGTATCATCGAGGAGGTTGGCCGCTACAACCCGATGACCGCCCCCAAGACCATCAACCTCGACCTCGAGAAGATCGCCGACTGGCAGTCCAAGGGTGCTCAGCTCACCGACGCCGTCGCCGCTCTGGTCAAGGCCGCCAACGAGGGCGAGAAGACCGAGACCGTCGTCAAGAAGTCCAAGAAGCAGCTCGCCAAAGAGGCCGAGGCCGCTAAGGCTGCCGCTGAGGCCGCTGAGGGCGCCGAGGAGTAAATCGTGCCTGAGGTTGACGCTGCACAGCTCGAGGGTGAGGCAATGCTCTCAGATCGCATCGCTGATCTCGTCGAATATCTCGTTGTTCAGATCGTCGACGACCCGGATTCCGTGAGCCTTGAGGTCATCGATGGTGACGACGCCTCTACAATTGAGGTTTCGGTTGCCGAGGATGACGTCGCTAAGGTCATCGGCCGTCGTGGCCGTACCATCAAGGCCATTCGCACGCTCGCCCGTGCACTGGCCGCTCGCCTCGACACTGCTGTCGAGGTAGAGGTTCTGGGCTAGGACCTTGAGGTCCCAGTACAAAAACATCGCCCGTGTGGTCAAGCCGCACGGAAGGAAGGGGGAGGTCCTCGCGCAGCCGCTGCGGGGGCTTCCTTCTGTATTAGAGCCGGGTATGCGGGTCGCTCTGACGCCGCCGGCGCTCAAGCGCGACCGCTTTTGCACGGTCGTGTCCGTCACCGATACGGGCGATGGCGATCTGGTCTCGTTTGAGGGCATTGACGACTTGACAGCCGCCGAGGGCATCACGGGATGCTACGTGCTGGCAAATCGTGACGACTTTGAGCTCGATTCGCTCGACGCTGCCTATACCGATCTGATGGGTCGCGAGGTGGTCGACGAGCGCTTCGGTTTACTCGGCACGATCGTCGAGATTATGTCGACGCCTGCTAACGATGTTTGGGTTGTCGAGGGCGATCGGTACGGCGAGGTGCTGATTCCCGTGATCGAGCAGGTTGTGCTCGATCTTCCCGACACAGGAACAATTTCCGTCCACGTGATGGACGGCCTGATCGATATGGACAAGTAGGGAGGACAACGTGCTGATCGAGACCCTTTCGGTCTTTCCCGAGATGTTTGAGCCCGTCATGTCCACGTCGATTTTGGGCCGCGCCCGCAAGGCCGGCCTTTTTGATTTTAAGGCGTATAACCTGCGCGACTGGACGCACGACCGCCATCGTACCGTCGATGACGAGCCGTACGGCGGCGGGCAGGGCATGCTCATGAAGGTTGAGCCTATCGCAGAGGCCATCGAGGCCATTAGCGCAGAGGGTCCCAAGCCCACTGTGGTGTTCTTTACCCCCTGTGGCGAGCCTTTTACGCAGCATGTGGCCGAGCGCCTGCTCAAAAGTGAGCGCCTGCTGTTTGTGTGCAGCCGCTACGAGGGCGTCGACGATCGTGCGTATGCGTATGCCGATGAGCGTCTGTCGATCGGCGACTACGTGCTTACGGGTGGCGAACTTCCCGCTATGGTCGTTGCCGATGCCGTCGTACGCTTGATTCCCGGCGCCCTGGGCGACGAGATGAGCAATGTGGACGAGTCGTTCTCGACCGCCGAGGACGGAGGCCTGCTCGAGTACGCGCAGTACACCCGTCCCGCCGAGTTCAACGGCGAGGGCGTGCCGCCAGTGCTCGTGAGTGGCGATCACGCCAAGGTCGATGCCTGGCGTCGCAAGAACGCCATCGAGCGCACCTGCCGCTGGCGTCCCGACTTGATCGAGACGGCGCGGCTCACGCCCGAGGAGCGCGCTTACGCGCAGGAGATTCTTGACGCTTCGTATTCGCAGAGCGAGGAGTGAGCATGGTTCCTACGCAACATTCCGCGTTGAGGGGCGCTTTTGAGTGGATCGCGGTCATCGCGATCGCATTGGTCGCCACCTTCTTGATTCGCTCGTTTGTGGTCGAGCCCTTTGTGGTGCCCACCGGCTCCATGGAGTCCACGATCGAGATTGGCGACCAGATCCTGGCACAAAAGGTGAGCCTCGAGCTCGGTCAGCCCGTCAAGCAGGGCGATATCGTGGTGTTTCACAACCCCGATGGCACCTCCGAGCATGATGTTCTTGTCAAGCGTGTTATTGCCACGGCCGGCCAGACGGTCGACCTGCAGGATGGCAAGGTGGTCGTTGACGGCCAAGCGCTCGACGAGGACTATACGACGGGCATGAGCTGGCCACTTTCGGTCCAAGCGCCCGGTGCTCAGGTAAGCTATCCCTACACCGTTCCCGACGGGTGCGTGTGGGTGATGGGCGACAACCGCGAAAACTCTGCCGACTCACGCTACTTTGGTCCCGTCGATCGCTCTGATTTGATCGCTGTGGCGCTTGTGCGCTACTGGCCGCTCAACCGCATCGGCGCTATCGACTAAAAACCGCTATAGTACAGTACCTAACCGTGTAATCGTTTCGACGAGGGGATATTAGAGGCATGAACGCTTCATCGCTTTCCTTCCAAGACATCATCCTGCGCCTCCAGCAGTACTGGGGCGAGCAGGGCTGCGTCATTATGCAGCCCTATGACTCCGAGGTCGGTGCCGGTACCTTCCATACCGCGACCACGCTGCGCTCGCTCGGTCCCGCCGAGTGGCGCACCTGCTATGCGCAGCCTTGCCGCCGTCCCGCCGACGGCCGCTACGGCGAGAACCCCAACCGCATGCAGCACTACTATCAGTTCCAGGTGCTCATCAAGCCCTCTCCGGTCAACGCCCAGGAGCTTTACCTGGGGTCTCTTGCCGCTATCGGTCTGGACCCCAACGACCATGACGTCCGCTTTGTCGAGGACGACTGGGAGAGCCCGACGCTCGGCGCCTGGGGCCTTGGCTGGGAGGTCTGGCTCAATGGCATGGAGGTCACGCAGTTTACGTACTTCCAGCAGGTGGGCGGTATCGAGGTCGACCCCGTTCCTGTCGAGATCACCTATGGCCTGGAGCGCATCGCCATGTATGCGCAGGGCGTCAATTCCGTCTACGACCTGGTGTGGAGCTACCTGCCCGACGGCACGCCCATGACCTATGGCGACGTGTTCCTCGAGAACGAGCGCGAGTTCAGTGCCTATAACTTTGAGGTCGCCAACGTCGAGATGATGCGTCAGAAGTTTGACGACTACGAGGCCGAGTGCCATTCCTGCCTGGAGCGCAAGCTGCCGCTGCCGGCATATGACTGCGTCATGAAGTGCAGCCACGCTTTCAACCTGCTCGATGCTCGCGGCGCCCTGTCCGCGGTCGAGCGTGCCAACTACATCCTGCGCGTCCGCGCCGTCGCCAAGGCGTGCTGCGAGGCCTACATGGCCGAGGTCGCCGGAGTCAACGAGAATGCCGACCAGGAAGGCGAGGTGGCGTAAGCCATGGCAGACGCTAAGGATTTCCTGTTTGAGATCGGTACGGAGGAAATGCCCTCCGCACCGTTGAACAATGCCGTCAAGCAGCTTGGCACCATGATCGCCAAGGGCCTCGACGAGGCCGGTCTGGCCCATGGCGAGGTCCGCGTGATCTCGAGCCCGCGTCGTCTGGCTGCGCTCGTGGCTAACGTCGCCACCGCGACCGATGAGGTTCACGAGGTCAAGCGTGGCCCCGCGGCCAACATTGCCTTCGACGCTGACGGCAACGCCACCAAGGCCGCCCAGGGCTTTGCCCGCAAGTGCGGTGTGGCTGCCGAGGATCTGGTCCGTCGCGAGGACACCGACGGTCGCGAGTATGTGTTCGCCGAGAAGAACATTCCCTCCGCACCGGCTACGCCGATTCTGACCGCCCTGTGCGAGAAGACTATCGCCGGCCTGCAGTGGCCCAACTACCGCAGCCAGCGCTGGGGCCACGAGCACGCTACGTTTGTTCGTCCGGTCCGTTGGATCTGCTGCCTTCTGGGCGAGGATGTCGTGCCCGTGTCGTTTGCCGACGTGACGAGTGGCAACACCACGCGTGGTCATCGCGTACTTGGCCCCGGTGACCATGTGGTCGCCAGCCCCGCCGTCTACGAGCAGGTGCTCGAGGACGCCGGCGTGCTTTCTGCCGAGCGCCGTCGTGAGGCCATCCTTGCCGGTATCGCCGAGGTCGAGGCCGCTCGCCCCGGCTGCCATGTCGACACGCCCAAGAAGGTCTTTGAGGAGGTCATCAACCTCTGCGAGTGGCCGACGGTGCTTGTCGGTACCTTTGACGAGGAGTTCCTCAAGGTCCCGCACGAGATCATCTGCGAGTCCATGCTCACCAACCAGCGCTACTTCCCGATCTATGACGGCGAGGGCAAGCTCACGCGTGAGTTCGTGGTCGTTTCCAACAGCAAGCCCGAGAATGCCGAGCGCGTGATTGACGGCAACGAGCGCGTCGTGCGCGCCCGTCTGGACGACGCCAAGTTCTTCTACGAGGAGGACCTGAAGATCTCCCTCGACGAGTTCCGCGAGCGTCTGGCCAAGGTCGCCTTCCAGGAGAAGCTCGGTAGCGTGCTCGCCAAGTCCGAGCGTATTGAGCAGCTCGCGCTCGCCATCGCCCGCGAGGCCCATCTGGGCGCCCACCTTGCCGCCGATGCCGCTCGCGCCGCTCACCTGTGCAAGGCCGACCTGGTATCGAACGCCGTCGTTGAGTTCACGAGCCAGCAGGGCGTGATGGGCGGTTATTACGCCTCCGCGATGGGGGAGAACGACGAGGTCGCCCACGCCATTCGCGATCATTATCGTCCCCGCTTTGCCGGTGACGAGCTGCCCGAGGGCACCGCCGGCTGCATCGTGGCCTGCGCCGACAAGCTCGATACCATCGCCGGTATCTTTGCCATCGGCGAGCCCCCGACCGGCTCTTCGGACCCCTACGCGCTGCGTCGTGCCGCTATCGGCATCATCAACATCCTGCGCGATCGCCTGCCGATCGACCCCACGTCGCTCATCGATTTTGCCCTTGAGCTCTATAGCGAGCAGGGCATTGAGTTCGACGCCGCCGAGGTCGCCCAGCAGGTTCGCGACTTCTTCCATGGCCGCCTGGTGAGCATGGCCCGCGACGAAAAGATCCCGGCCGATACCGTTGCCGCCGTCTCTGCGGTGCACATCATCGCCCCGTCCGTCTTCTTCGCCCGCTGCGCCGCCCTCGACGAGGCCCGCAAGAACGACGCCGAGACCTTCGATAACCTGGCTACCGCCTATGCCCGCGCCGCGCACATCTCCAAGCTCGAGCTGGGTGCGGAGTACGACCGCAGCCTGATGGGCGAGGTCGAGCTCGCGCTTGCCGATGCCTCCGAGGCTGCTCAGGCCGCTGTCGACGCCGCCCTTGCTGCCGAGGATTACCCGGCCGCATTTGCCGCCCTTGCCGCCCTGCGCGCCCCCATCGACCGCTTCTTCGACGAGGTCATGGTCATGGACAAGGACGAGCAGCTTCGCGATAATCGCCTTAAGCTGCTCAACCGCTTCGAGGCCGTTTTCTCCGGTATCGCCAACATCGGTGAGCTTGCCCGCAAAAAGTAAGCCAGCCTGCGCGTAAGCGCAAAAGGAGCCCCGCATGGATTGCCCGGTCACCGCTCGTCCCACCGTTATCGTTATCTCCGACTCGCTCGGCGATACCGCTTGTGAGGTGGTTCTTGCGGCGTCCGGGCAATTTGATGAAGGGGCTTTTCGCGTTTTACGCCTGCCCAAGGTGACCTCCGTGGAGCAGGTCAAGTCATTTGTGGGCCCGCGTGTCGATGCAGACCATCGCGATATTGCCGTGTTCCATACCATTGTCGATCCGGCGCTGCGCGCCCGCGTGCTCGATTACCTGGGTATGCTGCATATCCGCTCGGTCGACCTGATCGGCCCGACGCTCGCCGTGCTATCGTCGCTCATCGGTGTGCCGCCCAAAGGCGTCGCGGGCGTGATTCACAGGACCGATGACCGCTATTTCCATCGTATCGAGGCCATGGAATATTTCGTTGAGCACGATGACGGGCGCGGTTGCGACGATTTGTCGGGTGCCGATATCGTGCTGCTGGGCGTATCGCGCACGTCCAAGACGCCGCTGTCGATGTATCTGGCTTATCAGGGCTACAAGGTTGCCAATGTTCCGTTGGCCCATGGCATGGAGCCGCCGAAGTCGATTTACGAGGTCGACCCGATGCGCCTGTTCGGCCTGATTTCGACCGTCGATGTGATTTCCGAAATTCGCGATAGCCGCTTGGGCGATGACTACGCTCGTGCCGTTGCCGGCTCCTATGCCGAGCCCGAGAGCGTGCACAGCGAGCTCGAGGAAGCTCGCGCCCTCATGAAGCGTCTAGGCTGCTTTGTGGTGCGTACCGACGGCAAGGCCATCGAGGAAAGCGCTGCCGAGATCATTAGCCACTTGGAGGAAATCCAAGAAGCCCGTGCCCGCCGCGCCGCCCGTCGAGCCTAATAGTAGCAGCATTTTGATAAAGCGATTTAGCAAAAATATCGCATCTGACCTGCACTTTCTTACAGTGGTATCTTCATAAGGTAACCACCTTTACCTACCGTTTACCGCCAGTTTTAGCACGTTTACCAAACCGCGCACCCTCTGCTCAAGCCTGCCCAAAACGCGCCGTATAGTTCCCTCACGGCCCGCATCCGGTGGGTCGATTCGTTACCACGGTCGTGCGCGTAAGTGCATGGAAGGGGAAGTATCGTGAGCGATTGCAAGAGGGTTTACCGTTTTGGAACCGACGCCCAGGGCACCTGTGTCACTGAGGGCGACAAGTCCATGAACTTCGTGCTTGGCGGCAAGGGCGCAAACCTTGCCGAGATGAGCC
>JAUMSH010000045.1 GCA_031292915.1 Collinsella sp.
ACGCCCGCCTGCTTTGAGCCCACGATTGACTACTGTGTGGTCAAGGTGCCGCGCTTTGCCTTCGAGAAGTTCAAGGGTACCGACCCCACGCTCACCACGCGCATGAAGGCAGTGGGCGAGATTATGGCGATTGGCCGCACCTTTGAGGAGGCCTTCGGCAAAGCCATGCGCTCGCTGGAGGACGGTCACCAGGGTATCTGCGCCGGTGGCAAGGAGGGTGCCGATAAGCTGAGCGACGACGAGCTCGCTCAGGCCGTGGCCACGCCGACCGAGCACCGCATCTTCTTTGTGGTCGAGGCCCTGCGCCGCAGCTGGGACGTTGCGCGTATCCATGGCATCTGCGGTATCGATCCGTGGTACCTCAACCGTATCAACGACATGGTGCAGGTTCAGGAGAGCATCCGCGGCCTGCGTGTGGAGGATATCGACGCCGACGCGATGCGTCTGCTCAAGCAGTACGGCACGAGCGACGCCGAGATCGCCGCGCTGACCGGCTCGGACGAGCGCTTTGTGCGCGCCTATCGCAAGGGTCTGGGCGTGGTTCCCAGCATGAAGACGGTCGATACCTGCGCTGCGGAGTTCTCGAGCGCCACGGAATATCACTACAAGACGTACGAGAACATCTACCGCACGAGCCCGGATGCCAAGAAGTGCGTGGCTCCCGATGAGACCACGCCGGCGGACAAGCCCAAGGCGATGATCCTGGGCGCCGGCCCCAACCGTATCGGCCAGGGTATCGAGTTCGACTACTGCTGTGTGCATGCGAGCTATGCACTGGCGGCCCGTGGTTTTGAGACCATCATGGTCAACTGCAATCCCGAGACCGTCTCGACCGACTACGACACGTCCGACCGCCTTTACTTTGAGCCGCTCACCTACGAGGATGTCATGGACGTCATCGATGTTGAGCGCCCCGACGGCGTCGTGGTGACGCTCGGCGGCCAGACCCCGCTTAAGCTGGCGCGCATGCTCGAGGAGAGCGGCGTGAACATCATGGGTACCAAGCCCGATGCCATCGACTTTGCCGAGGATCGCGAGCGTTTTGCCGCCCTGCTCGACAAGCTGGGCATCATGTACCCGCCGGCGGGCCAGGCCACCTCGTTTGAGGAGGCCGAGGCCGTGGCCGCGCACATTGGCTACCCGCTGCTGGTACGTCCGAGCTACGTGCTGGGCGGCCGCGGCATGATGATCGCCTACGATGCCGAGCACCTGCGCGATTACATGGCCGAGGCCGCGCGCATTAGCCCCGACTACCCGGTGTACCTGGACCGCTTCCTGGAGGGTGCGATCGAGTCTGATGTCGACGCCCTGTGCGATGGCGAAGAGGTCTACATTGGCGGCATTCTGGAGCATATCGAGGAGGCCGGTATCCACTCTGGCGACTCCGCGACCTGCATCCCGCCGTTCAGCTTTAGCGAGAGCCTGCAGGCAAAGCTTCGCGAGACCACGCGCCGCATCGCGATGGCGCTGGGCGTACGCGGCCTGGTCAACGTGCAGTACGCCATCAAGGGCGAGACCGTCTACGTGATCGAGGCAAACCCGCGTGCCAGCCGCACCGTGCCGTTTATCTCCAAGGCCACCGGCGTGCCGCTGGCCAAGTGCGCGGCGCGTATCATGGCAGGCGATTCCATCGCGAGCCTGGGCCTGCCGAGCGACGAGCGTCAGCTGGACTGGTTCTGCATGAAGGAAGCCGTTATGCCCTGGGGTCGTTTCCCCGGTGCCGACGTTATCCTGGGGCCCGAGATGAAGTCGACGGGCGAGGTCATGGGTATCGCCAAGAGCTATCCCGAGGCATATGCCAAGACGCAGCTGGCGATCGACTACAAACTGCCCGATCCGAGCGCCGGCAAGGTGTTCATTAGCGTGTGCGATCGCGACAAGCGCCATATCCTTTCGGTAGCCCGCATCCTGCGCTACCTGGGCTTTGACATCTGCTCCACCGAGGGTACGGCGCGCGTGCTGCGTGGCGGCAACGTGACGTGCGAGGTCGTGGAGAAGATTAGCGGCCCGCATGACGGCGAGCGCCCCAACATCGGTGACCTCATCGCCGATGGCAAGATCGCGGTAATCATCAACACGCCGTACGGCCCGGGTTCGCGCGGCGACGGCTATCTACTGCGCACCGAGGCCGTCCGTCGTGGCGTGACCTGCGTGACGGCGATGTCTGCGGCCAACACGTACGTGAGTGCCATCGAGGCCGTGCGCGAGGACCAGCAGGGTCACGGCAGCGCCAACGACATGGGCATGGACGTCATCGCTCTGCAGGACCTGCCGCAGCACACGGTGTAGTGTGACCTGTCCGGCCGGGGCGGAGGGGGCCGAATTTCCCCCTTCGCTCCGGCTGCAAGCAGAGTCGCTCAGTGGCAAATTCGGCCCCCTCCGCCCCGGCCTGCGGTGACTTGGCTGCACCGTGTGCTGCCGAAGGGGCTTTGCGCGATGACTAGGGCTGAATAAAAAGTGAGTGTGGGATCCGCCGTTCGTTCGAACGGCGGATCCCACGTTAATATTTCAGCCAACGTACGTCATAGCAATTCCCGGTAGGTCGCAGGGCGCTTCGCGGGCGGGCCAGGCTTTATCTGAACGACTTTGCGAAGCAACCGGAGTGAAGATAAAGCCTGGCCCGCCCGCGAAGCGCCACAAAGACCGCAGGGACGGGAGCAGCTATACTACTCTCAGTAGTTAAGGGTCGCGGATTGGCCGCGTCGCCGCTCTCAACAGGAGGTCTTTGTTTATGGCAGATCAAAAGCCGGTTGTCGGGATCATCATGGGCTCCAAGTCCGATCTGGGTGTTATGGAAGGCTGCACCGTCGAGCTCGAGGCGCTGGGCGTGCCCTATGAGCTTGTCATTGCGAGCGCACACCGCACACCGGCGAAGGTCCACGAGTGGGCTTCGACTGCTGCCGATCGCGGCATCAAAGTGATTATCGCTGCCGCCGGCAAGGCCGCTCACCTGGGTGGTGTCGTGGCTGCCTTTACGCCGCTGCCGGTCATCGGCGTGCCTATGAAGACGAGTGACCTGGGCGGCATGGATTCGCTGCTGTCGATGGTGCAGATGCCTTCGGGCGTGCCCGTGGCCTGCGTTGCCATCAACGGCGCCAAGAACGCCGCCATCTACGCCACGCAGATTCTAGGCGCTTGCGACCCCGAGTACCGCAAGGTTATCGAGAAGATGAAGCAGGAGATGGCCGACGCCTAGGCGTTCTGCCGTTTCACCGCAGTATAAGGAGAGCCATGTCCGACTATCAGGGAAAACGATTCAAGGCTTCTCAGATTCCCGATCCATCGAAGCCGGGTGCTGCCCATGCGGCGCAGCAGGGTCGGGCATCCTCTCCTCAGCAGCCGCGCGCGCTGCGCCCCGTGACACCGGCGACGCATCGTCGACAGGACGCGCCAGCCGCATATCGACCTTCATCTTATAGCAACGCTAAGAAGCCGCCCCGGTCTTCATCGCATGCCGCGCCGTCGGATTACACCGAGCCGCCGCGCAAAAAGCGCCGCTCCATTATTCCCATTCTGCTCATCATCATCGGCATCGGTCTGATTGTCGCCGCCGCCGCTATCTTTATTAATGCTCAGATTGGCTATAAGCAGGCGAGCGATTCGTATCAGAAAATCGAGAAGCAATATATAAGCGACAAGGACGCCAGCGGCGTGCCGATTATCGACTTTGATGCACTTGCCCAGACGAATCCCGAGGTTGTGGGTTGGATTTACGCGCCCGGCACCAACATCAACTATCCCGTCGTGCAGACCAACAACAACTCCAAATACCTCAACACGCTGTTTGACGGTACGGCTAACGCGTCCGGTGCCATCTTCTTGGATAGCGACGACACCGCGCCGGGCATGGTGGATCAGCAGACCACGATCTACGGCCACCATATGAACGATGGGTCGATGTTCAACGTGATTTCGGACACCACCGACCAAGCGACGTTCGATAGCATCGAGTACGTGTATTACATCACGCGCGATGCTACGTATAAACTGCGACCACTGGCGACCAAAGTTGTCGAGGACACGTATGCCAAGGCGCGCACGACCAATTTTGAGGGCGACGACGGGCTCAAGAACTACCTGTCCGAGATGCTCGACGGTGCCTCTGCCGTGGCGAGCGATGCCATCGATCGTGCCGCTTCGGCAACCAAGGTCGTAACGCTTGTGACCTGTCGTTCGTTATCGCTGAGCAACACACGTGCCGTCATGGTGCTCACGCCGGTCGAGGAATAGATTATGGGCTACTCAATGACGGTGAAAGGAGAAATGATGCTTGAGAACGGCAAATCGATGCCTTCGGTTGATGCTTGGCTGCGCGAAGCCAAGGCCGATGTTTCGGCGGCTGATTGTGGGATGTACCTGACACACAACGGCGTGGTGCGCGCGACGCCCAAGGCCGAAGTGCGCGGAGTCGAGACCGATGGCGTGGCGCCAGGCCACAAGGTGGGCGGCATGGTGTTTGGCTTCGATGCCGAAAAGGTGCAGGCCGCTATCGAGGCGACGCGCACGATGCCGGGTATCGGCTATGTGCGCGTGTGGCTGGCGAGCGGCGAGCTTACCGTGGGCGACGACATCATGCTCGTGCTCATTGGCGGAGACATTCGGCCGCATGTGGTCGATGCGCTGCAGTCGCTCGTCGGCACCATCAAGAACGAGTGCGTGAGCGAGGTCGAGCGCGAGGCGTAAGGCCTCGTCGGCAATCCGAGTCTGTCTATAGCGAAAGCCCGCCGGCAGTTCATGTAGATCTGCCAGCGGGCTTTGATGTGTTGGAGCTATTTTGCTCTGGCGTTTGCTACACGCGTGTGGCGTCCTTGGGGCTCATGGTCATACTCTGAAAACGGTTCTCCATATATTCGTTATCGAAATGCTTGTCATAGAACTGTGCGACGGGAATATTTCGAACGGTTCCGTTGACGCGCTGATACCAATAGTCGAGCGATTGCAACGTCATGACGCCGTCGATCAACATGACGGCGGTCAGGATGACGGTAGCAGAGTAGCGGCGTTTCCATGGAATCATATTGATGAGCTTAAGCAGGCGCGGCAGCAAGACCTTGATCCAGATGAGGCCACCCAGGCCCCACATGCAGGCAAACGGCGTGCATGTGCGTCCCCCGGTCAATACCGCGATGGGATCGGGCATGCCGAATAGCCTAATGTGTGAATAGCTCCACGACACCACGCCAAATGAGGTCTGCATAAACCAGCCTACAAACACCTCGAAAGCGCCGCCGATCAGGGCACTTACCAGGAAAATGATCAGAGGATTCTTTTTATAGAAGCGGTTGAGCGCCATGGTCATGAGCACCGCGCCAAATCCGTAGATGGGGCTAAAGGGGCCAAATAGCATACCGGCACGGTCCTGATAGACGCCGGGATCGACGACGACCATATGCCAGACTTCCTCGAGAATGAGACCTAACACGCTGCAGACGAAGAATACCCAGAACAGGTTGAAGTAGTTGAGCTTGATGTAGCCCTCGCCGGTTTCGTCGCGGCCGAGCATCCCCTCGGCGGCGGCATCGCGGTCGAGCATCTCTTGCAGACGGCGCTGCAGTTCGCGCTCCTGGCGTAGCGTGGGGTCGACGGTGGCCGACAGCGCAATGAGGATGACAAGCTGGACGGCGGGGCGCAGCAGGAAGGGTCCGATGCCCTGGAGCATCACGTCAACTAAAAGCTCCACGACGGTAAATGCGATGAGGACGTAAGACAGGCGGGCGGCATTGCGCCGCTGGTCCTTGATGAGGTCCAGGCCAAAGACGATCAAGATGATCGCGCTTGCCGCCGAGAGCATAATGCCGGCGACGATAAGGCCAACCGCGACCAGGGTGTTATCACCGAGCTTAGCGGCGACGTTGCCGTTAATGAGTGCGGTGATGACCTGCCACATAAAGACGGCGACTGACGGGAGCGTGCCCACGCCAGATAGGGTGCACAGGACTGCGTAGACCTTGATGATAAGGGGGACCTTCTTGGCCTCCGTGGTGCTGGGGACACTGGGGTCGAGTTGATTTCGATCCATACGCTACCTTTCTCGTCTTGTAGTAGCCTACAAGGATACGCCGACGACCAGCTAAAAGACAGGACGAACGTCCCAATTGCAACAATGCAACCCTCAACGGTGGGCGCGGCGGCCATCTGGGAGCGCGGGCGCTTGCACTGGACAAGCCGATAAAATGTTTGGCCGCAAAACGGATTATTAGCTCGGTGGGCTTTTAAAAAGCGCTGCTCATGCGCTGGGGAGCGCGTCGCGCCGTGCGTATAATAAGGCGGGTAACGCCAAAATACGAGGCTCTGAGGGGATGCCATGTCTCAAGAAACCATCCGCGCGGCCGAGCGTGCCGCGGGACAGGTGAACACCATGTCGACGTATGATCCGGACTCCGACCAGCTGCATGAGGAATGCGGCGTTTTTGGTGTCTGGGCGCCCGATCGCGACGTGGCTCGACTGACGTACTTTGGCCTGCGTGCACTGCAGCACCGCGGCCAAGAATCGGCGGGAATCGCTGTTGGTGACGGCGGTACGGTTATGGTCCGCAAGGATCTGGGCCTGCTCGACCGCGTGTTCTCCAATGCCGACTTGTCGACGCTCTCCGGTCAGCTGGCCGTGGGTCATGTGCGCTAC
>JAUMSH010000060.1 GCA_031292915.1 Collinsella sp.
CAAGTGCGACCTGTGCGCCTTCGATCCGGACGGCCCGCATTGTGTGGCGGCGTGCCCCACCAAGGCGCTGACCGTCATGGGCGGCGCGGCCGATCGCGAGCTCGACGAGGCCAAGCGCCTGCGCTCGATCGAAAACGGTCCGGCCGTCGACGTTACCGCTGTGGCCCAGGGCCTGTCCGAGAAAGCAGAAGGGAGCGAAAACAATGGATAGCATGACGCTGTTTATCGCATCGCTTGCCGTCTCGTGCATCGGTGCGCTCGCCTCGGTTCTGCTGATCAAGGCCGATAACGCCGCCAAGACCGCCGGCTGCCTTATCGGCGCCGTCGCCGCGGTGCTTTCGTTCATCGCGGGCCTCGAGGCCGTGCTTGGCGACGTTTCGTCCCTCAACACGGTCTTCTTCTTCCCGTTCGCCCGTCTCGAGCTCTTGCTCAACGGCCTTGCGGGCCTGATCGTGGTCCTCATCTCGATTCTCGCCTTTGCGGGCTTCATCTACGGTCTGTCCTACTTCGACGAGTACCCGGGCAAGGTCGGGCGCGCCGGCTTCTTTATGAACACCTTCGTCGCCTCGATGATGCTCGTCATCACCGCCGACAACGTGTTCTGGTTCCTGGTCGCCTTTGAGCTCATGTCCCTTACGAGCTACTTCCTTGTCGTTATCGAGGAGAACAAGAACTCCATTAGGGGCGGTTGGCTCTACTTCGTCATCGCGCACGTGGGCTTCGTTCTCATCATGGCGAGCTTCCTGCTCATGACCAACGGCGTGGGCGGTTCCTTCAGCTTCAGTGATTTCCGTACGCATGACTTTGGACCCGCCGTCTCCTCCGCGTGCTTCGTCCTCGCGTTCTTCGGATTTGGCGCGAAGGCCGGTATCATTCCGCTGCACTCCTGGCTGCCCCAGGCGCACCCCGAGGCGCCGTCCAACGTGTCCGCCCTCATGTCCGGCGGCATGATCAAGATCGGCATCCTGGGAATCCTCAAGGTCGGTCTCGACCTGCTCGCGGGTTCGGGCGTCCAGCTCTGGTGGGGCCTCATGGTCCTGGTCTTCGGATCCATCTCGTCGGTCCTGGGTGTCGTCTACGCCCTCCACGAGCACGACATCAAGCGCCTGCTTGCCTATCACTCCGTCGAGAACATCGGCATCATCTTGCTCGGTGTCGGCGCGTCCATGACGGCGCACGCCCTGGGCAACGACGTCATCGCGACGATCGCGCTCATGGCCGCCCTCTACCACACGCTCAACCACGCCATGTTCAAGGGCGAGCTGTTCCTCGGCGCGGGCTCCCTGCTCTATGCCACGGGTACGCGCAACATGGAGAAAATGGGCGGTCTGTTCCGCCGCATGCCGGTCACGGCCGTCTGCTTCCTCATCGGTGCTCTTGCCATCTCGGCCATCCCGCCGCTCAACGGCTTCGTTTCCGAGTGGTTCACCTACCAGTCCCTGTTCAACATCTCGACGCTCTCCGACCCGGTCGTCATGGTGTTCGCCGTCGCCTCCGCGGCCGCCCTCGCCATCACCGGTGCCCTGGCCGTCACGTGCTTCGTGAAGGCCTACGGCGTCTCGTTCGCGAGCAGCCCTCGTTCCCAGGAGGCCGCGAACGCCAAGGAGTCCCCGGCTCCGATGTTGTTCTCGCAGATGCTCCTCGCGGCCATCTGCGTGGTACTGGGAATCGGCTCCCCGGTCATCGCCCCGGTTCTGGGCGACGTCGCCCAGAGCGTGCTTGCCGGCTCCGCCGTCACAGCCACCTCGGGCGTGTCTCTCGTGAACGAGATTTCCGGTGCCGCCACCTCCACCCCCGCGATCGCCATCGCGCTCGTGGTCCTCACCGGCCTCGCGTTCGCGTTGAGGTCCTGCCTCGGCGCCAAGGCCCCCGCTAAGAAGACCGACCCTTGGGCGTGCGGCTACGAGCCCAACGAGCACATGCCCGTCGTCGCCACGAGCTTCGCGTCCGACGTCGAACTCTTCATGGGCCCGCTCTACACCCTGCGCGAGGTATGCACCAAGATCTGCTGGTCCATCGCGCACGTGTTCCAGAAGCTCACCGGTGTCGCCCAGGGCGTCGAGCCCCTGCCCGACCGTTTCCTGGTCGATGCACCGAGCGAGGGTGCCGACAAGCTGGCCGGCCTCGCCTCCAAGATCGAGGGCGGCAACTACTCCGTATACATCTGCTACATCGTCGCGGCGCTCGTGGTCTTCCTCGTGCTCGCCGTGGTCATGGTCTAGAGAGGGGAGAGGATATTATGAACATCGTTCTTGCGATGGCGCAGGGCCTCGTGGTCATGCTGGTCGCGCCCTTCTTCTCCGGCCTCGCCCGTGTGATTCGCGCGAAGATGCACAATCGCCGCGGTCCGTCCATCCTTCAGGATTACCGGGACCTCGCGAAGCTCATGGCGCGTCCCGAGTCCGTGAGTTCCGACTCGAGCTTCGTGCTGCGCATCATGCCGCCGCTGTTCCTCGCGGTGTCGTTTATGCTCGCCATGGGCCTGCCCATGTTCACGCTCCAGAGCCCCATGCCCGTCTTTGGTGACGCCATCACCATCATGTACGCGCTCGCGCTGTCCCGCTTCTTCTTCGCGCTGTCCGGCGTGGATTCCTCCAACGCCTACGCGGGCTTCGGCGGTATCCGCGAGCTCCTCATGAGCGTGCTCATCGAGCCGTCCATGCTCATCGCGCTGTTCACCGTTGCCATCGTGTGCGGCTCCACGGACATTGCGACCATGGGTCAGCACATCGTTACGGGCAACGTCTCGAGCGTCGTCGCCGTTATCCTCGCCGGCGTCGCCTTCGCGGCCGCCTGTTACATGGAGCTCGGCAAGCTTCCGTTCGATCAGGCCGAAGCCGAGCAGGAGCTCCAGGAGGGCCCGCTCGCCGAGCTCTCCGGCCCGTCCCTGGCCATGATGAAGCTCGCCATGGGCATGAAGCAGGTCGTGGTCGTCGCTTGGTTCACCTCCATCTTCATCCCCTGGGGAGAGCCCGCGACCATCGGCGTCACCGCTCTCGTGGGCGCCGTCGTCTTCCTTGTCAAGTGCCTGGTCGATTTCGTCGTCTGCGGCGTGCTCGAGAACTCCGTTTCCCGTTCGCGCTTCAAGGTGCTCGGTAACCAGACCTGGGCCGTCGTCGGCATCGCGGTCCTCGCGTTCGTCTTCGTCGTCGTAGGCGTGTAGGGAGAAGGGAGAAACTATGTCAATCGAATCGAGCTTGTCCCTCTTTGCCATGGTGGCGATCGCCGTCCCCATGCTGGGCTCCCTGCTCATCGTCATGCTGCCGCGTCCCTACGCTAAATGGATCTGCGCCTTTGCCGGCGGCATCGCCACGGTCGCTTCCGTTGGCTTGGCCGCGACGTTTGCCGGAAACGGCATGAACGCGGTCGATGTAACCTGGGCGAGTATGGGCCAGACCTTGGTCATGGGCTTCATATTCGACCGGATGAGCACGCTGCTCGCACCCGCGTTCGTCGCTATCGGCCTGCTCGTCGTCATCTATTCGTTCCCGTACATGAGCGATAAGAATAAGGAGCATCCCGACGCGCCCCGTCGTCGCTTCTACGTGTACTTCTCCACGTTCATCGGCGCCATGGCCGGTCTCGCCTACAGCTCCACCATCGTCGGCCAGCTCGTTTTCTTCGAGATCACCGGTGTGTGCTCCTGGGGCCTCATCAGCTACTACATGACGCCCACGGCCAAGAAGGCCGGTATGAAGGCGCTCATCATCACCCATATCGGCGCTCTGGGACTCTACATCGGCGCGGCCTTCCTGTTCGCCGGAACCGGCACGTTCGCGCTGAGCGCGATCTCCCAGCTCGATTCCGGTATGAAGACCGTCGTGCTGCTGCTCATCCTGTTCGCTGCTTGGGCCAAGTCCGCCCAGTTCCCGCTCTACATGTGGCTGCCCTCCGCAATGGAGGCCCCCACGCCCGTTTCCGCCTACCTTCATGGCGCGTCCATGGTTAAGGTCGGCGTGTGCGTGTTCGCCCGCGCTCTTGCGAGCGCCGGCGATATCCCCGAGATCGTCGGTTGGGTCGCCATCATCGACGCCGTCGTGACCATGCTCTTCGGCTTCCTCATGTACCTGCCCCAGAAGGATATGAAGCGCCTGCTCGCCTTCTCGACGATCGCGCAGCTCGCCTACGTGTTCTTTGGCCTGGGCCTCTCCGTGTTCGGAAGCCAGATGGCGTTTAACGGCGCCGTCGAGCACATCTTCAACCACGCGTTCACCAAGACCCTGTTCTTCCTCATCGCTGGCTCTCTCAGCTTCACGCTGGGAACCCGTATGCTGCCCAAGATCCAGGGCCTCATGAAGAAGTACCCGGTCACGGGCGTGGGCTTTGCGGTCGCCGCGACCGCTATCGCCGGCGTGCCCCCCATGAGCACGTTCTTTTCCAAGTTCCAGATCATTTCCGGTGGCTTCGCGGTTGGTGCTACCAACACGGTCATCTTTGTCCTCGTGTGCGTCATGGTCGTCGAGACCGTCGCCACCTTCGCATGGTTCCTGCGTTGGATGGGTAAGGTCCTGCCCGGTGAGCCGAGCGAGACCGTGGCCGCCGGCCAGCCCCTTCCGCGCGCCATGGCGTTCGTGTTCGTCGTCCTCATGATCATGGTCGTCGTCGCCGGTCCTCTGTCCTCTAGTTGGATGGGTTAGGAGGTAGGACATGGGTTATTCGTTAGTCAATATCCTGGGCGGTCTTCTGATCGTGACCTCCACCATGGTGGTCGTCTCGAAGACCATCCCGTCCGCCATCAAGTGGTACGCGATCCAGTCGGTTGTCCTGGTGGGCGTGCTGCTCACCCTGGGCCTCACCACCGGTGCCACCGAGCTTCTCATGTGGGCCGCGTCGGCCTTCGTCACCAAGGTGATCCTCGTTCCGTTCATTCTCAACCGTGCCTACAAGAAGATGGGTTCGCCTGCCGATAGCACGCTGACCTCCTCCATCAAGCCGGCCTGGACCATCATCCTCACCGGTCTGGAGGTGGCCGTCTGCTTCGCGGTGGTCACGCGCCTGAGCCTGCCCACCGCCGAGGTGGCCACTCCGGCCCTCGCCATCAGCTTCGCGCACTTCTTCGTCGGCCTCACGTGCATCATCTCCCAGCGCAACATCCTCAAGCAGATCTTCGGGTACTGCCTTATGGAGAACGGTAGCCACGTGACGCTCGCTCTGCTCGCGCCCACGGCCCCCGAGATCATCGAGATCGGCATCGCCACCGACGCCATCTTCGCCGTCATCATCATGTCCGCCGTCGTCGTGAGGATTTGGAACGACACCAAGTCGCTCGACTCCCACGACCTGACCGAATTGAAGGGGTAGGCCATGGATGTTTCAATGCTGACGGTCGCCCTGCTCGCTTGTCCTCTCGTGTTCTCCCTGATTATGGCTGCGCTCCCCAAGACGACGTCCTACAACGTCTTCGCGGGGCTCAACACCATCTCCGTCGCGGCGACCCTTGTCCTTTCGGTCGTCACCGCGGGAACCATGCTCTCGAGCGGGCAGAATATCGACGCTTTGGGCCTGTGGCTCCATCTCGATTCGCTCTCGTCGATCTTCGTCCTTCTGGTAGGCATCATCGGGTTCATCACCGGCGTGTACTCCATCTCCTATATCAAGATCGATATCGAGGAGAAGACCATGCCGGCCGAGCGCACCAAGCAGTACTACGCGCTGTTCAGCCTGTTCGTCTTCACGATGCTGCTCGCCTGCCTGTCCAACAACATCATCCTCACCTGGGCGGCGGTCGAGGCCACTACGCTGTCGACCGTGTTCCTCGTGGGCATCTACAAGAACAAGCAGGCGCTCGAGGCGTCTTGGAAGTACGCGATGGTCTGCACCGCCGGTGTGGCCTTCGGCCTGTTCGGCACGCTGCTCATCTACGCGAACGCCGCCGATATCATGCCCAACGCGCATGAGGCCGCCTTCCTCACCTCCATCATGCCCTACGCCGACCAGTTCGACCCGATGCTCGTGCGCCTCGCGTTCGCGTTCATCGTCATCGGCTTCGGCACCAAGGCGGGCCTGTTCCCCATGCACACCTGGCTGCCCGACGCGCACTCCCAGGCTCCGAGCCCGGTCTCCGCGCTGCTCTCGGGCGTGCTGCTCAAGTGCGCCATGCTGGTGATCATCCGCTTCTACTCCCTGTCCATCATCACGGTGGGCGACACCTATCCGCGAACGCTCCTGCTCATCCTGGGCACGCTGTCCATCCTGGTGGCTGCCCTGTGCATCTTTAAGCAGGACGATATCAAGCGCCGCTTCGCGTACTCCTCCGTCGACAACGTCGGCGTGGTCGCGCTGTGCCTGGGTATCGGTGGCCCGCTCGGTATCGCCGCCTGCCTGCTGCACTGCATCTTCCACGGCTTCACGAAGGCGCTCGCCTTCTGCATGGCCGGTAACATCCAGCACATCTACCACACCCGCGACCTGAACAAGATCAAGGGCGTCGTCGAGATCGCTCCCGTCACGGCAGCGCTCACCATCATCGCCCTGCTCGCGCTCGCCGCCTTCCCGCCGTTCGCCCTGTTCATCTCCGAGTTCCTCACCTTCGTGGCCGGCGTTCAGTCCGGTCCCATCTGGGTGGTCGTGCTCGTGGCCATCGGCCTCACCGGCGTGTACTTCGCCCTTACCGGCATCGCGCTCAAGTCCATCTTCGGCAAGGCGCCCGAGGGCATGAAGCGCCACGAGGTGCCCGCCCTCATGATCATCCCCGAGATCGCCCTCGCGATCGTGGTCATGTGGTTCGGTATCGCCACCCCGGTCGCCATCACGAACGGCGTCGAGGATGCAACGTCCGTCGTTTTGAACCAGAGCGTCGAAGAGCTCCACGAGGCCCCTCTCTACCGCATGGTGTTCAGTTCCCAGACCAAGACAAGTGAGGTGAATTAGCACCATGGCAGAACCTGAAAAGAAGGACTACGCTCGTCGCTGCGAAAGCCACGTCGAGGCCCTGCGTGCTGCAGTGCCGGGCGCTATCGAGAAGGTCGAATGGCAGTGCGAGGACCAGCTGACGATCACCGTCAAGCTGGACCGTCTGCCCGAGGCCGTCCACTACCTGTATTACGAGCGCTACGGCTGGATTCCTGTGATTGTCGGCAACGACGAGCGCAGCCTGTGCGGCCGTTACGCCGTGTACTACGTCATCTCCATGGAGGGGGAGGACCCCGGCTGGGTTACCGTGCGTGCCGAGGTCGACCCCGCCAAGATGACGTTCCCGTCCGTGACGCCGTTCGTCCCCGCCTGCGTGTGGGGCGAGCGCGAGCTGCGCGATATGTTTGGCCTGATTCCCGAGGGTCTGCCCGACCGCCGTCGCCTGGTGCTTCCCGACGATTGGCCCAGCGGGCTGTACCCGTTGCGCAAGGATTCGATGGATTACCGTTTCCGCCCCGCCCCCGCGAGCGACATGGAAAACTACGAGTTCTTGGCCGACACCAAGGGCAAGGAGACCACGCTCGTTCCCATGGGACCGCTGCACATCACCTCCGACGAGCCCGGCCACTTCCGCCTGTTCGTCGAGGGCGAGACGATCGTCGACGCCGACTACCGTCTGTTCTACGTGCACCGCGGCATGGAGAAGGTCGCCGAGACGCGCCTGAACTATGACGCCGTGACGTTCCTCGCCGACCGC
>JAUMSH010000068.1 GCA_031292915.1 Collinsella sp.
GCACCAGAACATCCGCCCGCTGCGCGTGCTCATCCTCCACCTCATGCCCACCCAGATCGCCACCGAGACGCAAATCATGCGCAAGCTCTCCAATACGCCGCTGCAGGGGGAGGGGGACCTGCTGCGCACCACGACGCACGAGGCCACGCACGTAAGCGCCGGCCACCTGGAGACGTTCTACCGCACGTTCGACGACATCCGCGACATCCACTACGACGGCCTGATCATCACGGGCGCGCCGGTGGAGCAGATGCCGTTCGAAGAGGTCGACTACTGGCCCGAGCTCTGCCAGATCATGGACTGGTCCACCACGCACGTGCACTCTACGCTGCACATTTGTTGGGGCGCACAGGCCGGCCTGTACCATCATTACGGTATCCAGAAGTACGATCTACCGGCAAAGGCGAGTGGCGTGTTCGAGCATTATCTGGTGAAGCCGCAAAGCCCGCTGGTCCGCGGCTTCGACGACCGCTTCTATGCCGTGCATTCGCGCAACACCGATGTGCGCCGCGAGGACGTGGAGGCCGAGCCGCAGCTTGAGGTCGTGGCTGTGTCCGACGAGGTGGGCCTGTACATCGTCAAGTCGACCGACAGCCGCCGCTTCTTTGTCTTTGGCCATCCCGAGTACGATACCGATACGCTGCGTCTGGAGTACGAGCGCGACGTGAAGCGCGGGCTCAACCCCCAGGTGCCGGCGCATTACTTCCCAGGTGACGACCCCACCGCCGAGCCGCGCAACGTCTGGCGCAGCCAGGCTCAGCTGCTCTACACCAACTGGCTCAACTACTACGTCTACCAGACCACACCCTACGACCTGGCCCGCGCCGGCGAGGAGCACTAGGCTGCCGGGAGGTACGCTGGCATTTAGGCGCTGACGATGTTGGGCAGTGGCAGATCGTGGGCGTCGGTGGGAACGTGGTCGACACGCTGTTCGTCAAAGGCGATGCCGACGATTTGGCATTCAGGTGCAACTGTGGGCAGGTAGCGGTCGTAGCAGCCTCCGCCGTAGCCCAGGCGCGCGTCGGTGCGGTCGAAAGCCACGAGTGGCACGACAACCATGTCGAGCTCGGCGGCGGGCACGATGGGGAAGTGGTCGCTGTCGACGTCCGTGGCTGCGAAGGCCCGCGTAGGGTGGGCGATAAACGGGGCCTCGGACGCATTGCAAGCAGAGACTGCCCGCATGCACATGCGCTGGCCATAAGCCATGGCGTCTGTTGCCGAGAGCATGCACGGATAGGCCACGCGCCAGCCACGCGCGACGGCCGCGGCGGCAAACGCGGCTGGGTCGACCTCGGAACCCATCGCGGCATAGACGGCAACGGTGCGTTGGCCCGCAGCGCCGCTGGGCTCCATCAGCTCAACAAGCCGCGCGCAGATAGCGGCGGACTTTGCCGCCCGAACATCCAAATCAAGAGCATTGCGCCGGGCAATCACCGCCCGCCGCAACTCAGCCTTATCCATCCCGGTCTCATCTCCCAGCCTACCAAAAAGGGACGGGTTTATTTTGGCAGGTTTTATCTGGGCAAACGCGATATGGGCAGTAAAGCTACCGCAAATATGCCTGTGAACTGCTCCCTTTGTGGTTGTTTGGGCCTATGCGTTAATGCTATAACGCCGCGGCGATCGCTTCAGTCACAAACTTATTGAGTGACTCACCCTTCTTTGCCGCTGCCAGCGCCGCTTGCTTGTGGAGCTCAGAGCCCGTTCTTACGTTGAACGACCCCTTAAAAGCCCGCTCGGGTTCCTTGCCCTTCTCGGCACAAAACTCAAGGTAATCGTCGACGGCGTCGTGGAAGCATTGCTCCACTTCTTCAGCCGTGGAGCCTTCAAATACGATTGCGTCCCTAATGCCAGTGACCATACCGGTTAGCACATGCTGTTCGGCATCGAACTCGACTGGGGCGAAATAACCCTTGTATGCCAAAACGTTACTCATGACTACCTCCGACATCTTGCAGAAATCGAACGATGTTTCGAATGGTCCCCGCTGTCAATTCGTCAGATGGATGTGGCGCGTGCATTACGAACATCCTGCCATCTGATGGCCTGTAGAAGCGAACGCGCAATCCGGATGTCTTGCCTTTGTTGTCCATTTCAAAGCCATATGAAGCCATAACTTTTAAAAAATCGGTATACCGATACGTCGAAGGGCAGCTAAGCAGTTGGGCGATGAGTTTATCGGTCCGCGTCATCCCGCCTCACATTCTGCAACTATATCCTAGTTGCAGTTTAAGTCCGATGCAAGCACCACTACTATAGAACATGTGTACGTATAGAACAAGTGTTCGAACCAACACAAAGGCACCTGTGAACTGCGCCCCTTTGCGGTGGTTTGGGCTGAATGTTGCGCAACAAGGGCTGCATTTTTGGGTTTACCTTCATCGTAGAAAGAATGCACCGAAAGGAGCCCGCCATGTTTTGTCGCTCGTGTGGTACGCCGCTTGTCGACGACGCCCTCTTTTGCCCCGTATGCGGCGCGCCCGTAGCACCCGACCAGGTCGCGGCCACGCAGCAACCCCGGCCTGCCACGCCCGCTCCCCAGCAATACGTGCCCGTGCAGCAGCCCGTGCGGCGCAAGCGTTCCAAGAAGCCCCTCATCGCCCTTGCCGCGGTGCTTGCCGTGGCGGCGGGTGTCGGCGGGGGAGCGCTGTTCTACTTCACCCAGATCGCGACCACGCCTATCGACGAGAAAACCTTCCCGGACAGCGGCATGCGTGCGCTTGTCTCGACCAAGTACGACACTAACGGTGACGGCCGCATCTCGCGCGACGAGGCCAAGGCGGTGACGTCGGTCGAGCTGGACGGCGTCGCGTCGACGCAGGGCCTGGGCAAGGTGTTCCCCAACGTTACCAGTGTGGAATACGGTGGGGACAAACTCGTCAACCTGGACCTCTCGGGTTGCGGCGACCTTAAAACCGTCGAGCTTAACTCGGCGAGCAACGTCACCGTCGTTAACCTGGACGGTTGCGACAACATCGAGAAGCTCGACCTTTCAAATGCCGGGGAGCTCAAAAGCGTCGATCTTTCGGGTAAAAAGAAGCTCGCCACGTTGGCACTGCCGCAGGATACGAAGGTTAGCGGCATTAAGGACACGCAGCTCGACGAGCTGTGGCTGCCGGTGTCCTATGAAGGCACCGATAAATCGGACCAGTACGGCGATATCTACGAGATCGAGCGTGACGAGAACGGTTATGTCACGGGCTTCACGTCTGCCGTCAAGCAAGGTGGCGGCGTAAGCTACAGCGTTGAACATGACGAGACGCATCGTATCTCTGAGATTGAAGAAGATCTGGCGGGCGGCTATGTGAACATCAACACGTTTACGTACGACGCCGACGGCAACGTCACGCGCATCGACTGCGATGCCGACATGAGCGATTCGTCGAGCACCACGACGTTTACCTACGACGCGGACGGAAACCTGATCAACAAGACGACCCATGCGGGTTACGGCGAGAGCGCGAGCACGTATATTTATCAGAACGGCAACATGGTGACCAACACCGATACCAGCCCGGCCAATCCTCGGACGGTCGTGTATTCGTACGGATACGACAAGGATCGCGTGACGTCCTTTACGCTGGACTGCCAGAGCGACACGGTGGGAACTACGTGGACGATTACCGCGGGCTACGAGTATGACAAGGACGGCAACATTTCGCGTATCTCGCCTGTGGCATATGACTCGCACGGCAACGATTACGGCTCGCTGAACTCGTATGCCGCGGTGGATTATTCGTACAGCGACGGAAAGCTCGACAGGATCGATTCCGAGCGCGGCGGCTATGCGGAGTTTTACTACGACGACCACGGCAACCTGACGTCGGTCGACGAGTATGCCGGCCGCGGTTCGGATGCCGAGTTTGAGTTTGAGCACGAGGTCGAGTACCAGCGCTACTTCTGCAGCAAGCACGAGAAGAACAAGCCGGAGGAGTGGATTCGTCTGGATGCAGAGTACGACGTCGACCAGGGTAGCTGGAGCAACGATTCCGACTATGGTCGCGAATGCTTTGCAAGGATGTACAAGCTCGATCCGCTGGCGGCCAGACTGAACCCGTTCATCAAGTAACAGCCCACTCGCAAACCACCCAAAGGGACAGACACCTTTGGGTGGTTTTTGCTGAAGGGCGGGTGTCTGCGGCGGTTTGTCTCGATCTGTAACAGTAACTCGGCAAAAATGGGCCTAGCTGTTACAGATTGAGACAAAGAGCCGGCGCCATTCGGAAACGTCTCGATCTGTAACATCTGGAGCCGATATTGCCGCCTAGATGTTACAGATCGAGACAAAACTGGTGGGACGGGCTGAGCTGCCCCGCCCAAGCGGCGGAAAAGAAAAGGTAGATTTTTAGGCATGTCCCAAAAATCTACCTTTGTGCGTTAGCCCATCAGGTCGATGACGTTAAAGCCGGCGTTGCTCTTGGCGATGACGTCTCGGCCGCCAAAGACGCAGGTGGGTGCGACGGCCGCAATACGCGTCACATCGGCGCCGAGCGAGCGAAGCTCAGCGGGCGTGGCCGCGAGCATCTGGGCGCGGCGCTCCTCGCGCGCGTGCGGATCGAGCCCAGCCAGGTAGGTCGTATTGCGGCGCTTGGTGAGCGCGTACGGCTTCACGGGCGCGTCCATGCCGCTCACGCAGCTCACGATAAAGCCCTCGAAGGCGGCCTCGTCGGGCTCAAAGCTGCCGAGCCATGCGCCCGCGCGTTCCATGCGCTCAATCGAAGGATCGACCGCCGGGTCGCGGTAGGTGTAGAACGCCGTCTGGCGCTCGCCGGCCGCGCGGAATCCGCATCCGTACGCACCGCCCTTCACGCGGATCTCGTTCCACAGGTAGTCGTAGGAGAGCGCGTTGGCGGCAACCGCCCAGGCGCCCGTCACGTCAATGCCCAGACGGCGCGGGTCGCACGCGCGCGCAGCAAAGCAGATGTCGCTGGGGATGACGAAAGCCTCGTGACGGTCGCGCGGCTCCGGCACCACGAGCGCGTTGCGGCCGGCATCGGCGCCGTCACCCGCGTCAAGCCCCAGGTCGCCCGCGGCATCCCAGTACGCGTCAAAGTCCTCGTCGCTGCCGGTAAAGCTCGCCATGCAGCCATCGGCCACAAAGATGTGGTCTGCCAGCTCGGCAAGCTTGGCGCGCAGGCCGTCCAGTCGCTCGTCAAAGTACTCGAGCAGATCGCGCAGGAACAGGTAGAAGTCCACGCCCGAAAGCTGCTCGCGCACCACGGCCGAAGGCGAGCTGTAGCTCATCGCGCGACCCAGCGCCGCCGAGTGTCCGTTGTTGATAAAGCCCTGCTCAAGCCCAATGCGAATCTGCGTGAGCACGTCGCGAACGCGGTCGGCGTCAGCATCGAGCAACAGCGTGCTCGACCACACCTCGCGCGGCAGGCTCGCCAGCGCATCGATCTTCTCGGACAGGGCGCCGGCGCTCACTAGCAGGTAGGGGCGCACGCCGTCCACGTCGGGTTGCGTCATGACCTCGGTCGTAAAGCTCAAAAAGCCCAGCTTGCCGGCAAGCAGGTTGTCGAGTTCCTCGGCCGAATGCTCGCGCGTGGGCAGCTGCTTGAGCAGGCGGCAGAGCAGCGTCACGTAGGGCAGGTCCTCAAATGCGACGCAGCTCAGGTCGAAGTACTGCATGGCGTAGGCCAAACGGTTGGTGGGGATGTCGTGGCGCAGGCAGGGGATGGGCGCGGTCGTGTCCACAACGAGCGGCGGCTCGGGGCGCGCCGCGCCAATGTCGGATACACGCAGACGCGGTAGCGTGGCCTTGTCCTCGGGCGTGTCCTCGGCCTCCTGCGCGGCACGCAGCACGGCCGTGCGCTCGACCACGTCCGCCAGCTCGGCATCGGTCATGGCGTCGCGCTTGGCAGCCAGCTCGGCAGCTTCGGCGCCCTCCGCGCCCTCGGCGGCGTCCACCGGCACCAGCTCGACCAGCGCCATGTGGTCGTTCTCCAGCACGAGCTCGCGTAGCAGGTCCTCAAAGTAGCTGCCGTCCAGCTCGCCGCGCAGCTCCTCGTACACCGGGCCATACTTGAGCGCCAGCGTCGCAGCATCGTCATCGTAGAGCCACGTGCTCAGCGCGTCGCACGCAATGGCCACGCCGTCGGCGATGCCATAGTCGCGCTGGCGCAGGTCGTATTCGTTGCTGCTGATGATGGCTTCCAGGCGCTCGCGCGGAACGCCGTGCTCACACAGGTCGCGGCAGGCGTCCTGGAACACGCGACGTAGCTCGCGCGCCACGCCGGGCTGCGCGTTTTGCAGCATGATGAGCTCGTAGGGTTGCAGGCTTTCGGCCGCGGTGTAGCTCACCACGTTGCCGCCCAGGCCGGCGGCCAGAATGGCCTTCTTAACTGGCGCTTCGTTGGAGCCCAGCAGCGCCTCGAACAGGATATCCGCCGCGATCGTGCGCTTGCGGTCGAGCGCGCTGCCCAGCACAAGACCCAGGCCAACCAGGGCGTTCTCGGGCGTGGTGGCCATCTCGATGCGCTTGTACTCGCAGGTCACGGGCGCCTGCACGTCCAGCGGATTGGGCGCCAGCGTGGACGGGTCCTCGCCGGCGGCAACGGCTGCGTCCATGCGGCGGCTCGCGGCACTCGGCTGCGACAGATAGCGCTCGTCCAAAAAGGCCAGCGCGCGGTCCACGTCTAGGTCGCCGTAGAGCGTGATGTAGGAGTTGGAAGGATTGTAGTGGCGCGCGTGCGTGTCCAGGAACTGCTCGTGGGTGAGCGCGGGAATCGCGCGCGGGTCGCCGCCGCTCTCGTGCGCATAGGCGGTGTCGGGATAGAGCGCGGCGTTGACGGCGTCGTCCAGCACGCTCATGGGGTCGGACAGCGCGCCCTTCATCTCGTTGAACACTACGCCGTTATAGCGCAGTGTGCCCTTGCGCAGGCTCGCGGAGTTGTCGTCGCCCTCGCTCTCGGCGCCCTCCGGCAGGTCCAGCTCGTAGTGCCAGCCCTCCTGCTCAAAAATGGTGGGCTTGGTATAGATGGCCGGGTTGAACACCGCGTCCAGGTACACGTCCATCAGGTTGTATAGATCCTGCTCGTTGGTGGTGGCAACGGGGTAGATGGTTTTGTCGGGGTAGGTCATGGCGTTGAGGAACGTCTGCATGGAGCTCTTGATCAGGTCGACAAACGGCTCCTTGACGGGGAACTTAGCCGACCCACACAGTACCGAGTGCTCAAGAATATGGAACACGCCGGTGGAATCGGCCGGCGGCGTCTTAAAGCCAATGGCAAAAGCCTTGTTTTCGTCGTCGCACGCCAGGTACAGCAGGCGAGCGCCCGAGGCAGTGTGGCGCAGCACGTAGGCGTCCGAGTCGAGCTCGGGTACGGTCTCGCAGCGCTCGACGGCAAAACCGTGGCAGGTGGTGCCGGGCACCAGCAGCGCGGCAGCAGCGGCGCGCGGGTCGGTTGAGGTGTTGGGCATATGCAGTCTCCTTTGACGCCCCAGCGGGGGCGAATCGAGTCGAATCCTCGAGAGTATACCCATATGGGGCCGCGGCTCTGCGGCGAACTGAAGACGATGCCAGCGGATTGGCCTGGTTAAGTTGATAACGCATGCCGCGGGTAGCCGCTGCACCCCGCTAAAGTGAAATAACACCCCGTTTACCGAAAATATATGGACTCCTAAAAATATATGGACTCCTAAAAAGTTCTAATACAATATAAGTCATCTATCTATAAACTGCTGATTCCTTGCAAAGGTATGGTTGATATGGTTGAAGCAAATAGCGTTATCCCCCTGTACAAACAGATTGTCCGTGCGCTCTCTGATTCGATCGCCAACGGCACGTACCGCCCGGGAGATAAGCTTCCGACCGAGGCGGAGCTCGTCGAGCAATTTGGCGTGAGCCGAATAACGGTTCGCTCCGCAATTAAAGAAATGGAAGATGCTGGGCTTGTTGAGAGGGCCCGAGGCAAGGGCACGTTCGTTTCGTCGGACACACAGATGTATGCCGCGGACGATCGTGAGAGCTTTACCCATTCGTGCCAGCTTGCGGGAAAACAGGCGTCTACCAGGGTTCTCGCAATGGGCTGGGACTTCCCAAGCCTGCGAGACGCGAAGTTCCTGGGTGTAGACGATACCCAAAAGGTATTACGTAGTCGTCGTCTGCGCCTTGTGGATGACAAGCCCACGATGCTGGAAACCAATAGCTATTCCGCTGCGCTTTCTTTTTTGGAGCATGAGTCCCTCGAGGATTCGCTGATGGCGGTACTCGATCGCCAGGGGATCAAGATGGGCCCCAACACGCGTACGCTCGAGGTCTGCTATGCGAGCGAGCTCGAGGCGGCATACCTTAACGTGGAGCTGGACTCCCCTTTGCTCCTGTTTGTCGACAGGCGCTATGCACCAAGCGGTGAGCCGCTTTTCATCTCCCGTCAGGTGTACTGCACCGAGCGACTGAAGTTCTATTTGTAAATTAGAGATAGATTAGTCTATTTACCGACCAATTGTTACCGTTCGCGGATTTGGAAAATAGACACACCGCGCAGGGGCAGATTGCTAATATACTTTGTTATGACAATATAGTACGTCTTATTGATATTGGAGAACTATGAATAAGATATTGCTAGCGAGTCATGGTTATCTCGCCCAAGGTATGAAGAGCTCTCTGGAGATTCTGATGGGCGCCAACGACCGAATCGAGTGTCTGTGCGCCTATATCGATGACGACACGAGGGATGTCGCAGCGCTTATCGATGCATGGATGGAGACGAGGGACCCTGCCGACTCTTGGTTTGTCGTGACTGACATCTTTGGCGGCTCTGTAAACAACGAATTCATTCAGAGGCAGACCGCCGGATCGTTTACGTTGATCACCGGAATGAACTTGCCGCTGCTGGTGGAAATGGTTACACAGCTGGACTCCCTGGATGCGGACAAGGCCAAAGCCGCGGTCGAGGGGTCGCGTTCGTTTATCCAGCTTTGTGAGGCGGCGGATATGCTCGCCGATGTCGAAGAAGAAGAGTTCTAGCTCAAGCTTCAACGAATAATTCAACCCTGTCATTACCTTTATTACGTGCGGAGATGATTACGATGATTAAGCTTACGAGGGTCGATTACCGATTGATTCACGGCCAGGTCGCCATGTCTTGGACGCATGCGCTGGATGTCGATTGCATCCTGTGTGCCAGCGATGCCGTGGCAAAAGACGACATGAGGAAGGCAGCCTTGAGGCTCGCCCGCCCCAGCGGCGTTAAACTCGTCATCAAGGATGTTGACGCTGCTATCGAGGCGCTCAACAGCGGCGTTACCGACAAGTATTCGCTGTTTATCATTGTCGAGACGATCGAGGATGCCTATCGCCTTGCTAAGGGTTGCAAAGACATCAAAGAGATCAATCTGGGTGGAACCCGAAAGTCTCCCGAGACCACGCTTCATCCGACCCCCGCGATCTTTGCGACCGAAACCGATGCCGAGCATATCCAAGAGCTTGTCAACGATGGCGTGGTTATCGAAATCCGTCAGGTCCCCAATGACTCAAAGGTATTTGCCAAGGACGTTTTCTAGCTGGAAACATGCCATTGTCAAGCATTTATTAACCAGGTCCTCCTTTCTTAAGCA
>JAUMSH010000031.1 GCA_031292915.1 Collinsella sp.
GGGCTGATAGAAAACCGGCCCGCGCCCCCTCACAGAAACGCGAGCCGTCAACGGACTAGTTAATTACGCCGGATACCCGCTAATCATGGTATTCGCCGCGGTCCCACTTCTCGAGGAACTCGTCAAAGAAGTGCGGGTCAGCCTGAGCCTCGGCGTCGGCCTTGTTGCAGGCATCGATCTTGGCGATCAGGGCATCGTGCTCGGGGGTCTTCTCGTAGGGCTCCTCCAGGAAGGCAAGCATGATATCGGCCATCAGGAACTCACCGGTAATCTTGCCGCCAAAGCCCACGATGTTGGCGTTGAGCTCGCGACGGGCATACAGGGCAGAGGTCATGTCGCGGACCAGGGCGCAGCGGGCGCCGGGAACCTTGTTGACGGCGTTGGTGATGCCGATGCCGGTGCCGCACAGGGCCACGCCAAAGTCGGCCTTGCCGCTGGCAACAGCCTCGCCCACGGCCTTACCGTAGATGGGATAGTGCGTACGGGTGTGGCTGTAGGTGCCGCAGTCGAGCACCTTGTAGCCAGCCTGCTCCAGGCGGTCGGCCAGATAGATCTTCTCGTCCGTAACGATATGGTCGCAACCGATTGCGATGGTCTTCTTCATCAGAACGTCCTTTCGTCTGAATTCACAAGTTGAGGTAGAAGTTCGAGTTCTCGGTGGCTCTCGTTAGGCCATCTTGTTGAGCATGTCGACACGAATCTGGTGACGGCCGCCGGCGTACTGGGCGCGCAGGAACTCGCGGGCGATCTTCTTGGCGACCTCGGTGCCCACAACGCCCGGGCCCATGGTGACCATGCGCGAGCCGTTGTGCTCGCGGGTCATGTAGGCGGAACGCTCGTCGGAAATGTTGGCGACGACCATGCCCTTAATCTTGACGGCGGCCATATAGGAGCCGACGCCGTACTTATCGAATGCGAAGCCCTGGGAATCCTTGTGCTCCAGCAGGTCCTTGGCAACGGCGGTCGCGGAATCGACAAAGTCCGCGGCAGGGGTCTCGGAATAGTCGACGACCTCGTGACCGTCGGCGATGAGCATCTCCTTGATGGACTCCTTCATCGACATACCGTCGGCATCGGAAGCGATTACAACCCTCATGACATCCTCCTTGAGAGATACGCAGGTGCGTAGTTTCTGTTTGGAAGTGTTGAATCGCGTTCAGGTCCGGGCATCTGAATGTGCGGTTCTTCACTGTTCATGTTTATTTGAACACATACGAACAGTAACTGCAACAACTATTTGTTTATCTTTGTTCTTTTTTGAACAAATACCGTTCACGGATGATTACTGACCGTTTGAGCCGGGCGCGGACGTAGTGACCATGTGTTCAACAAACAAAAGGGCGGCCGAGAACGTGTCTCGGCCGCCCTTCGGCGGTATTCCCCGGTATATACAGCTGTTTTAGCTACTCGGACTGCCCACCCTTTTTGGCGTGCTTGGACGGAGCACTCAGAAAGCGGCCCGTCAAATAGTTCGCCGGGCCGGAAATATCAATCCCCAGCAGTACGTGTCCCAGCCACAGAAACGCCACGAGCACCAGCAGCGGGATAACGCACGAAGTCACGATCATCACGATGACGCCTTCAATCAGATCGGTCACCTGCCGCACGATCTCATCGGTCATCTGCTTGGCGCCGCTGGTCACCGACGTGACCAGGTTCGATGCCCCATCAGTCAACTGCTCGAGCACGTTTTTGGACGCCGTGGTCTCGGATTTTTTCTTGTTCGATTTTGGGCTGGTCTCGGCTGACTTGTCCGTGGTGTCGGCCGCATCCGCAGCGTCCGCAGCCTTTTGCTCAGCTTGCTCAATACTTACGCGATACGTTTCATCGACCTTCTGCGACACCCATACGCTCGCGGGCACGAGCGCCATGCCGATCACGGCAACCACCAGCACGCGCGTCGCCACACGGCGCAGGACAGCGCTCGTGCTCCAGCGCCCGTGAATGCCGAGCGACACCGCAAAGAGCACCAACGCAAACGGGATTAAGATGCCCAGGCCAACCGACCACAAAATGGTTAGCAGGTATTTCTCGAGGTAGAGCACGGCAAGCACGATACCAAGGTTGCCTGAAAGCTGCGCGAGTTGCTCGGCAACCGGCGTTCCCGTATCACCCGGCAGCGCGGTAATGCCCGCAGACAGCGCCACGCACGAGGTCGTGAGCGCCAGTACGTTACCCTTCTTTTGGTCGATGACCTCGATGGTGGAGTCCCAAGTTTTGGTATCGGCGAAATGCGGACGAGCTACAAAGCCCGACAGCAGCGCCAGGACCACGAGCGCAACGATAAAGCCAATCTGCAGCTTTTTGTTTGCGCACACGACATCGGACAGACTGGGCTGCAGCTCGGTTACCGTCGTGTGCTCGGTTATCTGGACAGGACGCCCATGAGCCATCTCGTGCGCGTCTCTTTTTTGTATTGACCCGTTATCCGGCATTTGGATACCTCCTCAGTCCGGCGTTTAATGCGAAAGGAAGTATACCCACCGAGCAAAAATCGAACGGGAGGACGAACGGAGCGCACCAAGACTGTCCCCAATGACTAGTCGTTTAAGAACGTCCCCAATGACTATCTCGGGATGAGTTGCGGGGAGGAGAACAGAAAAAGCCCTGCCGCGGGTAGCGGCAGAGCTTTTGGAAGGGGACTTGGTTGTGAGGGCTCGTTAGGCGAGCTTGGCCTCAAGCTCGGCGATGCGCTTGTAGGCATCGATGGTAAAGCGGGCCTGCTTCTCCAGGATCATGGTGGTCATGAGAGTGTCCTGAGCGTGAGCCATGATGAAGGTCATCTCCATCTCGCCACCGCCGGCCTCCTGCGAAAGCAGCTTGGTCTGCGTGTCGTGGGCACCGATGAGCGCATCGCTGGCATCCTTGTGCAGCTGTTCGGCCTTCTCAAAGTCACCCTCGCGAGCAGCATCGAGCGCTGCAAGCAGATCGGTTTGGGCGTCACCTGCGTATGCGACAATCTCGAATCCAACCATCGAGATTTCTTCTTTGGTTGCCATGTTGCGTTCCTTTCACATATGAACCAATGGAGAGCATCGCGTCCGGGCATACGCGCTGCGTTGTGTATGTCAGAAACAATAACATTCAAACAAAAAAGAACAGCACAAAACGTAATTTCGAGCTATGAACGGTCACTTTTCGCCCGTGAACGGTTTTTAAACCAATCTGAACAATATCGAACACAATTAGCGGAAACCCAAACAGACCCGCGCTCTAGCGCCAATCGCGCACCGTATCGCCCTCGACGAGCACGCCCGGAAACAGCATGTGCTCCACACCGGGTTCAACGCCCTCGGCGCCGGCAATCTTGTCGACCGCCCACATGCCGACGCGCTTGTTGTCAAAGCGCACCGTGGTCAGGCGACGGTCGGGCACGATATCGCCCAGGCTGTCGTCAACACCCGCCACGCTCACGTCCTCGGGCACGCGCTTTCCGCGCGACTCGAGTCCGCGAATGCAGCCGTAGGCCATGGCGTCGTTGGAGGCATAGATGGCAGTACAGGTCGGATCATCCGCCAGGGCCTGGCCTGCGGCATATCCGCTCTGTGCCGTCCAGTCGCCGCGCACGAGCTGCGGGGGCTCAATGCCATGCGCACGCAATGTCTCGCGCCAGCCTTCCTCGCGCCGCATGCCCGAAAGCGAGCGCTCGGGGCACGAGATAAAGTGCACGGTTTTGTGCCCCTGCTCCAGCAAGTACTCGACCACCTGGCGCGAGCAATCGAACTGGTCGTTATCGACCGTTGAACAGAGCGGGTGCTCCAACATCGTAACGAGCACCGTCTGCATGCCGGGCAGCGGCTCGAAGGTGCCAAAGTCCGCCGGCATGCGGTTCATAATCACAACCATGCCATCCACCGGCAGTGCGCTCATGCGCGACGATGCGCTCTCGAGGGTATACGGATGCCCGTCTACTTTAGTGAGGGTGATGGCATAGCCGTGCTTATCGGCCGCGGCGGCAAAGCCCTCCATACGGTCGAGATTGCCGGTGCCGGTAATGTTGAACATGGCGACGCCGACGGTCTTAAATTTGCCGCGGCGCAGCGATCGACCGGCAAAATTGGGGCGATACCCCAGCTCGCGCATGGCGGCACGCACGCGTTCCTTGGTCTCGGGGCGCACGCTGGGCGAATCGTGCACGGTGCGCGAGACCGTCTGCTCCGAGACGCCCGCGAGACGCGCCACATCCTTAACGGATACCGATTTTTTAACAGCGGCCATAGGTCGATCTTTCTATGTCAACGATGCCATTGGTGGCACCCTGCGCAGTCATTTTTAACGCCTTCAAGTATATCCAACGCCTCCCCCACCATACGCTCACCACCCAAAACCTACCGTTCACCGACATTTTTGCTTCCCCGAACGGCTTTTGGCGCCCAAATGTTAACGTTGCCATTGTGCAAACACAGAGCCACCGGGCGGCTCAAACGTTTACGCGTAAGGAATCGACGGTTCGCAGGCACAGGAACCACCGGTTCGCGTCCTTTTTTGTGTCACAAAATGGCAACGTCAACATTTTGGCAATCGAACGTCAAAAGCTACCATCGTTGCTAACCCACCGACTCTTAGGAGCATTGCATGGAGCAACTCATCGCCACCATCGAAAAGGGCCAGCCCTTTTTCAACGCGATCGCCCGCAATAAGTACCTCAAGGCGATCCGCGACGGCTTTATCTCCGTCATCCCCATCATCATCTTCTCGTCCATCTTCTGCCTGGTAGCCTCGGTCCCCAACATCTGGGGTTTCTACTGGCCCGATGACATCAACAACGCCCTGTGGAAGTGCTACAACTACTCCATGGGCATCCTGGCCATCGCCTGCGCCGCTACCACGGCCAAGCACTTCGCCGACGCCCAGAACCGCGATCTGCCCAAGAACAACCAGATCAACTTCATCTCGTGCATGTGCGCGGCCATCATCGGCTTCTTGCTCCTTTCGAGCGACACCATCGCCACGGACGCCGCCAGCGGCTTCAACACCACCTACCTTGGTTCCAAGGGCCTGCTGACCGCTTTCATCGCTGCGTTTGTGACCGGCATCATCTACAAGTTCTTTATCAAGCGCAACATCACCGTCAAGATGCCCGAGCAGGTTCCGCCCAACATCTCGCAGACCTTCAAGGACATCATCCCCTTCTCCGTCTGCATCACTGTCTTTTGGGTTTTTGACATCGTCTTCCGCGCTGCTTTTGGCTTCTGCTTTGCCCAGGGCGTCATCCAGGTGTTCCAGCCCCTGTTCACCGCTGCCGACGGCTATATCGGTCTCGCTGTGATCTACGGCGCCATGAGCCTGTTCTGGTTCGTGGGCGTCCACGGCCCCTCAATCGTCGAGCCCGCCATCGCCGCCGCCCTCGTTGCCAACATGACCGACAACCTGGCTGCGTTCCAGGCCGGTCAGCACGCTTCCGCTGTCCTGACCCAGGGTGCCCAGTACTTCGTCGTCTGCATGGGCGGCACCGGCGCCACGCTCGTCCTGGTCTTTATGTTCTGCTTCCTGGCCAAGTCCCAGGAGATGCGCGCCGTCGGTAAGGCCGCTATCGTCCCCGTGTGCTTTGCCGTCAACGAGCCGCTGCTGTTCGCCGCACCCATCGTGCTCAATCCCGTCTTCTTTGTCCCGTTTGTCTTTGCCCCGATCGCCAACATCTGGATCCTCAAGATCTTTATCGACTTCTTGGGCATGAACGGCTTTATGTACACCCTGCCCTGGACCGTCCCCGGCCCCATCGGCACCATCATGGGCCTGGGCTTCCAGCCGCTCGCCTTTGTGATGCTCGCCCTTATCCTGGTCGTCGACTTCGTTCTGTACTACCCGTTCTTCCGTGCCTACGACGCCCAGAAGTGCGCCGAGGAGGCCGAGATTTCCCAGGAGGAGCTCGCCGCCAAAAACGCCGAGAAGGCCGCCAAGCTCAACGATGCCTTCCAGGGCAAGGCTGACGCCAAGAGCGTTGCCGCCGGCGCTGCCGCCGAGGCCGTGAAGGCCGACTCCCCCGCCGCTTCCGCAGCACCCGCTGCCGAGGCCACGGCCACCAGCGACCTCAACGGCAAGCGCGTGCTCGTGCTCTGCCAGGGTGGCGGTACCTCGGGCCTGCTCGCCAACGCGCTGGCCAAGGCCGCCAAGGAGCGCGGCATCAATCTTGAAACCGCTGCCGAGGCCTATGGCAACCACGTGGACATGCTCCCCGACTTCGATCTGGTCGTCCTGGCCCCGCAGGCCGCAAGCTACCTGGCCGACCTGCAGAAGGACTGCGAGCGCGTGGGCAACAAGTGCGTCGCCTGCCGCGGTAAGCAGTACATCGAGCTTTCCCAGAACGGCGATAAGTCTCTCGCCTTCGTAAGCGAGCAACTCTCGAAGTAAGTAACGCACAGGGCCAGCCGACCATCCAAGACCGGCTGGCCCTTCGATTTAGACGATTGGATCATCATGTCCGTTAACCCTGCTAGCGTCACCAACCCGCCTGCGCAGTTTCCCGAGGACTTTGTCTTTGGCGGCGCCACTGCTGCCTACCAGGTAGAGGGCGAGACCCGCACCCACGGTAAAGGCAAGGTTGCCTGGGACGACTTCCTGGAGGCCCAGGGGCGCTTTTCCCCCGATCCCGCTTCGGACTTCTACAACCAGTACCCCGTCGATCTGGAGCTGTGCGAGGAGTTCGGCATCAACGGCATTCGCCTCTCCATTGCCTGGAGCCGCATTTTCCCCAACGGCACCGGCGAGATCAACCCCGAGGGCGTGCAGTTCTACCACGATCTCTTCGCCGAGTGCCACAAGCACCACGTTGAGCCGTTTGTCACGCTGCATCACTTCGATACGCCGCTGTCCCTCTTTGAGAAGGGCGACTTCCTCAACCGCGAGACCATCGACGCCTTTGTGGACTTTGCCACCTTCTGCTTTAAGGAGTACGCCGACCAGGTGACCTATTGGTTCACCTTTAACGAGATCTGGGCCGACGCCTCCAACACCTACATCGAGGGCACTTTCCCCGGTGGCGTCAAGGCACATCTTGCCGAAGCCTTCCAGTGCGAGCACAACATGATGCTCGCCCACGCCAAGGCCGTGCTGGCCTTCCACAACGGCGGTTTTAAGGGCAAGATCGGCGTCATTCAGTCGCTGGAGTTTAAGTACCCGCTCAACGAGAACGACCCCGCCGACATCAAGGCCGCCAACAACGAGCACGTGCTGCAGAACCAGTTCTTGCTCGACGCCACCTTCCGCGGCGACTACGCGCCCGACACCCTCGAGTGCGCCAACCGCCTGGCTGCCGTCTCGGGCGGCACCATCCAGATCCTAGACGAGGATCTGAAAATCATGCGTGAGGCCGCGCTCTACAACGACTACCTGGGCGTTAACAACTATCAGTGCCGCTTCCTCAAGGCTTACGATGGCGAGAACGACCTGCACCACAACGGTACGGGCGAGAAGGGCACTGGCCGCTGGCGCGTTAAGGGCATTGGCGAGCATGTGAACAAGCCTGGCATCCCCACCACCGACTGGGACTGGATCATCTATCCCGAGGGTCTGTTCGATCTGCTCGTCTACATTAAGCAGCGCTACCCCAACTACAAGCAGATCTTCATCACCGAGAACGGCATGGGCTACAAGGACCCCTACAAGGACGGTTTTGTGGACGACCAGCCGCGCATCGACTACATCGAGCAGCACCTGCGCTGGTTGCTCAA
>JAUMSH010000036.1 GCA_031292915.1 Collinsella sp.
TGGCTCTCAAGATGCAGCAGCTGGGCAACGACCAGGTTGGCGCTGACGGAGTTGATCTCCTCGCCCAAGAAGATGATGCGGTCGTTGAGCAGGCGCGAATAGATATCGTAGCTGCGCTCGCCGCGCGGCGTCTGCTCGATAACGTATGGCACGAGGGCGGAATCGAACTTAGCGATCATACGCATCTCCATTTCTCTTACGGACCAATAGTGGTTCTAGACAAACGTACGGTGCCCGCATGCTATGCATTGGCTGGCACCGTACGAAGCAACCGGATAACCGGCTTATAACTTTACCCCATCACGGGCGCATCCATGCGCTCGCGGGAAAGGTGGCGAGAATTACTCGGCGTCCTTGGCGGTCTCGTCGACCTCGGTCACCTTGGCGTTCTCGACCAGGTGATCGACGGCCTTGGAGCGACGGATGGACTCGCGGACGGCAGGCATGCGGCCATCGGCGATGAACTCGGCCTTGGAAGCCTCGACGTCCTTGACGCCGGCCTTCTCGAACTCGGCGTTGATGTCGTCCTCGGTGACCTCGATCTTGAGCTCACGGGCGAGGGCGTCGAGCGCCAGGGACTCGCGGGCAACGTCGTTGGCCTGCTTGTGCAGGTCGCCGATGAACTGCTCCATGGTCAGGCCGGAAGCGGGCAGCCAGGTGTCCAGCGTCATGCCGCGGGCAGCAAGGTTGGACAGGAAATTCTGGCCAAGCTCCTCAAAGACGGACTGCTCGTAGTCGGCGTCCATCTCGTCGAGCTGCAGGCGCTCGGCGAGAGCGGAGACGCAACGGTTCTCCTTCTCGGCCGGCAGGCGGGAAGCCTTGTCCTGCTCGATCTCGATCTTGATGGCGTCGCGCATGGCGTCGATGCTGTCGAAGCCAAAGTCGGACTTGACGAGCTCGTCGGTGAGCTCGGGGGTGTTGCGGACCTTGATGCCCTTGACGGTGACCTCGACGGTGTGGGTCTCGGCCTCCTCGCCCTCCTCGACCTCGTCGGTCCAGGTGACGGTCTTGACGTCGTCGACGTTAGCGCCGATCAGGGCCTCGTTGAACTCCTTGGGGTTGCTGTCGCTACCGGCGATGAGCATACGGCCCTCGGCGGCGAAGTTGTCGGCGTTCTCGACGGCCTTGAGGTCGACGGTCACGTAGTCGTCAGCCTCGACGGCGCGACCCTCGACGTCCTCGAAGGTGGCACGGTAGTTGAGGAGCATCTCGACCTGGTTGTTGATCTCGGACTCGGTGACCTCCGCGGGAGGCATCTCGATCTCGACGGCGTCGAAGGAGGAGAGCTCAGCGGCAGGACGCAGGGAGAACTCGACGGTGTAGGTGTAGTCCTCGTGATCCTTGGCGAGGTCGAGCTCCTTGTAGTCACCGTTCTTGGTGGGGACGATGTCCAGCTCGTTGAGGACGACGGGCTCGTTGGCGGCGATCAGGTCGTTGGTGGCCTGAGCGAGGGTAGCCTCGGCGCCAAGAGCAGAGTCGATGACCGGACGGGGAGCCTTGCCGGCGCGGAAGCCCGGGAAGCGGTACTTCTTGGCGGTGTCCTTGTAGGCCTTCTTGATCGCGGCGTCGACGTCGGCGGCCGGGATGGTGACCGTAGCGGTGAGCTTGGCGTCCTTGACGTCAGAAGCGGTGATGTTCAACACGTTCCTCCTCATACTGTCCAGCTTATCTGAGGTGCTGGTACCTTTATGCAACAAAGAGTCGCGGCGGCGGGAGCCGACGCAGGTGCGTTGGTGCGGGCGAAAGGACTCGAACCTTCACGGGAATCCCACCAGAACCTAAATCTGGCGCGTCTACCAATTCCGCCACGCCCGCATGAGCGCACAGACTAGGAATGATAGCAGATACGAACGACAAGCGCACGCACACGTTTTACAGGCTCACGACCTCACCACGAGTGCAAAAGGCGGGGCGAGTTGTCCCGCCCCGCCAATTACGACTTGTTCGCTGACCCACTACTCCCCCAGCAGGGCCTTCTCGGGCGTGATGGGCAGCGAGCGAACCTGGTGGCCGGTGGCGTGTGCCACGGCCGAGGCCACGGCGGCGAGCGGCGTGTTGATGACGACCTCGCCGATCGACTTGGCGCCAAACGGGCCCGTCGGCTCGTAGCTCGGCTCAAAGGCCACGCGAATGCTGCCGATATCCAGGCGCGTGGGCAACTTGTAGCTCATAAAATTGCCGGTGCGCAGGCGGCCGCGGTCGTCGTGCTCGACGATCTCGTAGAGCGCGTGACCGATGCCCTGGGCAATGCCGCCCTCGGCCTGAACGCGCGCGAGCGCCTCGTTGATCACGGTGCCACAGTCAACGGCAGCGGCGTAATCCACCACGGTCACCTTGCCGGTGGCCTTGTCGACCTCGACCTCGGCAATGCCAGCCATAAACGGCGGAGGCGAAACGGGCAAGCAGGCAGAGGCGTGCGAGGTCAGCGCGTCGCCGCCCTCGATATTCTTAACGCACAGGTTGGCAAAGTCGCGCAGCGTGAGGTAACGGCCGCGCTCGCGGGCGGCGCGCTCGTCGGACAGGCGCACGTACTGGCCATCGAAGACCACGTCGGCGACGTCCACGTCCCACATCTGGGCGGCCTTGGCGCAAATCTTCTCGCGCAGCTCGGTCGCGGCGTTCTTGGCGGCAAGGCCCGTCACGTAGGTACCGGAGCTCGCGTACGAGCCGGCGTCGAACGGCGACACGTCGGTGTCCACGCCGCGCACCACGATCAGCGAGCTCTCCACGCCCAGCTCCTCGGCGGCAATCTGCGCCAGGATCGTGTCGACGCCCATGCCGTTATCGGTGGCGCCGGTGCCGATGGTAATGAAGCCGTCCTCTTCCAGGCGCATGTCGATGCCGGCGATGTCCACGTTGGAGATACCCGAGCCCTGCATGGTGAGCGCGCAGCCCAGGGCGCGCACGCGGTCGCCCAGGTCCACGGCCAGCGGCTTGTCGCGCCAACCGATCATGTCCATCGCGCGCAGCAGACAGCGGTCGAGCGCGCAGGCGTTGAGCTTCTCGTTGTAGTACTGCGGCATGATCTCGCCCTCGTGCACGATGTTCTTAAGGCGCAGGTCGGCGGGGTCCATGTGCAGCATGTCGGCGAGCTCGTTGACGGCGCTCTCCACGGCAAACTGGCCCTGGGTGGCACCGTAGCCGCGATACGCGCCGCCGCGGTTGGTGTTGGTGTAGACGGCGTCCCAGCTAAAGCGGCTCGCCTTCACATGGTTGTAGATCGGCAAGCTCTTGTGGCCCGAAAGGCCGATCGTCGTGGTAGCGTGCTCTCCATACGCACCGGCGTTGGACAGCGTATGCAGGTCGATGGCCGTGATGGTGCCGTCGTTCATGGCGCCCAGCTTAACGGTCATCTGCATCTGGTGGCGCGAGTTGCCCGCAGTGATGGTCTCCTCGCGCGTGTAGCAGCAATAGCTCGGACGGCCGGTCTGCTGGGTCACGAACGCCACGAAGATCTCGCAGCAGCCCGTCTGCTTGGAGCCAAAGCCGCCGCCGATGCGCGGCTTAATGACCTGCACCTGCGACTGCGGAATGTCGAGCGACTGCGCGACCATACGGCGCACGTGGAAGGGTACCTGCGTCGAGGTGGTCACCGAAATGCGCCCGAACGCGTCGGTCGTCGCAAAGGCGCGGAAGGTCTCCATGGGCGCGGTCTGCGTGGCTTGGCTGGTGTAGGTGCGGGTGAAGACGATGTCGCTCTGGGCAAATGCCTCGTCCAAGTCGCCAAAATCGCTGGTACCGCTGCACACCAGGTTGCGAGCAACGTCGCCGCCCTGCGGGAACATAAAGGTCACGTCGCCCTCGGGGTGGACCACGATGTCGTTATCGAGTGCCTGGGTAAAGTCGAGCAGCGGCTCGAGCACCTCGTAGTCGACCTTGATGAGCTTAAGCGCCTTGTCGGCGGCCTCCTCGGTCTCGGCGGCGACGATCGCCACCTCCTCGTTTTGGTAGCGCACGAGGTTCTCGAGAATCAGGCGGTCGTAAGGACTCGGCTGCGGATAGCTCTGGCCGGCGATGGTAAAGCGGCGCTTGGGCACGTCCTCGTAGGTGTAAACGCCCACCACGCCGGGCACCTTCAGGGCGCGCGACGTATCGATGGAGCGGATTTTGGCGCGGGCATAGGGGCTGCGCTTGAGTTTGACGATGAGCGCGCCGGCGGGCACCATATCGCCCGTGTAGACGGGACGGCCCTCGAGCAGAGCCTTCGAATCCTTCTTGGGCTGCTTGTGGGTAATCTGCTTGTAGGAGACACCGTCGCAGCTCGTGTCGTTGACGGGCAGCTCGGGCATCTCAAAGCCCACCTGAACGCCGGACTCGTTGAGGAAGCGGACGATGGCGCGCAGCTGGCTCTCGTAGCCGCTGCAACGGCAGAGGTTGCCGGCGAGCTGGCGCGAGAGCTCCTCGCGCGTGGCGACGAGGCTCGGGTCCTCCTTGGCGGCGCGGGCGAGCGCCAGCACGTTCATGATGAGGCCGGGGGCGCAAAAACCGCACTGCTCGGCACCTTCGGCAGCCATCGCACGGGCGAGTGCCTCGGACTCGGCCTTAAGGCCCTCAAGCGTGGTGATGGTATGTCCCTCAACACGGGCGGCGGGAACCGAGCAGCTCAGAACCGGGTCGCCGTCGAGCCACACCGTGCACAGGCCGCAGTTGGTGGTTTCGCAGGCACAGCGCACCGACGCGCAGCCCTGCTCGCGCAGCAGCGCAAAGAGCATGGTGTCGGGGGCAATCTGAACCTTGACCTTGCGGCCGTTGAGCGTAAAGGAAAGATCGATGAGTTTGGCAGCCATTAGCGCACCTCGCTAGAATCGACGCCGGGCACGCGGCGGCAGGAATACTCGTCCGTGGCAAACTTGGGGATCTGCACGCCCTCGAGCTCGTGGGCAAGCGCGGCCGAAAGCTCGATGCCGGCGGCGCGGCGCACGGCCTGCACGGCAAGCGGGGCCGAGATGCAGCGGCGGTAGTCGGCCGAGCCCCACAGGTTGGTGCCGTAGCTCAGGGCACGCACGGATGCGGCTAGGGCGCGCAGCTCGTCCTCGGAAGGCTGCTCGCTGGTAAGGCCGCATGCCTCGCCCTGTAGCAGGGTCGCGCGCAGCGGACGGGCACCCACGGTGACATGCCAGCTGTTGTCCCACCAGGCGGCGGTGACATTAAGCGAGGGGAAGTCGGTCGCGGCCTTGCGCACGGCCTCATAGCTCGCGCGGTAGTCGTGCTTAACGACCACGACGCGCTCGATCACGTCGCGCACGTAGCCCATCCGCACGAACTCGGCGAGCGGCACGCGGCCGGCACCCGTCAGCTCAACATACGAATCGAGCGCCAGGAACGCCGAGAGCACGTCCGAAAAACCAAAGCGGCCGTAAATGCTGCCGCCCACCGTGGCGGTATTGCGCAGCTGCACGCCCACGATATCGTGGACGGCAAACTCAAAGACATTGTTGACAAGCGCATTGAGCGCGGCATGACGCTCGAGCTGGCGCAGGGTGCACATGGCGCCGATGCGAAACTCGGTCTCGGTCTCCTCGATCTGATCGAGTCCGCAGGCCGAAAGGTCAATCGCCGTCGCCACGCGACGCGAACCCAGGCGCATCCAGATGCCGCCGCCCACAATCTTGTTGTTGCGGTTCTTCTGCAAGAGCTCATAGGCTTCGGCCGCGTTTCCAACACGGACGTAGGTACCGAACTTGAGCACGTTCTCCCCCATCTCTTCACTTGTCCAGTACTTTTAAGTGTACCAAACGAGGGGCCGCACACCGTTTTAGGACAAAATCCACCTACCCATCCATAACTTGCGGTGAAATACGGACTGATTAGCCGTTCTGGGACGCTAAACAGTCCGTATTTCACCGCAAGTTATGAAGAGTCCTCCGGGATAGAAAAGGCTCCCAGCCAAGATGACTGGGAGCCTCATCGCATGCTATATCGAGCGAAGATTTAGCAGACGCCCTGGGCGAGCATGGCGTCGGCGACCTTCAGGAAGCCGGCGATGTTGGCGCCCATGACGAAGTTGCCCTCCTGGCCATACTCCTTGGCGGTGTCGTCCACGTTGTGGAACATGCCGCGCATGAGCTGCTCGAGCTTGCCGTCGACCTCCTCGAAGGTCCAGGACAGGTGCTCGGCATTCTGGCTCATCTCCAGGCCGGACACGAGCACGCCGCCGGCGTTGGCAGCCTTACCGGGCATAAAGGCAACGCCGTTCTCCTGGAAGTAAGTCGTGGCCTCGATGGTCGTGGGCATGTTCGCGCCCTCGCCGACCACCTTGCAGCCGTTGGCGACGAGCGCCTGGGCGTCCTCGAGAAGCAACGTGTTCTCGCGAGCGCAGGGCAGCGCGATGTCGCAGGGCAGCTGCCAAACGCCACGGCCGTCGCCCTCGTGCCACACGGCGTTGGGCTTCTCGTCAACGTACATAGCGAGCGTGACGCCCTTGTCGTGGCCGGAACGCTTCTTGTTGTAGACGTGCTCGAGCACGGTGTAGTCGATGCCGTCGGGATCCTCAACCCAGCCGTGGGTGTCGGAGCAGGCGAGCACCTTGCCGCCGAGCTGGGAAACCTTCTGGACGGCGTAGATGGCGACGTTACCGGAGCCGTGAACGACGACGTTCTTGCCCTCGAAGGAGTCGCCGCGGCTCTTGAGGTACTCATCCACAAAGTAGGCCAGGCCGTAGCCGGTGGCCTCGGTACGGGCGAGCGAGCCGCCAAAGGAGAGGCCCTTGCCGGTAAGGACGCCGGTCCACTCGTTGGTCAGGCGCTTGTACTGACCGAACAGGTAGGCAACCTCGCGGCCACCAACGCCCAGGTCGCCGGCGGGAACGTCGGTGTTGGGGCCGATGTGGCGATAGAGCTCGGTCATGAAGGACTGGCAGAAGTGCATGATCTCGTTGTTGGACTTGCCCTTGGGGTCAAAGTCGGAGCCGCCCTTGCCGCCGCCCATGGGAAGGGTGGTCAGGCTGTTCTTGAGGATCTGCTCCAGACCCAGGAACTTAAGCATACCCAGGGTGACCGTCGGGTTAAAGCGCAGGCCGCCCTTGTAGGGTCCAATGGCAGAGTTGAACTCGACGCGATAGCCGCGGTTGACCTGAACCTTGCCCTGGTCGTCAACCCAGGGAACACGGAACATGACGATGCGCTCGGGCTCGACGAGACGCTCCAGCAGAGCGGCCTCCTCGTACTCGGGATGGGCGTCGAGCGCCGGCTGGATGGTGCCGAGGATCTCGGTCGCGGCCTGGATGAACTCAGGCTGCTCGGGATAGCGGGCCTTGAGCTCTTCGAGAACTTTCTGCGTGTAGCTCATGCTTCCTCCAATGATGGGAAACGAAAAATGTTGGTCGCGGCACCCTATGCGCCGCGAACTTTATCGAGTATGGATAATATCGCACTGTTGCAGCAAAGTTTCGCATAAGCCGACGAGCAGATGTTTCGTTTTGATTACGATGCAGGTAGAAGCGTTTTTGAGCACCTGACGTGCAAAACCCGTGTTTCAAACCTGTTTCGTCCACGTGTTCCAAACCACCACAAAGGTGCCTGTCCCCAATGTGGTGGTGTGGTGGTTAGAGGACGAGCTGATGGTAGTCGGCGGGGGTTATGCGGCCTTCGGTGGCAGCGCGAAAGGCGGCGAGTGCATCGCCCGAGAACGGCATGGCCCAGCACAGCCCGCAGCCGGCGGTGATGGAGCCGGGCAGCGGCATGATGCGCCCGGGCACACCGGCGGCAAGGCACAGCTGCTCGCATTCCATCACATCGAAGGTGCTATCGAACGAAACGATGATCTTGCGTTC
>JAUMSH010000038.1 GCA_031292915.1 Collinsella sp.
GCGGGAAGAATGCTCACGCCCAGGCCGTCCTCGACCATGGCCATAATCGCATAGTCATCCCAGGTCGACAGCTTGGAGCGCACCGTCAGCCCCGCCCGACGGAACAGCGGCGTAATCTCGTCGTCGCTACCGCGTTCCAGCAGAATAAACTGCTCGTTGGCCAAATCGGCAAGGGAAACGACCTCCGCGGTGGCAAGCGAGGAGCCCGCTGGCACCACGGCCATCAGCTCGTCTTGTACCAACGGCCGCGACGCCATGCCGGCGCCGCGTGGCTCGCGCGGAATAAAGCCCAGGTCGCAGCGGCCTTCCGCCACCCATTGCTCAATCTCGGAGTAATCGCCCATCAGCAACTCATAATCGACGTCCGGATGATCGGCGCGAAACCGCGCGATCACCGGCGGCAGTACATGGGTCGCCACACTCGAAAACGTACCGATACAGATCTTGCCACGCATGAGCCCCCGCATCTCGTCCACGCGTCGCTGCAGGCGGCCAAACTCTTCGCATAACGCCTCGACCGCCGGCATGACCTGCCGCCCGTCGGCAGAAAGCACCACGCCCTCGCGGCTGCGATCAAGCACCTTAAAACCCCAGTCTGCCTCAAGGTCGCCCACCATGCGGCTCACGCCCGACTGCGAATAGCTCAGCCGCTCTGCAGCACGCGTAAAGCTGCCGGCACGCACCGTCTCGAGCAGCACTTGCATCTTTAGGATATTGGTCTCCACGGCACGCCTCCACCTTTGCATGAGTTTTTGTCATGTTTGCCATGCATTATATTCGCTTTTCTTCTAAAGCCAGTTCACCCATAGTGAACATGCTCGGATATAGAGGGGATGTCAGCGCATGAACAACGGACTGTTTACGTACCTAGCAGCATTGCTATTGTTTGGCTCAAACGGCATCATCGCCGCTGCCATCGCGCTGCCGAGCTCCGATATCGTGCTCCTGCGCACGTTTTTGGGCGCACTCTCGCTTGTCACCGTCCTCGCCATCACCCAACGCCATAAGTTGCAGGCGCCATCTCGCCCCCGCGAAGCCGCAGCCCTTCTCCTCTCGGGAGCCGCGCTGGGCGCCAGCTGGATTTTTCTGTTCCGCGCCTACCAGACGCTCGGCGTCGGCATATCCTCGCTGCTGTACTACTGCGGCCCCATCATCGTTATGGCGCTCTCCCCGCTCATCTTTGGCGAAAAATTGACCGGTGGCAAAATCGCCGGCTTCATAGCTGTCGCCTGCGGCGCCTTCCTCATCGCGGCCCAAGGCCTCGGCGGCAATATGCCCATCGCAGGCATCGTGTGCGGCATCGCCTCGGCCTTCTGCTATGCATTGATGGTCATCGCCAGCAAGGGTGCGCCGCACATCGAGGGCCTCGAGAACTCCGCGCTCCAGGTGAGCGCCGCCTTTTTGACCGCGCTGGTCCTTACGCTCCTCACGCAGGGCGCCCCCTCATTCCTGTCCGCCGGCGTCGCCGCCAGTATTGATTGGCGCGCCGTCGTCATGCTCGGCGTCGTCAACACCGGCATCGGTTGCCTGCTCTACTTTAGCGCCGTTGCCAAACTGCCCGTGCAGACCGTCGCCGTCGTCGGCTACCTTGAGCCGCTTTCGGCCGTCGTGTTCTCGGCCGTCCTTTTGGGCGAAACCATAACACCGGTCCGCCTGATGGGCGCCGCGCTTATCATCGGCGGCGCGATCTTTTGCGAACTCGCCGGCAAACGCGCAAACGCCAAGGCCGGCATCGCCCAGACAGCACGTGCTTAATAGCCCCTGCTCTGAAATACTACCTGCGTATATGAATAATCCCCAGATGGGGATTATTGTCTAAAACACCCCGATGTGCCAAACTGCTCTTATATGTATAAAGATGGCATAAAGGTCTACTGCTCGTGGCAGAGGCCAGATGTCCAAGGGAGTCCACGTGGCACACAACAAGCTGGAGGCAAGCCTCCAAGACCAGCGTAGTCAAGGCGGGCATGGAGCCATTCCCCTCTCCGCTGGCATGCTGCTCGTTACGCTCGGCGTCGTCTACGGTGACATCGGCACGAGCCCCATGTACACCATGAAATCAATCGTCGCCAACAACGGCGGCATCGGTACCGTCAGCGAGGACATGATCCTGGGCGCGCTCTCGCTCGTCATCTGGACCATGACACTCGTGACCACAGTCAAGTACGTTGTAATCGCCATGAAGGCCGATAACCACAACGAAGGCGGCATCTTCGCCCTGTTTAGCTTGGTGCGCAAAGTGGCGCCTTGGCTGATTCTTCCCGCCATGATCGGCGGCGCGGCGCTGCTCGCCGACGGCATCCTCACCCCCGCCGTCACGGTTACCACGGCCATTGAGGGCCTGCGCACTATCGAGTGGGGCCACGCGCTATTGGGTGACGAACAAACCAACGTCATCATTATTACCATCATCATTATCTGCGGCCTATTTGCCATGCAGCGCGCCGGTACCTCGTCGATCGGCAAGCTGTTCGGCCCGCTCATGACACTGTGGTTCCTGTTCCTGGCAGGCGCCGGCCTGTTCAACATGCTCGGCAACCTGTCCATCCTACGCGCGCTCAACCCCATCCGCGGCATCATGTTCCTGTTCTCGCCCATCAACCACTCGGGCATCATGGTGCTCGGCTTCGTCTTCCTGTCGACGACCGGCGCCGAGGCGCTCTACTCGGACATGGGCCACGTTGGCAAGGCAAACATCTATGCATCCTGGCCGTTTGTTAAGGCGGCCCTTATCCTTAACTATCTGGGTCAGGGCGCTTGGCTGCTCGCCAATAACTCCAACCCCCAGATGCTCGCGATGGATATCGTCAACCCGTTCTATATGATGCTTCCCGAGCCCCTGCGCCCCTTTGCCATCGTGCTTTCGGCCGTGGCGGCCATCATCGCCTCGCAGGCGCTCATCACCGGATCGTTCTCGCTGGTATCCGAAGCCACGCGCCTCAACCTTATGCCGCATCTGCGCATCCACTACCCCAGCGACACCAAGGGCCAGCTCTATATTCCGCTCGTCAACAACATCATGTGGGTCGGCTGCATCTTCATCGTGCTGCTGTTCCAAAACTCCGAGCGCATGGAGAGCGCCTACGGCCTCGCCATTACCGTGACCATGCTCATGACCACGACGCTTTTGACGAGCTACATCGCCGGCATCCTCAAGCACAAGCTGGGCGCCTGCGTCTTTGCCCTGCTCTTTGGTGCCATTGAACTGTGCTTCTTCGCTTCGTGCCTCACCATGTTCTTTGACGGCGGCTACGTCATGATCTTCCTGGCCGCACTGCTGTTTGGCCTTATGTATGTGTGGCGTCGCGGCACCGCCATCGAGCGCACGCAGACGATTCTGCTGCCCGTCTCCAAGTACATCGATCAGCTCAACCGCCTGCGCAACGACGAGACTTACCCCGTGCTCGCCGACAATCTCGTGTTCCTCACCAACAGCCCCGACCCGCTCACGCTCGACCGCGACGTGCTCTATTCCATCCTGGACAAACATCCCAAGCGCGCTAAGGCTTATTGGTTCATCAACGTGCACGTTACCGACGAGCCCTATACTCACGAGTATTCCGTTGAGACCTTTGGCACGGACTTTTTGTTCCGCGTGCGCCTGGACCTGGGCTTTAAGGTCAATCAGCGCATCAACGCCTACCTGCGCCAGATCGTTGGCGACCTGATGGCATCGGGTGAGTTGCCACCGCAGCATCACACCTACTCCATCTACGAGACACGCGGCAACGTGGGCGACTTCCGTTTTTGCATGCTGCGCAAGATGCTTGCCCCCGAAACGGACATCAACCGCAACGACCATCGCGTCATGGCCATCAAGTACGCCGTCCGCCGCGCCTGCGGAAGCCCGGCACGTTGGTACGGTCTCGAGAACTCGGCCATCATTATCGAGTACGTGCCCCTCTTTGCCCGTATGCGTCCGGCAGTCAAACTCGTACGCACCCAGGTGCCGCTCGAAGTTCAGATCGAGGAAGCTGAGGAAATGGAAGTCGACATCTTCTCGGACGACCTGGTCAACGGCAACGAAGCCGGCAAGAACATGAACGTCGATCCCACCGAGCTGCTCGAGAGCGTCGCCGATACGCCCGAACAGCAACAGCTCGACGGCCTCGAGAGCACCCAGCTCAACGACGCCAACTTCTAGCGACGTCACAAATCAACGACAGCGGCCCTGCACCTCACGAGAGACGCAGGGCCGCTTTGCATTGCAGTAAAGCTAACGGCTACGAACGACGCGGCTCGGGAACCACGAGCCTATCGGGGCTTGCGCCCTCGGCATCCATCAGGCTCACGTAGCGAATCGACGGATCCCCATACATCGCGTAGTAATAATTGCCCGTGCGCGCGCTAAAGCATCCGGTGTAGATAGTCTTCTCGAACTTGCCATCGCCCATCCTGGACGCCCCCTCGATCATCACCACGCCCTCGAGCGAGCGGAACATGCGGACGACGTTTTCGGTCTCGCTCTCCTTTTGCGGGTAATTGGCATTGAGGTACGCCGCCTTTACAAAACGGCTCGGCGAATAGCAGTCACCCGGAATACCGCGCATGCCGGCACCGGCTCCATAGGGCTTAAGCTCGGCGCCACGCCACTTCGCCGTCTGCGGAAAATCGCTTGTGGCGGTGATATAGGTGCGCAGGTTTTCCATGTGCCACGGGAAGGTCGGCTGGTTGGCAAGGGTGTCGACCGGATCGTCGTATACATGCAGGCCATCAGCCATCATCTCGACCACGATGCTGCGCTGGCTGTCGCCGATAATCCAATGGAGCAGCGACACGCCCAGCCCCTCTCCTGCAGATTTGGCAACAATCACCGTGTCGCGCAGCGCGGCCTCGACCTCATCGACCGTCGAGAACGTCGCTGCCACCCACAGGGGAAACTCATAAGCCGCGATATTGATCTTTCCATCAACCGGCCCCTCGGCATACTCGGCATAACCCGGGAAATTGAGGCCCGCCACGGCGAGGCCCGTATCGTTGCCGCAATCGAAGAACATAGGGTAGTTCTTGTAATCGATGCACATACCGATCACCGCGTGTGCCGCTGTCGCGTCGTCGATAAACGAATACGGAATGTGAAATCCGCGCGGCATCACGCGAACCTGTTGGCCGTAGTCAAAGCTCCAGTCGAGGTTGCGGCCCAGATACATGTGGCCAGAATTATCGGTAAATCGAATACTCGTACACATAGCGCCTCCTAGCTTTACGTTCCTGCCAAGTTCATTGTCTCCAAACAAAAAGGCGCTAAACACAAAAGCCCGGACATGACAACAATGTCACGCCCGGACTATTCAAGCTGGATAAACTCAACCAAGTTAACCCCGCAGGTCGTCTAAGGGGTCAAAGTGCCGCAGATTGCCACGAAAGAGGAGCGCCGCGTACTAACGGTACGCAAGCGACGATTGAGCGGCAAGGTGCGGTGCTTTGATCCCCTTAGACCAACTTGCCGAGACAGTGGTCGATCATATGCTGGACCATTTGCGCCTCGAAGCCGACGAAGTCCTGCTTGCGCTCGCGCATCTTGCCGTCGACGATCACGTCATAAGCGACCTTGCACTTGATGTAGCGCGTGGACTTGGTGACCTCCCCGTGCGTCAGGCAGCTCTCCTCCATCTTGCTGGCACCCAGGCCAAACACCAGACGGGGGTTGTAGAGCACATGGGGCTCGCCGGCGTCGTCCAGATAGACGCAGACCTTCTTGGTGACGCCGATCTGGTTGGCGGCGAGGCAGCCGGCATCGTCGAGCGACTTGATGGTATCGATCAGGTCCTGTGCCACCGACTCGTCCTCGACGGTCGCGACCTCGCAACGCTGGGACAGAATAGCCTCGTCGTGGCAGAGCTCTTTAATCATACGTTCCTCCATAGGGTCGTTGTAACTGCTTAAGTATACGGTACCCACACATTTTCATGCGAAAAATACCGTCCGTCTGCTACAAAGCGCCGAACATCAACATGCGAGGAACATCAACCTTTCAAAGGCGATATAGTAGTTGAGTTCGTGTCAATCGGCCTAAACTCGGGGCCGAACAAGGAAAGGGTATGCATGGACGAACTTTTTCACGTCAGCGAGCGCAAGTCCACAATCGGGACCGAACTTCGCGCTGGACTGACAACATTCCTGGCGATGGCCTACATCATCGCCGTCAACCCTGCGGTGCTCTCGGGCGCTGGCATCGATGCGGGAGCGCTCGCCTGCGCCACCTGCCTGGGCGCCGGCATCATGACCATCTGCATGGGCATCTTCGCCAACCGCCCGCTCGCCTGCGCGTCGGGCTTAGGCGTCAACGCGATGATCGCTGGAATCACCACCACCGTCTGCGGCGGTGACTGGCACGTGGCCATGAGCGTCATCTTCCTTGAGGGCGTCGTCATCTTGCTGCTCGTGCTTTGTGGCCTGCGCGAGGCCATCATGGACGCCATCCCGGTTGTCCTGCGTCACGCCATCTCGGTGGGTCTGGGCCTGTTCATCGCCATGATTGGCCTGTGCGATGCCGGCATTATCACCGCTGGCGCCGGTACACTCGTCGGTCTGGGCGACATCACCTCCCCCACCTTCATCGTCGGCATCATCTCCATCCTGGTGACGGTCGCCCTCGCCTGCCGCAACGTCCCCGGCTCGCTGCTCATCGGCATCGTCGTCGCCGTCATCGCCGGTATCCCCCTAGGTGTGACCCAGGCTCCGACCGGTATCATCGCCCCGCTCGACTTCTCGAGCATCGGTGGCCCCATCGCCGACGCCGGCGGCGTGCCCGCCATCGTCAAGGTCCTTACCGACCCCGCGCTCCTCGTCATCTCGTTCTCGCTGCTCATGAGTGACTTCTTCGACACCATGGGCACCGCGATGGCCGTGGCCAAGCAGGGCGAGTTCCTCACCGACGACGGCAACGTCGAGAATATCAAGGAGATCTTGATCGTCGACTCCGCCGCCGCTGCTGTGGGCGGTTTCATGGGCGTCTCCTCCATCACCACCTTCGTCGAGTCCACCTCTGGCGCTGCCGACGGTGGCCGCACGGGTCTCACCTCCGTCACCACCGGTGTGCTGTTCATTCTCGCCGCGTTCTTCTCCCCCATCGTCACCATCGTTTCCAGCGCCGCCACCTGCGGTGCTCTGGTCTACGTCGGCTACCTCATGATGAGCGAGGCCTCCGAGATCGACTGGTCCGACGTGTCGCAGGGTTTCCCGGCGTTCATGATTGTCGCCGGCGTGCCCTTCACCTACTCCATCTCTGCCGGCATTGGCCTGGGCTTTATCGCCTACGTGGTCGTCGCGCTCTTTAAGGGCGAGGCCTCCAAGATCAAGCCGCTCATGTGGATCGCAGCCCTCGCCTTCCTCGTCTACTTCTTCGTGGCGTAACGGCATAGTCTGCTAAAGCAAAACAACAAGGCGCGGAATCGCATCGAGCGGCTCCGCGCCTTTCTTTTAGCGTCTGCCCCCGTGTCAGCGTGCGACAATTGAGGCTGTCAATATCACAACACCGAGAGAAGCCTGCCTTGGAAGCGCATCATAAGCAGATAACCGTTTATTCAGAGTGTGCGGAAGGCGCGCCCGTCATCTATCTCCCCGTGATTATGGGCAACGGTAGTGAAGTCTACGAGCGCTGCCGAGAGCTCGACTGCCCGCCGTTCACCCTTGTCGCCATTGGAGGGCTCGATTGGAATCGCGAGCTGAGCCCCTGGGAATGCGACGGAACTATACGAGATGCCGAGCCCTTTGGCGGACAGGCTGCTGGTTTTCTTGACGAGTTGTTGAAGCAGATAATCCCCCAGGCCGAATCATCGCTCCCGCAACCGCCCGCCTGGCGCGGCATTGCCGGCTACTCGTTGGCGGGTCTTTTTGCACTGTGGGCACTTTGGCAAACAGATGTCTTTGAGCGCGTGGCGAGTGCATCGGGGTCGCTGTGGTTCCCCGGCTTTATCGACTACGCGCGCGAGCGCACGATGACAGCTACGCCCGACGCCGCCTATCTGTCGCTCGGTAAAAAGGAAACCAAGACGCCCAACCGCATGATGCGGCACGTACTCGACGATACGCGCGCGATGGAAGAGCTGTTTATCGAGCGCGACATCCCAACAACGCTGGAGCTCAACCCCGGCAATCATTTTGCCCAAACTGACCTGCGCATGGCGCGCGGCATCCACTGGATACTGACGCATTAAAAATGGCGTCCACGCGTACACACGCATGGACGCCATTTTTAATTTGGCTGAACGCAGCTACTATTCGACAGTCTCCTCGAGTTCAGATACGGTGGGCGTCGAGAACTGGGGTATGGATGTCCTTTCATGATGGAAGGGCGATCAGGCATATCGGATAACCTGCCCGAACGATACGATCCGAACCATTGTACG
>JAUMSH010000016.1 GCA_031292915.1 Collinsella sp.
GGTCAATCGCGTCGTTAAAGGCCTCGTCGACATCATTAAACGAGTTATCCATCATATACTCGTGCCACTGCTGCACAGCATTCGAGAACTCCTGCTGGCGCTCCTCGGCCGCGGCGGAATGCTTTTTGGCCGAAGCGTTGGCGTCAAAACTCAGCATGGACATAAGCTGAGCATTGGAGATGCGGTAGGTCTGCGGCATAAAGATTTGCTCAAAGTTGCCGCAGTTCACATAGGTCGAGTCATTCGCCTTGTTAAACTCGTCGAGCAGCTTAAGGTAACCCTCGTCCACATACTCCGCCACATAGCGCACACGGGTGCCCTCGCGCGACTTTTGAGTCAGAGGAATCGTCACCGTCTTGCCATCCACGCAGTCCACGTACAGGTCGAGCGTGTCGGCGGCCTCTTCGTTTCCTACCTCGAGCGTGATATCGAATGTCCAGTAGGCGTTCTTCTTTTGCGGCAGATGATGGAAGGTCCACAGACTCTTGCCGGTGTCCTTGCCATCCTTGACCAGGTTTTGCGTACCGCCACGATACGTCACATCAAAGTTCCAGACCGAAGCGCCCGGAACATAGCGCACATAATTTCGAGCCGTCACCTCGGCAGCAGCGGCGGCAACATCGGTCGAGCCCACGCGTGCCTCGAGCGTCACGCGCTCGGCGGCAAGCGTATCCTGCGGCAGGTCGTATTCAATCTTGGCACGGCCCAGCTTGTTGGTCTTACCGGTGTACTTTGCAGCCGACGAGCCCGTCCCCACGGTGAGCTGCACACTCTTGCCCGGCGCCGCATAAACGTAGGCCACATTGCCCAGCAGGCTGTGAACGTCGGTGCTGTCGACCTCGATGCGCGATCCGCTAACCTCAAGCGTGGTGCTTCCCAGTGGCAATGTCACCTCGCCCAGCGTAATAAGTGGCGAGATGGCATAGGTGCCCGCGGCTTTAGGCTTAAAGCGCACAAACACATCGGCGCCCATGCCCTTCTTCATATCGAGAACGAGGTTGTCGCCCTCCCAAGTTGTGTCAGCCCACATGGCATCGGAGCTGGCGCCGGCTTCGCGAGAGCCTGCGGACACATCCTCGACGGCATCCTTGGCCAGCGGAATCTCAATCTTGGCAGTCTGGCTGTCCTTGAGCTCATAGTGAATGCGCAGCTCGGTCTCCACGCCGGTAACTGCGGGAGACTCGGCAATAACCGAGCCCGCCGTCAGCCCGCGCTCGACACGATACGTCTCCACGTCAAACGTCGGCACGTCGAGCGTCACGTCGAGCTGTTTGCCGTCCTCAATCTTCACCTGCTTTTGCGCGATATGCTTACCCACGGTCAGCCCTAGGCGGCTAAACGTGGAATAGCTCGTCGCTTGGATGTCGTAGCTCGTCTTGTTAAAGGCGACGATGGTGTACGAATCGGCCTTAAGGCGCGGCGTCTCGGCCTTCATGATAGGCGTGGTGCCATCGTCTTCGTAACCCATCAAATAGGTGACGCCGTCGGCGACTAGCTTGCCGTCGGACGTACGGAACACCAGCACGCGGTTGGCGCCCTGGTAGTCGCCCTTGGTCGTGACCGTCGCCGTGCCCCAGGGCTTCAAGTCGATATCGACCTTGCCGGCCGAAGGCTTCACCGTCGCCGTCGCCCCACCCAGCCTGAGGCTGTCTTTGGGCTCGAGCGTTATCTCCAGATCCTGGTCCGCGTCGGCAATGGCCTGCGACACCACGAGTGCTGTGCCCTGGATACGGAAGTCGTTTTCTTTGTCACCCTTGGCAGGCTTAAGCGTCTTGCCGCCGCTCTTCACCGTCAGATCGATGTTATCGAGACTATCGAGCTCAATGCATTCGGTCTTATCCTGGCCTGCGACCGGTTCGAGATAGGCCACATTGAGTTCAATCGCGCGCGAAGTCGGAATCTTGGTAAAGTCCTCCGCCTTAATCTCTCCGATATTCCATGTGCCCGTCATCTGGTCGCCCGGGCGCGCCAGCACCATGTCATAGTAACCGCTGAGCGAAATGCGCAGGGTGGCTGCTGTCTTGGAGAGAGCGTCCGCTGTAAAGCTGCCGTCATCGCCAACCGCCAGCGGCGTGGACTGCCCCGCCTGCACGAGTGTAGCCGTCGCGCTCTGGGGAAGTTTGCCCGTCACCTGGGCCGCCTCGCTCATCCACTCAAACGTGTAGGCAGGCTTCGAGGAATCGACGGAGTCCTTGCGATCGGCCACGGCATCGGCAAGCTTTTTGACCATCGAGGGGTTGCCAGCCGAATCGGTCGCATAGGCATAGATGGTCTGGCCTTCACCAAAGGGAATCGCATACGTTACGCCATCGATTGTCACGCGCTCATTATAGTCGCCCGGATAGCCCGCCTCACCAAACTGAAGATCGGGGTTCATCACGCGCAGGGCAACGGCATTATGGTTCGTCTCGTTTCCGTATCTCGTGTTCTCAAAAGCTCCCCACTCTATCATTTCCACGCTTTTGGGTAGCACAATCTCTTTGCCGGCAATCGCAGGATCAAGAGAGGCGAACGCG
>JAUMSH010000021.1 GCA_031292915.1 Collinsella sp.
GCCCGAAAGCCACGAGAGCCTGGGCCACGCCGTGGCAGCCAAGCTCCAAGAGATGCTTGGTGAGTAGCGCGACCCCAAGCCACCGCAAAGGGGACGGGCGCCTTTGCGGTGGCTTGGGCTGCGAATCTTAATACTGCCACATGTGGTTGACGGGGCCAGAGCCTTTGCCCATGTCCAGGCCGGCGGCCAGAGCGCCTGTCAGGTAGGCCTTGCCGGCGTTGACGGCGTCGGCAAGATCCATGCCCTGGGCCAGCGCGCAGGCGATGGCGGACGAGAGTGTGCAGCCGGTGCCGTGTGTGTTGTCGGTCTCGATGCGCTTGTGGCGGAACCACGTGGTGAGTGGATCTCCCAGATGGTTGCCCTCGTCATCGAGCGGCGCGGGTTCGGCCAGTACATCGTTGGCCTCGTTGACAAGATGCCCACCCTTAACGAGGGATGCGCAACCAAAGCGGCGGGTGAGGAGCATGGCAGCATTTTGCTGCGTGCGCTCGGAGTCGACCTCGTAGTCGAGCAGGGCCATGGCCTCGGGAATATTGGGCGTGATAACCGTCGCTAGCGGGAACAGGCGGCGGGTGAGCGCCTCGGCGGCGTCTTCGGCAATCAGCCGCGCGCCCGAGGTGGCGACCATGACGGGGTCGACTACCACGTTTGCCGCGTTCCAAGCGCTCAAGCGGTCGGCGATGACTTCGATAATCTCGACAGAAGAAACCATGCCAATCTTGACGGCGTTGGGGCGGATATCGTCAAAAACGGCGTCAATTTGCGCGGCTACGATATCTGGCGAGATATCCTGCACGGCGGTAACGCCCAGTGTGTTTTGCGCTGTGATGGCGGTGATGGCCGTCTCGGCATACAGGCGGTGCGCCGTGATGGTCTTGATGTCGGCCTGAATGCCGGCGCCACCGCTGGAATCGGATCCCGCGATGGACAGGACGGCAGGTACCTTACTACGATCCATGTTCGCTCCCTTGTTCGGTCGGAATCAAATGGGTCTTTAAGCCAGCATTATAAAGATGCCCGGGCCGACTCTATGCCGAACCCGGGCGGGCGATGCAATCTTTACGCAAATGTAAGCAAATGTTCACACGTCAACAATCGACAAGCGCCAGCTCGCCGCCAGAAGCGGCCGCGGCGATAGGGCTAGTCCTCCATGCCAAGATCGATCGTCGTGCCCTCGAACACCTTGTTGACGGTGCGGACAGCACACATCTTGCCGCACATGGTGCAGGTGCCCTCAGTGGCGGCAGGGGACTCCTCGTAGCGCTTCTTACCGGTGACCGGGTCGAGAGCGCACTTCCACATGGCATCCCAGTCGAGCTTGCGGCGCGCCTGGCCCATCTTGTCGTCCATGTCTCGGGCGTGCGGCACCTTCTTGGCGATATCGGCGGCGTGTGCGGCGATCTTAGTGGCCATGAGGCCGTCGAGCACGTCCTGGGCGTTAGGCAGGCATAGGTGCTCGGCCGGCGTCACGTAGCACAGAAAGTCGGCGCCGGAGCTCGCGGAGATGGCGCCGCCGATGGCTGCGGTGATGTGGTCGTAACCCACGCCGATATCGGTCACCAGCGGCCCGAGCACATAGAACGGGGCGTTGTGGCACAGGCGCTTCTGCAGCTTCATATTGGCGGCGATCTCGTCGAGCGCCATGTGGCCCGGACCCTCGACCATAACCTGGACGCCGGCGGCCCAGGCGCGCTTGCACAGCTTGCCCAGCTCAATCATCTCGGCGGTCTCGGTGGCATCGTTGGAGTCGTAGAGGCAGCCCGGGCGGCAGGAGTCGCCGAGCGAGATCGTCACGTCGTACTCGTGGCAGATTTCGAGCAACTCGTCGTAGAACTCATAGAACGGGTTCTCGTTACCGGTGACCTCCATCCAGCCAAACAACAGTGAGCCGCCGCGGCTCACGATGTTCATCAGGCGGCCGGTCTCCTTAAAGGTCTTGGTGACCGACTTGTTGATGCCGCAGTGGATGGTCATAAAGTCCACGCCGTCCTCGGCATGCGCGCGCACGACTTCGAACAGGTCGTCCTTGGTGAGCTTGACCAGCGGCTTTTCCATGTAGCCGATGGCGTCGTACATGGGGACGGTGCCCACCATGAGCGGCGTCTCGTCGATGAGCTGCTGGCGGAACTGGCGCGTCTTGCCCGAGTTGGAGAGGTCCATGATGGCGTCGGCGCCAAAGTCCTCGGCGATCTTGACCTTCTTCCATTCCTCGGCGGCATCGGCCTTGTCGCCCGAGATACCCAGGTTCACGTTGACCTTGGTGGACAGGCCCTCGCCGACGCCAAAGGCGCGCATGCCTTTTTTGATGTGCACGATGTTGGCGGGAATGGCGATGCGGCCGTCGGCCACGCGCTCGCGGATGTACTCGGGGTCGCGATGCTCGCGCTCGGCGACTTCCTTCATCTGCGGCGTGATCTGCCCGGCACGGGCGAAGTCGATTTGCGTGACGAGCTTGGGCTCGGTCTGTGTGCTCATTGGCACGGCTCCCTTCGTTGGCATTACCCATATCAGGTTTGCGGGTCAGGGCGGGCGCGCCCAGTCTCAGCCTGCCGTCTTGTCCTGCAAGCTCCCCGTTTATGTAATGGGCTCAAGTATAGCCTGAATGGGTACGATTGGGCCAACGAGCGTGCCTGTGGGGAGGCGAACATGGAAGACAAGCATCTATATCGAGAGACGCAATGGGATGTATCGGCCGAGGAAAGCCGTGCGCACCATGGCCTTGTCGCGATCGGTTTTGCGGTGCTTGCCGTGCTGGTGATTGCCTTTTGTATCTGGACGTTTGGTGGTCGCGGCGGCGCTGCATGGGAGTTTGAGGCCGACGATGCCCTGCCGATCATGACAGTGAAGGTTACGGGCGGCAATACCGTTGCCGCGCCGGGCGACTATTGGTATCCGCGCGACGAGTTTGTGCAGCTGCAGTTGAGTGGCGGGTCTATTCCGGGCGAAGAAATCGAACGTGTGACGTTTGATGAGGCACTCAAAACACTCATGGTGAAGCTCAAAGATCAGGGCGATGTGCCCACGACCATGGATATCGCTCTGACGGAGTGGCGTCTGGAACCTCCATCGGGCGTTACGGTATCCGACGTAGAGCACGTTAAGATTACCTACCAAGATGGCTCGACAAGCGAGATTGCAAAGGCCGATGGCTTGGCGGAGTAACGGGGCGTTTGGAAACGGCGGGCCTATTGTGCCTGCGCGTTCATGAATACCAGGGCGTTTTTGTCTGAAAGCTCGGGGATGTGCCGATAGCCGATGTTGAATGCGGTAAGTTCGCTTGCATCCTCGAGCTTGTTTTCTGCCATCCACCGCACCATGGAGCCGCGCGCCTTTTTGCTGGCGGTCGACCGTTGGATGGGCTTCCCGTTGCGGATACCCTCGCCAAAGAGGCATGTGACGGCCGTGGCGTCGTCCGCGAGGTGGGGCAGAACGGCTTTGGCGTACTCTACGCTGGCGAGGTTGACGATCGTGGTGTTTGAGCCTGCCGGGGCGATAGCCCGCGCGAGCTTGTCGCTCCAAAACGCGTAGAGGTCTCGGGCATCGTCAACGGCAAGCTTCGCGCCCATCTCCAGCCGATACGGTTCGACGGCATGGAAGGGGCGTACGCATCCGTAGAGTCCCGAGAGGATCCAGAGATGGTTTTGCAGCCAGTCGAGCTGTGCGGCATCCGTGACCTCGGGCGCCATGCTTTGGTATTGGATGCCGTGATAGGACATGACGGCGGGGGAGATTCGACGCGCGATATCGGGATCGGCGAGGTCGGCATCGCTCAGGACGGGCATAAATTCGTGAAGCGTATCCAGGCACGCTGTAAGCAGCCTGTCGCTCACGTTCCAAAAGGCCTGCAGGCCGCCGCTGCCTTCATTCTGCTCGATATCTAGCAGTGCGCGGTGGAGGCGAGCTGTCTCGCGCACAAAGGGTGGGATGCCCAGGACTTCAAAAGCATCTTGGGCCGCGCGCATCTGCTTGGCGGGCGAAATGATGACCTGCAGCATGAACTCTCCTCTGCCAAAAAAGAAATTGCGGTGGAATACGGTCTGTTTTGGCCGTTTATGGGCCAGTTTAGTCCGTATTTCACCGCAACTGATGAAGGGTTGGTTAGGCTCGCTCGATGAAGGCCTTGTAGCCGCGGTAGGCCTCGTAGATGTCGGCCTTGTTGGCGACCTCCCACAGGGCGTGCATGGACAGGACGGCAACGCCGGAGTCGATGACGTTCATGCCGTACTTGGCCATGATGTAGGCGATGGTGCCGCCGCCACCCGCGTTGACGCGGCCGAGCTCGCAGGTCTGGAAGTCCACGCCTGCCTCGTCCATGATGTCGCGGACGAGGGCCACGTATTCGGCGTCGGCGTCGTTCGAGCCACCCTTGCCGCGGCTGCCCGTGTACTTGTTAAAGCACAGGCCGCGACCCATAAAGGCGGCGTTTTTGGTCTCGAACTTGCCGGCATAGCCCGGGTCGAAGCCGGCGGACACGTCGGAGGAGAGCATGCGGCTGCGGGCGAGTGCGCGGCGCAGGGCCAGCGGGCTATCCTCGCCGGCGAGCGTCATGATCTCGGCGACGGTGTTCTCGAAGAAGCGGCTCGTCATACCGGTGGCACCCACGGAGCCGATCTCCTCCTTGTCGACGATGAGCGTGATGCTCGTGCGCTCGACATTGGCCACATTGATCTGGGCGAGCATGGAGGGGTAAGCGCAGACGCGGTCGTCGTGACCATAGCCCAGAATCATGGAACGGTCGAGGCCCATGTCGCGGGCGGGGCCGGCGGGCACGACCTCGATCTCGGCGGAGAGGAAGTCCTCCTCCTCGACGTCGTACTGCTCCTTGAGGATGTCCAGGAACATCTGCTTGACGGGCTCCTTGGGGGCGTCCTTGTCGTCCTCATCGAACTTGACGGGACGGCCGCCCACGATCACGTCGAGGATCTCGGCGTCGACGGCGTCCTTGGCGGGCTTGGCCATCTGCTCGCTCGAGAGGTGGATCAGCAGGTCGGAGATGGTAAAGACCGGATCGTCGGCCTTGTCACCGATGTTGATGTCGACGGTGGTGCCGTCCTTTTTGCAGATGACGCCCACGAGTGCAAGCGGGGAGGCCACCCAGTGGTAGCTCTTGACGCCGCCGTAGTAGTGCGTGTCGAGGTAGGCCATGTCGCCGGCCTCGAAGGCGGGATTCTGCTTAAGGTCCAGGCGCGGCGAGTCCACGTGGGCGCCCAGGATGTTAAAGCCCTGCTCGAGCGGGGCGGTGCCCAGGTTGACGAGCATAAGGTCCTTGCCGTGATTGGCGGCGTACACCTTGTCGCCTGCCTTGAGCTCGCGGCCTTCGGCGATCACGGTCTCCAGGTCGACGTATCCCGCCTCCTCGGCCATCTTGATGCCGGTCTTGACGCACAGGCGCTCGGTCTTGTTCTCGCTCAAAAACTGCTTATAGCCGCGGCAAAGCTCCTCGAGCTCCTCGACTTGCTGTGGCGTGTACTTTTTCCATGCGCAGGGACGCTCCATGACGCAGGCTCCTTTCGGATCGATCGTGCTGGTTGATGTACCGTGAGCCATCGTATCACGCGCGGGCTCACGGTGGCGGGGGAGCTTGATGTGAGGTGGCCGCGGGGCGGGGAGCGTGTAAACTGGAGTAAGCAAACCGTGCCCAGCCCAAAGCGAGGTATTCAATATGTCTGACAAGCGCCGTACCTTTGCCGTTATCGACGGCAACTCGCTCATGCATCGCGCCTTCCACGCCGTGCCGCCGACCATGAACGCGCCGGACGGCCGCCCCACCAACGCGATCTTCGGCTTCCTGAACATGTTTCTCAAGATGATCGATGCCTTTAACCCCGACGGCGTGGTCGTGGCGTTTGATAAGGGCAAGCCGCGCGTGCGCATGGAGATGCTGCCGCAGTATAAGGCGCAGCGCCCGCCCATGGACCCCGATCTGCATGCGCAGTTCCCTATGATCAAGGAGCTGCTCGTCGCACTCAACGTGCCGATTCTGCAGTCCGAGGGCTGGGAAGGCGATGACATCCTGGGTACTATGGCGCGCCTGGGCGAGCAGGCCGGCTGTGACATGCTGCTGGTGACCGGTGATCGCGACATGTATCAGCTAGTTACCGAGCACGTCAACGTGGTCTCGACCCGTAAGGGCCTGTCCGACGTGGCGATCATGACGCCCGAGAGCGTGGATGACCTGTATCACGGCATTACGCCGGCGCTCGTGCCCGATTTTTACGGTCTAAAGGGCGATACGTCGGACAACATTCCCGGCGTACCGGGCATCGGCCCCAAAAAGGCGAGCGCGCTCATCGCACAGTACGGCAGCTTGGACGAGGTCATCGCGCATGCCGACGAGGTCAAGGGCAAGATGGGCGAAAACCTGCGCGCACACATCGACGATGCCCTGCTGAGCCGCAAGGTCGCGACCATCCGCACCGATGCGCCCGTTGAGCTCGATTTTGAGGCGACGTCCTTCCCGGCGTTTTCTGCCGATGAGGTTTCCGCGGCGCTGGGTACGCTTGGTATCACCGCCATGCAGAACCGTTTCTTGGCGCTGATCGGCGGCGAGGGCGGGGCTGCTGCCTCCAGTGTGTTTGAGATACCTGCTATGGTTCGCTCAGCCGCCGGCGATGCTGACGCGCTTGGTGCCGTTGCGGCTGAGCTCTCCCGCGCGATTGATGCCGGCGAGTGGGTCGCCGCCGTGGTGGACGACGACAAGGAAGAGGGCGCGCTCTTTGGACTGACGCGCACGCTGTGGTTGGCGACGTCCAAGGGCCTGTTCGCACTCGAGGAGGGCGACGGCGGTGCGGCGGCTGAGGTTGAGGGCTTTAACTTCGCCCACGGCGTGATTGCCGGCGTGCTCGCGCGCCTGTTTATGGAGGGCCGCGTGGCGAGCCCGGATATGAAGGCGCTGCTGCACGAGCTTTCGCCTATCGATTCCTCTGAGCCCGAGCTCATGGACCCGCTGTCTGCCGATTCCACGCGCATCTTCGATACCGTGGTTGCCGCCTACCTGCTGGATTCCGACCGCTCCGAGTTCGATGAGGCGTATCTGGCCGATACTTATCTGCAGATGGCGCTGCCTGCGACACGCGGTGCAGAGGGTGCCGGTGAGGACGCTCCGGCGCCCGCCGCTCGCACGGCGGCCTTGACGCTGGCGCTGGTCGCACCGCTGCGCGACCGCATGACCCGCGAGAACGCCGTCAACGTGTTCGATGGCATCGAGATGCCACTCGTGCCGGTGCTTGCCAAGATGGAGCGCGCGGGCATGCTCGTGGATCCCGATCGGCTGCGCAGTCTGTCCGAGGGCCTGGCGACCCAGATCACCGAGGTCGAACGAAGCATTCGCGACCTTGCCGGTGACGAGACCTTTAACATCGGCAGCCCCATGCAACTTTCGCATGTGCTCTTTGATGTGATGGGCCTTCCGACCAAGGGTCTCAAAAAGACCAAGCGCGGTTACTATTCGACTAATGCCAAGGTACTAAGTGATCTTGCCCGTGACCACGAGATTGTTCGTTTGATCTTAGACTGGCGCGAGAAGTCCAAGATCAAGTCAACCTATCTGGACACGTTGGGCCCGCTGCGCCGCGGTGACGGTCGTGTGCACACCACGTACAACCAGACCATCACCGCGACGGGGCGTCTGTCTTCGAGCGATCCTAATCTGCAAAACATTCCGACGCGCTCGGAGCTGGGGCGTACCGTCAAGACGGCGTTCTCGGCGGGGGAGGGTAGCGTCTTTTTGGCGGTGGACTACTCGCAGATCGAGCTGCGTCTGCTGGCGCATCTTTCGGGTGACGAGCACTTGGTGCGCGCCTTTAACGAGGGCGAGGACTTCCATGCCGAGACGGCGGCACGCGTGTTTGGTGTGCCGGTGTCCGAGGTAACGCCCGACCTGCGCAGTCGCGCCAAGGCCGTGAACTTTGGCATCGTGTATGGTCAGCAGGCCTACGGCCTGTCGCAGTCGCTGCATATCTCGATGGCCGAGGCGCGCGACATGATCGACCGCTACTACGAGGCCTACCCGGGCGTGCGTACGTTCCTCGACAACGTGGTGGCGCGCGCCAAGCAGACGGGCTACGCCGAGACCATGTATGGCCGCAGACGCCATATTCCGGAGCTCAAGGCCAAAAACCCGCAACTCCGCGGCTTTGGCGAGCGCACGGCCATGAACCACCCCATGCAGGGAACCGCCGCCGACATCATCAAGATCGCCATGGCCCGCGTAAGCCGCCGCCTAGAAGAAGAGGGCTTTGCCGCCCACATGATTCTGCAGGTACACGACGAACTGGACTTTGAGTGCCCCGTCGACGAAGTCGAGCGCCTAACCGCCATGGTCCGCGACGTCATGGAACACGTAGTAGACCTCCGCGTGCCCCTCATCGCCGAAGCCAGCACCGGCATAACTTGGGCCGACGCCAAATAGGGAAGTGCCCACAACCCTAAAGTAACCAAACCAGAAGGGGGCTCCTTGCCAACAAGGAGCCCCCTTCATTCCAAAAAATCAGCCAAGTATCTAGACGCCAAGACGCCATCTAGGCGGCAAACAAGTAAACCTAGGACCTGGCCGGGCGAGGCGGGTAAGTTTTTCGTAGATTCCGCACGAGCCGGAAAGCACTTAATGTGCTTTCCGAGCGAGCCCAGGACCTGACCGAGCGAAAAACTTACCCGCCTCGCCCGGCCAGGTCCGACGAGCCACGTTAACGAGCCGCCAAGATGGCGTCGATGAGCGTCAGTACGCCCCCGTCGTTGTTGCTCGGAATGCGCCATTTGGCATGCGCGTTCATGTGCTCCTCGGCATTGTCCACGATAAAGCTGTGACCGACGCGCTCCAGCATGGGGATGTCGTTGTACGTATCGCCCACGGCGGCGGCGTCGGCGATATCGATGCCCAGGTGTTCGCACAGGTGCGCGACGCCGGCGCCCTTGTCGACGCCCAGGTTCATAAAGTCGATCCACTCGCGCCCGGCGTTGGTGACGTAGAGCTTGTCCGAGAACTCGGGACTATAGGTCTCGCGGAAAGCGGGCTCGGCGTCGTAGCCGGGGAAGAAGACCGAAATCTTGTTGGACTCGAAATCAATGCCATCAAAGCTGTCGACGTAGTTGATTGTGTTGTAGTAGACGCTGATCTCGTCGTGGTATTGATGGTCGCGGGCAAGCACGTAGAACTCGTCGAAGCAGCAAAGGACGGGGACAGCGCGCGGATCCTCCGAGGCACGGCTCAAGACCTGCTGATACAGCTCCACGTCGATAGTGCTCTTATAGATATAGCTGCCGCGATAGATCACGCACGCTCCGTTGTCGGGACAAAAGGCGAGGCGGTTCTTGACGCCCTCGAACATCTCCTCGAGCTTGGGGGCGGGACGTCCGCTGGCGGGGCAGAATACGATGTCGGCGTCGGCGAGCTTGTCCAGCCGCTCATCAAGACCCTGGGGCAGCACGCGCTCGTCGGTCAGCAGCGTCTTGTCCATGTCGACGGCGAGAATCTTAATGTTTCCGATATTGGCGTCCGATTCGTAAGTTTGCATAAAAGCGAGCCTTTCGTTTCGAGATTGTTTCAGACGTTATAACCATCAATTCGTAGTCGGGCGTATTTTCGCAGGAACGGAGCGTATTTGCACCACGCTTCACAAAGTAATGAAAAAACTTTTCAGAAATTTGAATTTGTCGCTTGTGCTGCGGGCACTTTAGCGTAATATAGCGACCATCGAAAACGGAGACGGAAAAACAACCGCTTACCGAGGAAAAGGTACCGTTTACGATATTAGAATTGCGCCCGGCGATAGGTGAAAGGAGAGGCAGATGCAGTTCGTAACGATCATCACCACTGCAGACAATGCCATCCGACGCCAGCGCGCAATTTCCCGACGACGATAACAATCGTCTCTGTCCGCATGGGGCGAATTGCCTCAACAGAGTCATTTTGAGGTCGTTGGGTTTTAGCACGACATTGCTGCATGTTTCTAGGGCATGTATGTGCTGATTTTTGCTATTTAACCTGATATTGCACGGTATATGACCTTGAAATGACTTGCAACTGACCGATGTTCTAACTAGCTACCAAGGGCGAAAGGAAACAGCCATGAGCAAGGAAAAAGTCGTTCTCGCATATTCCGGTGGTCTTGATACATCCGTATGTGTCAAGTGGCTCCAGGACGAGAAGAATCTCGATGTCGTTTGTGTCTGCGGCAACGTGGGCCAGGAAGAGACCGGACTGGATGCCAAGAAGCAGAAGGCGCTCGACCTGGGCGTTCTCGATTGCCAGGTGCTCGACCTGCGCGACGAGTTCTCCGATGAGTTCCTGACCAAAGCCATTGCAGCAAACTCCATGTACGAGAACAAGTATCCGCTGCTCTCCGCCCTGTCTCGCCCGCTGCTTGCCAAGAAGCTTGTTGAGGTCGCCCACGAGTTTGGCGCGACCTACGTCGCCCACGGCTGCACCGGCAAGGGTAACGACCAGGTCCGTTTTGAGGCCGCCGTCAAGGCCCTCGACCCCGAGCTCAAGGTTATCGCCCCGGTTCGCGAGTGGGACCTGAAGTGTCGCCCCGACGAGGTCGCCTATGCCCACGCCCACAACGTGCCGGTTCCCGAGGGTGCCAACGACAACCCCTACTCCATCGACGACAACCTGTGGGGTCGTGCCATTGAGTGCGGTCACCTGGAGGATCCCTGGAATGAGCCGCTTGACGACGCTTGGGTTATGACCAAGAATCCCGAGGACACCCCGGACACCCCGACCTACACCGAGATTGAGTTTGAGGCCGGCAAGCCCGTCGCCGTCGACGGCAAGAAGATGAAGCTCTCCGAGATCGTCATCGCCCTCAACAAGATCTCCGGCGACAATGGCTTTGGCCGTCTCGATTTGGTCGAGGATCGTCTGGTGGGCCTCAAGAGCCGCGAGTGCTACGAGGTTCCCGGCGCCCTGACGCTCATCACCGCCCACAAGGCACTCGAGGATATCTGCGTCGAGGGCGACCTGCTCAAGACCAAGATTAAGCTCGAGCAGGATTGGGCTACCGCCGTGTACAACGGCCAGTGGTACAGCCCGCTCAAGAACGCGCTCGATGCCTTTATGGCCGACACCCAGAAGTTCGTGACCGGCACTGTCCGTCTGAAGTTCTTTAAGGGCAACTGCCATGTCGTCGGCCGCAAGAGCCCCTTCAGCCTCTACGACTACGGCCTGGCTACCTACGACCGCGACACCACGTTTGACGAGAAGGCCAGCGCCGGCTTTATCGAGATCGATACGCTGTCGCTCAAGACGTGGGCAAAGGTCCAGGGCCCCAGCTCTGCTGCCGCCCAGGCCTAGCGCCTCCTTCCCTTGGTATCCGCGCGGCCCATCCGCGTGATACATAACGGGCGCACGGGGTCCCTACCTTTCGTTATGCTTGCTGACACTTCTTAACATCGGTGGCCCCTACGTTCCGCCCGCATATATGACGCCGCGCCTGCGGCTGAGTCCGAGCCCCGCCGGGGTTGTCCGGCGGGGCTCTTTCTATCAATTTGGCGGCTCTGCGCCTATATATATATGAGGAGTATCCATTATGTTCAATGCTTTCGCGCATGCTTTACTTGCCCTCGCGCCCGAGTTCGATGCTGCAAAGGTCGAGGACGTTCCTATGAGCCTAAAGGCCTGGATCGATGGTTCGCAGGGCAACATCCGGAGGGAGACGTTGGGCGCCAAGTGCATGGCGCGTCACTTCTTTGCAAATTAGCTACATGGCTCCGCTCACGGTGGGGAATGTGTAAAACTAGCGGTTGAAAAATCGCTTTAGCGACAGGGCGCATTGCTTTGGGCGTTTGTTTTGGTATTTGGAGAAAGGGGACGGTTCCATGGCTCTTTGGGGTGGTCGTTTTGAGGCAGGCGTGGCCGAGGTCACGCAGGAGTTTGGCGCGTCGCTGCCGGTCGACAAACATCTCTATAAACAGGATATCGCCGGCTCTAAGGCGCATGCCAAAATGCTGGCGGCCCAGGGCATCATCAGTGCCGAGGACGAGCAGGCGATTGCCGAGGGCCTGACCGGAATCGAACAGGATATCGATGCCGGCAACTTCACCTTCGACATCAACGACGAGGACATTCATATGTCCATCGAGAGCGAGCTGACGCGTCGCATCGGCGAGGCTGGCAAGCGCTTGCATACCGGACGTTCGCGCAACGACCAGGTGGCGACCGACACGCGCCTGGGCGTCAAGGCGCTGGCCAAGGAGCTCATGGAGGCCAATCTAGAGCTGCGCCATGTGCTGGTGGATGCGGCTAAGAAGTACGACAAGGTGATTTTGCCGGGCTACACGCACATGCAGCACGCTCAGCCCGTGCTGCTGTCGCATCATCTGCTGGCGTATTCCTGGATGTTCGCGCGCGACTTTACACGCCTGAAGGCCGCCTTTGATGCCGCCGACAACTGCCCGCTAGGTGCTGCCGCGCTTGCCGGTACGAGCTATCCGCTCGATCGTCAGATGACGGCTGCCGAACTTGGCTTTGCGGGCGTGATCCTCAATTCGCTCGATGCTGTTTCCGACCGTGATTTCCTGCTCGATTTGCATTACGCTGGTTCCGTCATGGCCATGCACCTGTCGCGTCTTTCCGAGGAGATTGTGCTGTGGTCGAGCTCCGAATTTGGCTTTATCACGCTTTCCGACTCGTACTCCACCGGCTCGTCCATCATGCCGCAGAAGAAGAATCCCGACTTTGCCGAGCTTATTCGCGGCAAGAGCGGCCGTGTGTATGGCAACCTGGTGCAGCTGCTCGTGACCATGAAGGGCCTGCCGCTTGCTTATAACAAGGACTTGCAGGAGGACAAGGAGGGCGCGCTCGATACCGCTCACACGCTCATGCAGTGCCTGTCGGTTATGGCCGGAATGATTTCGACTTGGACCGTCAACGAGGATGCCATGGCGCGCGAGTGCGGCGTGGGTCACCTTGCCGCCACCGATGTTGCCGATTACCTGGCTAAGCGTGGTCTGCCGTTCCGTGAGGCGCATGCCGTGGTGGGGCATCTGGTTCTGATGTGTGAGAAGCGCGGCTGCAATCTTGAGGACCTACCGTTTGAGGTGTTCCAGGAGGCAAGCCCGCTCTTTGAGCGCGACATCACCGAGGCGCTCGACATCCCGTCGATTGTCGCCGCGCGCACGACCGAGGGCGGCACCGCTCCTGCCGCCGTTGCCGTGCAGCTTGAGCGCGCCGAGGCACAGCTCGTGGCTGACGAGGGCGTGTTCGGATCGCTGACCAAGGTCGTCGAGATGGGTCACGGGGCAAAGTAGAGGTTTGGCTGAAGCCGTTTTGGCCATTTATTGATAAATCGTTTTCGCTTTACGGGCGCCTGCTGATGTGGGCGCCCGTATTTTGTTGCTATGGGGGAGGGGCTTGTCGAGAAGTTCTGTAGGACCTTTGGGCAGGTTGTGAATGGGGTACGTTCGCGGGCGGCAACCGACCGTCTGCTCTGCTCGATGCGGTTGATGGGCAGTCGGATGGTACTCTAATCGGGCTTCGAAACAGAAGTGACACATATGGAACGCTTCAATAAATTGCAACGTTTCAATAAACAGCTTTTTGTTTAACTGCAGCTAAAACTCTGTTACGATGCAGTCCAGGCGGGTGCCGGAATGGGACTTGGGCACGCGCGAACCTACTTGAAAGGCTACTTTTATGGCTATCGAGAAGACCTTCATCATGATTAAGCCCGACGCCGTGCGCGATCGCAAAATCGGCGAGATTGTTGCTCGCATTGAGCGCAGCGGTCTTGTCATCGAGCGCATGGAGATGACCACGCTCGAGCGCGCTACCGTCGAGGAGCACTACGCCCATCTGGCCGACAAGCCCTTCTTTGGCGGTCTCTGCGACTTTATGACGAGCGGTCCGGTCGTCAAGATGGTCGTTTCCGGTCTCTCCGCTGTTGCTAAGATGCGCACCCTCATGGGCGCTACCAACCCGCTTGACGCTGCCCCCGGCACCATCCGCGGCGACTTTGCCGTCGATGTCAACGCCAACGTGATCCACGGCTCCGACTGCTTGGAGAATGCCGAGATTGAGATCAAGCGCTTCTTTGGCTAAACCAGCTTTGACTCCTTAAAGCTGTTAGCGTGTGGCTTGGGCGCCGCGGAACTTCATCCGCGGCGCCCTTTTATTTCAAAATCTATGAAGGGGCCCGCTCGGACATGTGTTCCGAGCGGGCCCCTGCTGTTAGCTTGTGGCACTGAATAGTTTAGGCTTCGTCGACGATCTTAAGGCCGCGCGTGTGATCGATCTCGTTGAGGAGGTTAACGCGACGCTCGTGACGACCACCCTCAAACTCGGCGTCGAGCCACTCGTCGACAATCATCTTGGCGAGCTCGGAGCCCACGACGCGGGCGCCAAAGGCGAGCACGTTGGTATTGTTGTGCATGCGGGAGAGCTTGGCGCTGAAGGGCTCGGAGCACACGACGGCGCGTACGCCCTCGACCTTGTTGGCAGCCAGGCTAATCCCGACACCGGTGCCACAGATGAGGATGCCCAGGTCGACGTCGCCGTTGGCAACGGCCTTACCCACCTTGTAGCCAGCGATGGGGTAGTCAAAGCTCTCGGAGGTGTCGGTGCCAAAGTTCACGACCTCGCAGCCGCGCTCCTTCAGGTGCTCGGAAATGATGTTCTTGAGCTCGACGGCGGCGTGGTCGTTACCGATACCGATCTTCATGGATGGTTCCTCTCTGGTCTGTGCGGCGCAAATGCTAAAGGTGTTTACCGCGTTCGACTGCATGATAGCGCGACTTTTGCGTAAACGCTCGAGCGTTTTTTGGTCAAACGCTTTAGCAGGCAACAAGACTGGCTTCTCGTGAATGAATGTCGTCAGTTAGCGCTTGAGCGCCGTCTGCCGGAACCATGGTTGCGGTTTTTGATGCATTGTTATCAAATAAAGGAGCTAACTTTTTTGAGAGCCCAGCCCGTTATGCAAGCAGGAGATACCTATGCCTACCGATTCCCTTCGTGATGCCGCGTTTTGCGATGTTTTGAACCGCGAGCTTGTCTGTGCACTCGGCTGCACCGAGCCCATTGCCGTTGCCTATGCAGCGGCGCTGGCGAGCCAGACGCTCGCCTGTGAACCCGATCACATGGACGTTGCCTGCTCGGGCAACATCATCAAGAACGTTAAGAGTGTGACCGTGCCCAACTCGGGCGGTATGCACGGTATTGAGGCCGCGGCCGTGCTGGGTGCCGTGGGCGGCGACGCTAAGAGCGCGCTCGAGGTGCTCGAGAGCGTTAACGATGAAGACCGCGCTCGCGTGGCCGAGCTCCTCGCCGACGCCGGCTACTGCGATGTGTCGCTTGTCGAAGGTGTGCCCAACCTCTACATCAAGGTGACTGCGACGGCCGGGGGCCATACCGCGGTCGTCGAGATTACCGATCACCACACTAATGTCACGTGCCATACGCTCGATGGTATTCCGATATGCGGCAAGTCGGCGGGGGAGTGTGCCGCCTGCGCCGAGCGCGTGGTGGCCGAGCGTGCGGCGGATAAGGCCGATACCCCTATGAGCATTGAGTCCATCATCGACTTTATCGAGGACGGTGACATTGAGGACGCCCGCGCTGCCGTTGAGCGTCAGATTGAGCTGAACGGCGCGATCAGCGCCGAGGGCCTGGCGCACGCTTGGGGTGCCGAGGTGGGCCGCACACTGCTGGGCGCTCGTGCCGATGACGTTGCCTGCCGTGCCCGTGCCCGTGCGGCCGCCGGGTCCGACGCCCGTATGAACGGCTGCGCGCTGCCGGTCGCCATTGTGTGCGGCTCGGGCAACCAGGGCATTACCTGCGCACTGCCCGTTATGGAGTATGCCGAGTACCTGCGCTGCGACCACGAGCGCCTGGTGCGCGCCGTGATGCTGTCCGATCTTATCGCCGTGCATATCAAGAGCTATATTGGTGCGCTTTCGGCGTTTTGCGGTGCTATTTGCGCCGCGTGCGGCGCCGGCGCCGCGATTACCTGGCTGTGCGGTGGCACGCGCGAGCAGATTGGCGCCACGGTCTCGAACACGCTCGGCAACGTGGGCGGCATCGTGTGCGATGGCGCCAAGGCGAGCTGCGCCGCCAAGATCTCGGCTGCTGTCGATGCGGCGATTCTGGGCCATGATATGGCCATGCAGGGTCGCGGCTTCCGCGCCGGCGAGGGCCTGATCCAAGATACCGTCGAGCAGACGATTGCCAGCATGGGTTATGTGGGCCGTGTCGGTATGAAAGATACCGACGTCGAGATCCTCAACATCATGATCGGCAAGACCCAGGTTTGTTAAGACAGTTCGTCGGCTATTTGGTGCTCGTAGAAGGCTTCGATTACGGCGTTAAGGTCGCGGGCGAAGTCTTCCATGGTTCCGCGCCAGGTGGCTCGGCTGGGCTTGCCCTGGCCCACATAGGCGGTTTGGATGCCGCAATCGGGGGACGGGAAGTCGCGCTTGGGATCGTTGCCCACCATAAGGACCTCGTGCGGCTCGAGCCCCATCACCTGAAGTTGCTCTAGATAGTAGGTGGCATCGGGCTTGCAGCGGGTGGTGTTACCCATGTGCGTGACAAGCTCAAAGGGGGCGTCGGCCAGGTCGCCCCAGCCCATGCGGCACTCGATGGCCCCCTGCGGAAAGCTGGGGTTGGTAAAGAGCGCGCAGCGCAGCCCTGCGTCCTGTACGGCCTGGAGCGCGGCGTGCGCGCCCGGCATGGCGTGGGCGTTAATGACATCGTCGTTCTTGTACGGAAGAACTTCGCGGTCATAGTAGGTAAACGCCTCGTAGATGAGGGGATCGGAGAGGCAGATGCCGCACCTGCGCTCGACCTCTTCTTGGTAAAACTCAAGATTGGTGCGATTGTCCGTGCCGCTGCGGCGATTGGCGTTGAGGTCGACAAGGATGGTGCCCAGGCGTGCCATCGTGCCACCGCGGCTGCGTCGCCCGATATCCGAGAGCATCGACGAGACATCCTTAAAATAGCGAAGGATGAATGCGTTGAGGTTGATGCTAAGAAGCGTTTCGTCCATATCGAAAACGACTGCTTTGAGCACGCGGGCACCTTTCTCGTAAATTTGATCTAGAGTCGTTGGCTCCGGATACTTTACCCCAAAGCCAAATGCCTGGCTGGTTATCGTCAAGTTGCGGAGACGTGTGTTCATAAGATTACGAAAAAGTCTCCACACGAGTAAAAAATCGCAGTTCACGCTTGAAATCGAACTCATTTCCCCGTAACCTATACGAACGTGATTGCATAAGCGTCACATTAGTATCTGTCGGCTCCCGAGTGTTCCTAAACGTTGTGTGCTTGTCGCACCCTTCTGTAGGTCCTAGCAATCGGGGCCCCGTAGTTCGAAAGGGGTCCACCTTTGAGTGAGATTCAGAACTCGTCCATTTTCTCTCTTGACGATGTCAACGAGGAGGAGATGAACAACCTCATCGACGGTACGATTACCGACTTTGATGAGGGCGATCTCGTTAACGGCACTGTCGTTAAGATCGAGCATGACGAGGTGCTCGTTGACATCGGATTCAAGTCCGAGGGCGTTATCCCGGTCCGCGAGCTGTCCATCCGCAAGGACGCTAACCCTGCAGACATCGTTGCACTCGGTGATCCCATCGAGGCTCTGGTTCTCCAGAAGGAGGACAAGGACGGTCGTCTGGTCCTGTCCAAGAAGCGTGCCGAGTACGAGCGTGCTTGGAACCGCATCGAGGAGAAGTTCAACTCCGGCGAGAACGTCGAGGGCGAGGTTATCGAGGTTGTCAAGGGCGGCCTGATCCTCGACATCGGCCTGCGTGGCTTCCTGCCCGCTTCCCTCGTCGACCTCCGTCGTGTCAAGGACCTCACCTCCTACATGGGCACCCGCATCGAGGCTCGCGTCATCGAGATGGACCGCAACCGCAACAACGTCGTCCTCTCCCGTCGCGTCGTGCTCGAGGAGTCCCGTAAGGCCGAGCGCTCCGAGATCCTGTCCAAGCTCAAGTCTGGCATGCGTCTCCAGGGTACCGTTTCCTCCATCGTCGACTTCGGCGCCTTCGTCGACCTCGGCGGTATCGACGGCCTCATCCACATTTCCGAGCTCTCCTGGAACCACGTCAACCATCCTTCCGAGGTTGTCAAGGTCGGCCAGGAGGTCGAGGTCGAGGTTCTCGACGTCGATCTCAACCGCGAGCGCATCTCCCTGGGTCTCAAGCAGACCACCGAGGATCCGTGGCGTGCACTGGTCAAGAAGTACCCCGTCGGCGCTATCGTCGAGGGCACTGTGACCAAGCTTGTCCCGTTCGGCGCTTTCGTCGATCTGGGTGAGGGCATCGAGGGCCTGGTGCACATCTCCGAGATGGCCAACAAGCACGTCGATCAGCCTTCTCAGGTCACCCACGTGGGCGACAAGGTTCAGGTCAAGGTCATGGAGATTGACCTCGACCGTCGTCGTATCTCCCTGTCCATGAAGTCTGCTGCTGAGACCCTGGGCGTCGAGATCGAGGTTACCCCGCTGCCTTCCGAGAAGAAGGACGAGGAGACCGACGCCGAGTAAATCGGTTTGACGATCACTTGTTTTAAGGGATCCGTCCGCAATGGACGGGTCCCTTTTTGCATTTGCTGCCGAGAGTCGCGATGCTATCCGTGCGCGATACGACCTGGGCTGTCCACAGGCTATTTGGTTGTCGGGGCATGAAAAAAATGCCGACATCCCGCCTCGGGGAGGAGGCGGGAACACACCGAGTAGACGGAGGGGTGCGGAGCGCGGTCGCGTCTCGACTGACGACGTTGCCCATCGACAGGACCATTGTAGCGCATGGGCGGTTCTTGGTTTATCGTGTCGAACGCTTGTGTTGTACCATTGCCTGCGGCAACGGTGTGCTACACTCTTGCACTGCTGAGTGGGCCAGACGGTCGCGCGATGTGCTGCTTGCAGCACGCGTGAGGAAAGTCCGGGCTCCAGAGGGCGGGATGCCGGCTAACGGCCGGGCGGAGTGATCCGACGGAAAGCGCCGCAGAAAAGAAGACTCCCACCTGCGCCGCAAGGCGTAAAGGGAAAAGCTGAAACGGTGGTGTAAGAGACCACCAGCGTCGTGGCAACACGGCGGCTTGGCAAGCCCCATCCGGAGCAAGCGCGAATAGGAACGCTATGGGCCGGCCCGGTCCGCGTTCGGGTAGCGTGCGTGGAGCTGCACGGTAACGTGCAGACAAGATAAATGACCGTTCACGACAGAACCCGGCTTATAGGCCCACTTGGCATTTTTGTTGCCCTGACAATCGGTACGGTCTTTGCCGTATTATTGAGGCTGTTTGTTGCTTTGCTTGTAGTTGAGGGGCTTTGTTGGACAGCTATTTTACTCTGCAATCGAATATTGAGGCTTCGGGCGAGTTTGTGGACCGCAAGAGCCGGTTTATTGCCCAGCTGGTCCATATTGAGTCCGAGGATGAGGCGAATGCCTTTATCGAGATGGTTCGCAAGCGTCATTACGACGCTCGACACAATGTCCCCGCGTGGATTTTGGTCGATGGACGCGAGCGCCAGAGCGATGACGGTGAGCCGAGCCGCACGAGCGGCATGCCGACGCTCGAGGTACTGCGCGGCGCAGAGCTCAAAAATGTTTGCTGCGTGGTGACGCGCTATTTTGGCGGCACGTTATTGGGGCCCGGTGGCTTGGTGCGCGCCTATACCGCGGCGACGCAGGCGGCGGTGGCCGCGGCTCAGGAGGCCGGGCAGATTGTCGAGATGACGAGTGTCGTGCCTGTTGACGTGCATGTGGCCTATCCGCAGTATGAGCAGGTGCTTCGTTTGGCGCAGGATTCGGGTGCCAAGGTTTCGGATACCGATTACGCGGATACCGTGACACTTCACTTGGTGTTTAAGGCAGGGGAGCAGGAGTCGTTTTGCGCCAAGATGCGCGAGCTTATGGCGGGGCGCGAGGAGATTGAGGTCGGCGCTCCCGAGTTTGCCGAGTTCTAACGGCGACGGCCGGCGTGCTTTTGGATGGATTCCAAGTGCGCCGGCCGTCGCTTTTCTGTTGCTGCCGTTTACTCGGCGAGCTGCTTTAGCACATCGCAGGCGATCTCGATGGCATCGTCGATGCAGCCGGGGCAGCTGCGGAGCGGACCCTTATCCGATCCGATGCCCTTGAGCGTGCCGCAGACGGTCGTCGTGTTCTTCTCGCCAAATCGCTTGGCAATCTCGCGCGACAGCTTGTAGGTCTGGCCTTTGGTCTTGGGGTTCTCCATGCCGTCGCTCATTACAAAGCCCATGATGGCAACAGCGCCCGAGATGGCGCCGCAGGTCTCGGTCATGCCACCCATGCCGGCACCAAAGCCCTCGGTGAGGGTAAAGGCGGTCTGGGGGTCGAGCCCGACGGCAGGTGCGAGCGTGCAGGCAACGGCCTGGGCGCAGTTAAAGCCACGGGCGTGGTATTCGGCAGCTTGAGCCTGACAGGCGGTGATGTCGAGCTGGGCCGTATCGATTTGCTTCATCGTTGTCTCCTTGGTTACGGTGTACCCGCCTATGGTACCCGTGACGGGGTATGTAATCATCGAGAGCTTCATGGATGCCTCATTTTTATCTATCGAGCAAATGCCCAAGGCTTGAGATAAATACCCCTGATCAATTTGTCCCATAACCTACCTTGGGGATGGGTTGAGAGGGGTGCAGGGTAGCGGTATCGTGAACCGAATAAAACGTAACCCAGGCAAGGGAGCTAGATATGAGCGAGCAGACCATCGGTACTACATGTGTTCAGGGCGGCTATCACCCGGGAGATGCCGAGCCGCGCCAGGTGCCCATCTACCAGTCCACCACGTGGAAGTACGACACGTCCGAGCACATGGGCAAGCTGTTTGACCTGGAGGAGTCGGGCTACTTCTATAGCCGTCTGCAGAACCCCACGTGCGATTTGGTTGCCGCCAAGATCTGCGAGATGGAGGGCGGCACTGCCGCGATGCTCACGAGTTCGGGCATGGCTGCGAACTTCCTCGCGATCTTTAACGTGGCCGGTGCCGGCGATCACGTGGTCGCGAGCTCTGCCATCTACGGCGGTACCTACAACCTGCTCGCCCATACCATGGAGCGCATGGGTCTGACCTGCACGTTCGTTGCCCCCGACTGCACCGATGAAGAGCTCGAGGCAGCGTTTGAGCCCAATACCAAGCTCGTCTTTGGCGAGACGATCGCCAACCCCGCCCTTGCCGTGCTCGATATTGAGCGCTTTGCCAAGGCCGCTCATGACCATGGCGTGCCGCTGATGGTCGACAACACCTTCCCGACGCCCGTGATGTGCCGTCCCTTTGAGTGGGGCGCCGACATCGTTACGCACTCCACCACCAAGTACATGGATGGCCATGCTGCCTACCTGGGCGGCGTAATCGTCGACCACGGTCAGTTTGACTGGATGGCTCATGCGGACAAGTTCCCGGGTCTCACCACGCCCGACGAGAGCTACCACGGCGTGACGTATGCCGAGAAGTTCGGTCGCGAGGGCGCCTTCATTACCAAGGCTACCGCGCAGCTTATGCGCGACCTCGGCCCCATGCAGAACCCGCAGGCGGCCTTCTTCCTGAACAGCTCGCTCGAGAGCCTGCATGTGCGCATGCCGCGTCATTGCGAGAACGGCCTGGCCGTTGCCAAGTTCCTGCAGAGCCATCCCAAGGTGCGCTTCGTGAGCTATCCGGGCCTGGAGGGCGACAAGTACTATGACCTGGCTCAGAAGTACATGCCCAACGGTACCTGCGGCGTGGTGAGCTTTGGCTTTAACGGTGGTCGCGCGGCGGCCGAGACCTTTATGAAGAGCCTCAAGCTCGCCCAGATTGCCACGCACGTGGCCGACGCCCGCACTTGCTGCCTGCATCCCGCTAATGCCACGCATCGCCAGATGAACGATGAGGAGCTCATCGCCTGTGGCATTTCCGCCGACATGGTACGCCTGTCGTGCGGCCTCGAGGACACGGCCGATCTGATTGCCGACCTTGAGCAGGCGCTCGAGCAGTGCTAGGCTAGCGTTCGTACAAGGTGCCGATGCCGGCAGAATGCTTCGGCGACCTTTCGTTCCGATTCCGTAGGCGGGACCCCAATTGCGGCTGTTTGCAGGCGATTGGGGCCCCGTTTTTTTGCGTTGGGCCACTCGAAAGGATGGATATGGAGAAAACCGCAGAGCAGCTGCGCCGCGAGCACATTGCCCTTGAGGGCGACACCCATGGCAAGAACAAGTGGGCGATTCTGTTTACCGTGCTCATCATGACGTTTATGGTGTGTCTGGATTCGACCGTCGTGACCGTGGCACTGCCCGTGATGCAAAAGGAGCTGGGCGTGGGCCTCGATCGCATTCAGCTGGTGAGCTCGGTGTATCTGCTTGCGACGTGCGTGGCTATGTTGCCGTTTGGCCGTCTGGGCGACGTGCGCGGCAAGGTGAATGTGTTCCAGCTGGGCGTCATCGTCTTTTCGGTCGGTTCGCTGCTGTGCGGTCTTTCGGCCTCGCTCGAGGTTCTTATCCTGGCACGCATTGTTCAGGGTGTCGGTTGCGCGGCGGCCATGGCCAATAACATGGGTATCATCACCGAGTCGTTTCCAGCGCGCGAACGAGGCCGTGCCATGGGCATTCTTGCGACCTTCGTGGCCCTCGGCATGATGTGTGGCCCCGTGCTCGGCGGCATGCTGGTGGCAAGCTTTCCCTGGGAGAGCATCTTTCTCATCAACCTGCCCATTGGCGTGATCTCGTTTATCGTGGGACTCTACACGCTGCCGCATGTTAAGCCGGAGGCCTGCGAGCGCGCCATGTCCCTTGCCGAGGCCGCTCGTCGCTGCTTTGCAAATTCGGCCTTCACTATCAACCTTGCCTGCATGCTCATTGTGTTCGTTGGTATTGGCGCATCCGAGTTTATTCTGCCGTTCTATTTTCAGGACGCCCACGGATTTGGTTCTGACATTTCCGGCCTGCTGTTTTTGGCGCTGCCGATGGTGAATGCCTTTATCGGACCGCTTTCGGGTACGGTTTCGGACCGTGTTGGCTGCGAGGGCCCCACGGCGGTCGGCCTGGGCGTGTACGTGTGCGGTCTCTTTGCGGTAAGCACGCTCGACGAGCACTCTTCTATCCCCGTGATCGTGTGCTGCGTCGCATTTATGTCGTGCGGTACGTCGATTTTCCAAAGCCCCAACAACTCGCTGTACATGGGCTCGGCTCCGCGCGAGGCGCTCGGCTTTGCGGGCAGCTTGGGCAGTTTGGCGCGCTACGCCGGCATGGCAGTGGGCATTACGGCGGCGTCGCATATCTTGTATGGGCAGATGAGCGTGGCGATGGGCGAGGCCGTGACCAGTATTGTTGCAGGTCGTCCGGATGTATTCCTATTCGGCTTTCGCTCGGTGTTCTACGTACTCATGGCTGTGGCCGCCGTGGGCTTTGCGCTTGCCATGGTGCGTTTGGTGAAGATGCGCGCCCGCCATTAGCGTGTTGGGTGGCTGTCTGCCACGATTCGCGCCGTCCCAAAAAGACTGGTTTGTGGTGCGATGGGGCTTGTGGAGCGGGCGGGGGTCGGTCCGTGGTAGACTATCGAACAACGTTTATTAATCGCGCGGTATCGTTGCCGCGAGAAGGGGTTGCGCCATGCAGGAGCTTGAGGATCGTATTCGCCATGACGGCATCGTAAAGGCCGGTAACGTCCTTAAGGTTGATGCCTTCCTCAACCACCAGTGCGACGTTGAGCTGTTCGACCACATGGGTGCCGAGTGGGCCCGTCTGTTCGAGGGCGTCGAGATCAACAAGATCCTGACGATTGAGGCTTCGGGCATTGGCATGGCTTGCATCGCGGCTCAGCATTTTGGCGGTGTGCCGGTGGTCTTTGCCAAGAAGGCGCAGTCCATCAACCTCGACGGCGAGCAGTATGCCACGACCATCTACTCCTTTACCAAGCAGAAGGAGTACCCGGTCATCGTTGGCAAGCGCTTCCTGTCCGAGGGCGACAAGGTCCTGATCATCGACGACTTTTTGGCCAACGGCTGCGCGCTCGAGGGTCTTATCAAGATCTGCGAGGCTGCGGGTGCCGAAGTTGCCGGCATTGGCATCGCCGTTGAGAAGGGCTTCCAGGGCGGCGGCGATAAGCTCCGTAAGCGCGGCTTCCGCGTTGAGAGCCTGGCCCGTAGCGCCGATATGGACTGCGAGAACGGCGAGATCACCTTCGCCTAAGCGCGCAACACAAGCGATTGGTATGCGATGTGACAAAGGGACTTTCCCTTTGTCACATTTTTTGTATGAGGGGAGGTGTTGATATGGATGAGAACAAGATGGGATGGCGCGAGTATGCGCACTATGCCGAGATGTCGGTCGAGGAGCTGGCGCGCGATTGCGAGGTGCAGGTGTTTCGCGCGACGGGTCCGGGCGGACAGGGCGTGAACACGACGGACTCGGCGGTACGCATGAAACATATCCCTTCGGGGATTGTCGTGACGGCGCGTGAGAGCCGCAGCCAGTTTCAGAATCGCGCGAGCTGTCTGCGTAAGCTGCGCGCTGAGCTTGAGCGTCGCGGGCGTCCACCGCGCCGACGCGTAAAGACCAAGGTGCCTCTGCGATCTCGCCAGCGCAGGCTCAATGACAAGCACTTCAACGCCATTAAAAAGGCCAACCGTCGCAAGCCGTGCAGCGACGAATAGCCTCCTCATAAGTTGCGGTGTAATAGGGTCTGTTTTGCGGGTTTAGTTGAATAAACAGTGCCTATTTCACCGGAACATAGGTGGGGTTATCGGGTG
>JAUMSH010000034.1 GCA_031292915.1 Collinsella sp.
ATGGAAGGGGAAGTATCGTGAGCGATTGCAAGAGGGTTTACCGTTTTGGAACCGACGCCCAGGGCACCTGTGTCACTGAGGGCGACAAGTCCATGAACTTCGTGCTTGGCGGCAAGGGCGCAAACCTTGCCGAGATGAGCCGCATCGGCCTGCCGGTTCCCGGTGGCTTTACCATTACCTGCCAGACTTGCTTCGAGTACTCCGGTGCCGGCAACGTGTGGCCCGGGGGCGCACTCGATGAGATCGTTGCTGCCGAGGCGGACCTCGAGGCCCGCTGCGGCAAGAAGCTCGGCGACGCCTCCGATCCGCTGCTCGTGTCGGTTCGCTCGGGCGCTCCGTTCTCCATGCCCGGTATGATGGACACGGTCCTCAACTTGGGCCTCAATGACGATTCCGTCCAGGGCCTCATCGCGCAGACGCAGAACCCGCGTTTTGCCTGGGATAGCTACCGCCGCTTTATCCAGATGTTTTCCAATGTCGTCATGGGCGTTGACGCCGACCTGTTCGAGAACGCCCTGACCCAGGCCCGTCTGGTCGCCGGCGTTCGCGTCGATTCCGAGCTTTCGGCCGAGGACCTGCAGGAACTCGTCGAGACCTTTAAGGGCATCTTCTCCGAGAACGTCGATGCCGCCCTGTATCCCGAGCTCGAGGTCGCCGATGGCAAGCCCGTCTTCCCATACGATCCGGAGCTCCAGCTGCGCCTTGCCATCCAGGCCGTCTTTGGCAGCTGGATGAACGAGCGCGCCTGCATCTATCGCAAACAGCACGGCATCTCCGACGAGCTCGGCACCGCCGTCAACGTCCAGGCCATGGCCTTTGGCAACAAGGGCGAGACCTCTGCGACGGGCGTCGCCTTCACGCGCAATCCGGCCGACGGCACCAAGGAGTTCTACGGTGACTTTTTGGTCAACGCCCAGGGCGAGGACGTCGTCGCCGGTATCCGCAACACCGAGCCCATCGCCGACCTCAAGACCACCCCGGGCCTCGAGTCCGCAGGTGAGGAGCTCGAGCGCGTGTTCCTGACGCTCGAGGATCATTACCGCGATATGTGCGATATCGAGTTCACCATCGAGCAGGGCAAGCTCTGGATGCTCCAGACCCGCGTGGGCAAGCGTACCGCCACCGCCGCCCTGCGCATCGCCATCGAAATGGTCGAGGAAGGCCTGATCACCCGCGAAGAGGCCGTGAGCCGTATCGATCCCGCGCAACTCGACCAGCTCCTTCACCCGCAGTTTGACGCCTCCAAGAAGTACGAGGCTCTCGCCAGCGGTCTGAACGCCAGCCCCGGTGCCGCCGTGGGCGAGGTCGTGTTCTCGAGCGACGATGCCGTCGCGCGCGCCAACGAGGGCCACAAGGTCATTCTGGTTCGCTGGGAGACCAACCCCGACGACCTGAAGGGTATGGTTGCCGCCGAGGGCATCCTGACCAGCCACGGTGGCAAGACGAGCCATGCCGCCGTTATCGCCCGCGGCATGGGTACGCCCTGCGTCTGCGGCGTTGAGCGCTTCCACATCGACGCCGCCGAGAAGGTCGTGCGCATCGAGGGCAGCGACCGCGTATTGCACGAGGGCGATGTCATCTCCATCGACGGCACCCAGGGCATCGTCGTCGACGGCGCCGTTGATCTGGTTTCGGCCGAGCTCACCGGCGACCTGGACACCATCCTGTCCTGGGCCGACGAGATTCGCCTGGACGAGACCTGTGGCCATGCCAACCATGTGCGCGTCAACGCCGACAATCCCGAGGATGCCGAGCTCGCCCTCGAGTTTGGCGCCGAGGCTATTGGCCTGTGCCGCACCGAGCACATGTTCCTGGGCGATCGCAAGAACATCATCCAGAGCTTTATCCTGTCTGACGATGAGGCCGTGAAGCAGCAGGCCCTGGCCGACCTGCTCAAGGTTCAGACCGAGGACTTCCTGGCGATGTTCAAGACCATGTCCGGTCGCGATGTGGTCGTCCGCCTGCTCGATCCGCCGCTTCATGAGTTCCTGGATAATCCTCGCGACCTCGAGGTCGCCACCACCAAGAAGGAAGCCGCCGGCGCCAGCGAGGAAGAGCTTGCCGTCCTGCGCGCCCGCCTGCGTCGTATCGACGGCATGGTCGAGTCCAACCCGATGCTCGGCCTACGCGGCGTGCGCCTGTCCGTCGTCTTTAGCGATCTGCCGCTCATGCAGGTCCGCGCCGTCGCCACGGCTGCCGCTCGCCTCATCAAGGAGGGCGTCGATCCGCGTCCCGAGATCATGGTTCCGCTCGTCTCCATCACGGCCGAGCATGTCCAGACCCGCGAGGTTATCGAGCGCGTAATCGCTGAGGTTTCCGCCGAGGAGGGCGTCGAGTTCAATATTCCCGTGGGCACGATGCTCGAGCTGCCGCGCGCCTGCATGGTCGCTGACGAGATCGCCCATCACGCAGACTTCTTCTGCTTTGGCACCAACGACCTCACCCAGACGACCTTCGGCTTCTCCCGCGACGATGCCGAGGCCAAGTTCATCCCGCTGTACATGCACAAGAAGATCTTGAAGGACAATCCCTTCGAGACCATCGACACGGCAGTACTCGAACTGGTGCGCATGGCTGTCGAGAAGGGCCGCGCCACCAACCCCGACATGCACTTTGGCGTGTGCGGCGAGCACGGCGGCGACCCCAAGTCCATCAAGGGCCTGTTTAACGTGGCCGACGTGGATTACGTGTCCTGCTCGCCCTATCGCGTACCCCTCGCACGTCTTGCGGCCGCCCAGGCCAAGCTCGAGGCCAAGCGTTCCGCCTAACGTTTTGGGCGTAGACGCCTAGTGTAGCCCCCCTCATGCCGCCCGTCTCATTTGTGAGACGGGCGGTTATCATGTGCGGGTTTTGTCTTTTTGTCTGCGTAAAAAATTGTTCTTGCAGCAGAAACCCGCGCGTGTATACTCGAATACGTTTGTTCAACTACGTGCCGGCCATGGTGGTACGGCACCTCTAGAAGAGTAAGGAATTGCACATGGATTACATCCGCGCAATCGAGCGTCAGCAGATCCGCGAGGACATTCCTCAGGTTCGCGTCGCCGACAACGTCAAGGTTCACTACCGCATTAAGGAAGGCGACCGCGAGCGCATCCAGGTCTTCCAGGGCGACGTCATCCGCATGGCCGGCGCCGGTGCCCGCGAGACCTTCACCGTCCGCAAGATGTCCTTCGGTGTCGGTGTTGAGCGTACCTTCCCGCTTCACAGCCCCAAGATCGCCAAGCTCGAGGTCGTTCGTCATGGTCGCGTCCGTCGCGCCAAGCTGTACTACCTCCGCGACAAGGTGGGCAAGGCTGCTCGCATCCCCGAGAAGCGCTAAGAAGATCGCAGCGTCTGTCCACTCGTTTGGACGTAAGGGTCACCTTCGGGTGGCCCTTCTTTTTATCTGATTTGCATGCAAGGAGGGCCTGGTATGGCCAACATGACGAGCTCGGTTTCGGCATCGCAGGTTGCCGGAGAGCTAGCGAGCGCAACGTTTGAGGAGATCCCCGCCCTCGTGGAGCTTTATCGCGAGGACCCGCGCCAGCAGGTGATCAAGGCTTGTGAACGCGCCCTCAAACGCCATGCTAAGGAACTTGCCGAGCGCGAGCGCGTCAATGACATGTACGAGCTTATGCATGAGCTTGGCGGCGATGGGGTGGTCGTTGGTGTCGACGAGGTGGGTCGCGGATCGGTGGCCGGTCCTTTGACGGTATGCGCCGTCTGCCTTCCTATGGAGCCGCGCGTCTGGGGCATCAACGATTCCAAAAAGCTCACGCCGGCGCGCCGCGAGTTGCTCTCAGTGAAGATTGCCGAGGTGGCGACGGCGATCGGTTTTTGCCATATCGCGCCTAAGGATATCGATGAGATGGGCATGGCCCGTGCTATCCGTACCGCCGTTGCGGGCGCCGTGGCCGATACGGGGCTCGAGCCCGACTGCGTCCTCATGGATGGCAACCCCTTGGGCGCTGTTCCTAACGAGCGCGATGTGGTGAAAGGCGATGCCAAGATCGCCTGCATCGCCGCAGCGTCCATCATGGCCAAGGTCACGCGTGACGAGATGATGGTCGAGTACGACGCCGAGTACCCCGAGTACCATCTGGCCGAGTCGAAGGGCTATGCGAGCCCCGAGCACATCGAGGCCATTCGCAAACATGGACTTTGTCCGCTGCATCGCGTGAGCTTTTGCGGAAACTTTCTGCAGACTGAGCGCCTTTTCTAGGCCAATTGTGGAGACAGGGACCTCTGGGGTTTTATAAACCTGCTGGTAGCTGGCCGTATGCAGCACCATTGCTGCGTACGGCCCGTTTTTTGAAGGCATTTGGTCAGCTTTTGGTTTGCTTCCGGTACTTACCCGCATGAAAGGTGCCCTCATCATCGGGGCAATGCAGTGTGCGGGAAAGGAGACCCCATGAGTGCCGCAAGCAAAAAGAGCAAGACGCAGCAGCTCAAGGAGCGTTGGGAAAACGGCGAGCTCGACTGCGGGGCGATGACGCCCGAGTTTATCAAGGGACTCAGTCCCCGCGAGCTGGGCATGCTGGGCGAGCTGATCACCATCGACTACTTTAACGAGCGCGGCTACACCTTGCTGGAGCAGGGTTATCGTTGCACCGAGGGCGAGGCCGATCTGGTGCTGCTCGATGAGCTCGACGATGTCGTGGTGATGGCCGAGGTCAAGACCAGACGCGTTGCGCTGGATTGCAACACGCGGGTCTTTCCCGAGGAGGCCGTGGACGCCCAAAAGCAACGCCGCTACCGCCGCATCGCAAGTTGCTATCTCATGGAGCATTATCCGCTCAAGGCGATTCGCTTCGATGCCGTGGGCGTCACCATCCGCGACGGGCATATTGCCGAGATCGAGCACCAGTACAACGCGTTCGATTGGCAGGTGTCGTGATGGCGTTCGAGACGTTTGCCGTTCACGCGGCCTGCATCCGCGGCGTCGAGGCGATTCACGTCACGGTCGAGGTCTCGCTTGCCGGCGGCGTTCCGGGCATTCAGATGCTTGGCATCCCGAGTATGGAGGTGATGGAGTCACGTGGTCGTATTCGCTGTGCGATGCGCTCGGCCGGCTTTGAGATCCCGCGCTCGGGCATTACGGTCAATCTGGCGCCCGGCGATATTCGCAAGACCGGTAGCGGCTTTGATCTGCCCATCGCCATCGCGGTTCTAGCGGCCGATGGTCAGATTCCCCGCGACAACCTCGATCGTTGTCTTATCGCCGGCGAGCTCGGCTTGGACGGCACGGTGCTTCCTGTCAAAGGCGAGGTGGCGTTTCAGCTATTGGCTCGCGACATGGGGCTGTCTTTTATCGCCGGCAGGTCCGACCAGCATGTGCCACTCGCGGGCGTGGATTGCGGCTTTATCGACCATCTGTCTCAGCTTGCTCACGGCATGGGCGATGCCGCACGGCACTACTTGGATTCCGAGGGTGTCGAGGCGACCTTTGAGCCCGAGCTCGACTATGCCGACGTGCTGGGGCAGGAAGTCGCTAAACGCGGCATGGCGCTTGCGGCGGCAGGAGAACTCGGCTTGCTCATGATCGGGTCTCCGGGATCGGGCAAGACGATGCTCGCACGCCGTATGACCGGCATCCTGCCCGAGCTTTCCGTTGAGGATCAGCAGGAGGCACTGTGCATCCATTCGGTTTTGGGTGAGAACATTGATGGCTTGTTGGCGGGGCACCGCCCCTTCCGCAGTCCCCACCACAGTATTTCGACCGCAGGCCTTATCGGCGGCGGGCGCCCGGTGCACCCGGGTGAGATCAGCCTTGCTCATGGCGGCGTGCTCTTTTTGGACGAGCTTGCCGAGTTTCCCACTGGCGTGCTGCAGACGCTGCGTCAGCCCATCGAGCGCGGCTACGTGAGGATCGTACGCGTCGACGGGGCTTTTACCTTCCCGTCGCGCTTTCAGCTGCTGGCTGCGAGCAATCCCTGCCCCTGCGGCTTTTTGGGCGATCGCGAGGTGCCGTGTCGCTGCTCGGCGGCGATGGTCGAGCGCTATCGGTCTAAACTGCGCGGTCCTTTGGCCGACCGTATCGACATGATTATCGATGTGACCCGTCCCGACCCTCAAGTGATTATCGAGGGTGCGGAGGGCATGTCGTCGGCCGAGTTACGTGATTACGTTGTGCGCGGTCGCGCCTTTCGCGCTTGGCGCGAATCCCGCATGGACGATGCGGATGCCGAGGCCGAGGATGACGAGACACGGTCCATTGACGGCGTCGTTTCGACCTTTGAGCTCGATGATGCGGCGGAGAAGTGTGTGCTCGGCCTGTCGAAGCGCACGCATCTCACAGGGCGTGGCATCGTGCGCCTTGTTCGCATTGCGCGCACGATTGCAGATGTCGCCGAGAGCGAGCAGGTGACGCAGGACCACGTGCTCGAGGCGGCGATGTACCAGGGAAGGAGGGACCAATGATGGCTGAGGGGACCTTCGAGCTGCATCCAGGTGACGCGTTGTATCCCGAGACCGTTTTGGAGCTTTCTGATGTACCTCAGACGCTCTATGTGCGCGGCAACCCCGAGGCGCTTTCGACGCCCGCGCTCTCCATCATCGGTGCGCGAAAGGCCTCGCCGTATGGTCTTGCCGTGGCAGAGCTTGCGGCGAAGGTGGCGGTTGAGGCGGGAGTGACGGTAGTTTCGGGCGGTGCGGTCGGTTGTGACCAGGCCTCGGGTTGGGCCGCGGTCAACGCCGGCGGCAAACACGTTGTGGTGCTGGGGACGGGCGCCGACGTGGTCTACCCGCGTTCGAGCGCGGGGCTGATTACGCGCACGCTTGATACGGGTGGCGCGGTCGTGTCGATCTCTCCGTGGGGCATGGGTCCGCGCAAGTTTGCCTTTCCGCGCCGCAATCGCGTAATCGCGGCCCTGTCGCAAGCCCTCTTTGTATCCGAGGCGGGTATGCCTTCTGGGACGTTTTCCACAGCCGAGGCTGCTATGGATTTGGGGCGCGAACTTCTTGCCGTGCCGGGGTCGATCCTATCGCCCGAGTCGCGTGGCACGAATTACCTCATTGCGAACGGTGCCTGCTGCATCGTCGACGAGGAATCTATCGAGATGGCTATCTCACGCATCTACGGAACCCTGCGCTACTCGCGCCCCGATGCTCCCGGCATTGCCGACCTGGATCCAATGCAGCAGACCGTGATGCATGCGCTCATCGCCTCTCCGCTCAAGGTCGACGACATCGCGGCGCTCGTCTCGCTCGATGCTGTCGGCGTACTCAAACTCTTGGGTTCGCTTGAACTCGAGGGTCTTATCGAGCGCATGATGGATGGAAGGTATGCGCCCTCCAAGTTTGCCCTTCACGCCCAGACACCCTTCGGTCACAATGGAAAACGTGTCAATTAGAAAGGTGCTTGCAGATGCAGTTCGATCAGGTGACAGTTATCGGTGGCGGTCTGGCGGGTTCGGAGTGCGCGATCCAGCTGGCAGATCGCGGGTTTGCCGTAAAGCTGTGCGAGATGCGCCCCCAGGTGAGCTCCCCGGCCCACCATACCGATCACCTGGCAGAGCTCGTCTGCTCCAATTCGTTTAAGTCGACCCGTCCGGATTCCGCGGCTGGTTTGCTGAAGGCCGAGCTTGAGCGCATGGGTTCAGTCCTGCTCGATTGCGCCCATCGCGCGGCTGTTCCCGCCGGTGGCGCCTTGGCGGTCGACCGCGTCAAGTTTTCCGAGCTTGTCGAGGCCGAGGTTGCCGCTCGTCCCAATATCGAGGTCGTGCACGGCGAGGTCACGCAGATTCCCGAGGGCCACGTGGTCATTGCCGCGGGCCCGCTGTGTTCACCGGCGCTGAGCGAAGAGGTCATGAAGCTCGTCGGCGGCGACGCCCTTGCGTTTTTCGATGCCGCGGCGCCGATCGTCGATGCCTCCACGCTCGATATGGACGTGCTGTTCTCGCAGTCGCGCTACGAGGAGCAGGGGAGCGGCGACTATCTCAACGCTCCGCTCAATAAGGAGGAGTACGAGGCCTTTATCGAGGCGCTTACCACGGCCGACCGCGTGGTGCTCAAAGACTTTGAGGGCGGCGATCTGTTCCAGGCCTGCCAGCCTGCCGAGGAAGTTGCGCGCACCGGCAAGGACGCCATTCGCTTTGGCGCCATGAAGCCCGTTGGCCTCACCGACCCGCGTACCGGACGTCGCCCCTGGGCGGCGATACAGCTGCGTGCCGAGAACAAGGAGAAGACCGCCTATAACCTGGTGGGCTTCCAGACCAACTTGACCTTTGGCGAGCAGAAGCGCGTCTTCCATATGGTGCCGGGCTTGGAGAACGCTGAGTTCTTCCGCTACGGTGTCATGCATCGCAATACCTTTGTCGACGCTCCGCACGTGCTCGATGGCACCTTTGCCGTGCCCGGTACCGGCGTGCGCCTGGCCGGTCAGATCACCGGCACCGAGGGGTACATGGAAGCCGTGGCGACAGGTCTTCTCGCGGCGCTCAACACCTATGCCGAGGCTATCGGTGCCGCGGGCGTCGAGTTGCCGCGTGTGGGCGCCCTAGGTGCGCTCGTGGGCTATGCGACCGATCCTGCCACCGTGGGCTATCAGCCTATGCATGTCAACTTTGGCCTGGTGCCGCCACTCGAGGATGGTAAGCGCCGCAGCAAGCGCGACCGATATCAGGCCTATGCGGACCGTGCGCTCGAGGCCCTCGATGCCTACTTGGCCACGCGTTCCGACTTGTTTGGAGGCGACCGGTCATAGCCTTTGACCTGTACGACACCGTCGACTCGTTTATCGCCTATATCGCACGCGTCGAGGGTCTTTCTCCCAACACGGTGACGGCCTATGGCTCGAGGCTAGAGCGCTTTGCTGCCTGGTGCGAGCGCGAGGATATTGATGCTTTCGCTGCCGACGTGCGCACCATTCGTCGCTATCTTGCTGAGCTTTCGCGTGAGCAGGTGGCTCCCCGAACGCTTGCGGCGCACCTGTCGGCTATCCGATCTCTCTATCGCTGGATGGCTGCCGAGGGGATTGTCGAGGGCGATGCGGTCTCGGCGATCGCATCGCCCAAGCTGCCGCGTGACCTGCCGGGCGTCCTTACGACCAAGCAGGTCGAGGCGCTGCTCAAGACGCCTGATACCTCGACGCCCGCGGGACTGCGCGATGCGGCGATGCTTGAGTTGCTCTATGCCTCGGGTGCCCGCATCTCAGAGCTTGCGGCGCTCAATGTGGAGTCTATTGGTTGGTCCGAGCGAACGCTGCGACTTTGGGGCAAGGGGAGCAAGGAGCGTATCGTCCCTCTGTATCGTCGCGCACTCGAGGCGACGCGTCTCTATATTGAGGAGGGGAGACCGGAGTTGCTCGCTCAGGCAAAGCGCCGTGACCCCGCTACCGGGCCGCATCCACTGCTTATATCGGCGCGCGGCAATCGCATGAGTGCCGCCATGCTCAGGCGGCGGTTCCATACGCTGGCGACGCTCGCCGGCATTCCGGCCGACATTGCCCCGCATGCGATGCGCCATACCTTTGCGACCGATTTGCTCGAGGGCGGTGCGGACCTGCGCTCGGTTCAAGAGCTGCTGGGCCATGCGAGCCTGTCTACAACGCAGATTTACACGCATCTCACGCCCGATCGGCTCAAACGTGCCGTGGCTCAAGCCCATCCCCGCGGCGAATAGTGGCTGGGACGTCCCGCGCCGCACTCAGGTGTGTGGTTTTGATTGCGGGTTGGCAGGAAGATGCATTCCTGCTATCATTCATCGGGTTGCTTCACGGCAACATGTTTTTATCACGCACGCGCGGCTACTTCATACCGTGGTGCCCGGGCTTTGGTAGCACATGTCCGGGTTGGTTTTGGAGGATGACCCCGCGCGGAGGCAAACCACAGGAGGTTTAACATGGCTACCAAGATTAATATCCGCACCCTGCTCGAGGCCGGCTGCCACTTCGGTCACCAGACCCGTCGCTGGAACCCCAAGATGAAGCCGTTCATCTTCGGTGAGCGCAACGGCATCTACATTCTCGACCTCAAGCAGACCATCCTCGACGCCGACCAGGCCTACACCTTCGTCAAGAACGTCGCCAAGGGTGGCAACGTGCTGTTCGTCGGCACCAAGAAGCAGGCTCAGGAGGCCGTCAAGAACGCTGCTGAGCGCGCCAACATGCCTTACATCAACCAGCGTTGGCTCGGCGGTATGCTGACCAACTTCGTCACCATCCGCTCCCGCATCAACCGTATGGAGGAGCTCGAGGCCATGGTCGAGGACGGCCGCATGGCTGTTCTGCCCAAGAAGGAGCAGGCTGTTCTCGGCAAGGAGCTCACCAAGCTCCAGACCAACCTCGGTGGCGCCCGCGACATGAAGGGTCTGCCCCAGGCTCTCTTCGTCGTCGACACCAAGCGCGAGGAGAACGCCATCAAGGAGGCTCAGCGCCTGAACATCCCCGTCGTCGCTCTGATCGACACCAACTCCGATCCCGACGAGGTCGAGTACGGCATCCCCTGCAACGATGACGCTATCTCCGCTGTCACCCTTATGTGCGAGCTCATGGCTGACGCCTGCCTCGCTGGCTCCGGCAAGGAGCAGGTCTCCGAGGCCGAGATGGCCGCTGAGCCCAAGGCCGAGTAAATCAGTCTTAGTTAATTCTTTTTCATCTCTTTGAAAGGAACCACAATGGCCCAGATTACCGCCGCTATGGTCAAGCAGCTCCGCGAGATGACCGACTCCCCGATGATGGAGTGCAAGAAGGCTCTCGTCGAGGCTGACGGCGACATGGACGCCGCTGTCGACGTTCTGCGTAAGAACGGCCTTGCCAAGGCTGCCAAGAAGGCTGGCCGCGAGACCAACGAGGGCGCTGTCGCCGCGTTCGTCTCCGAGGATGGCAAGACCGGCGCTCTGCTCGAGCTCTCCTGCGAGACCGACTTCGTTGGCTCCAACGCCAAGTTCACCGGCTTTGCTTCCAAGGTCGCTGAGGTTGTCGCCACCACCGAGCCGGCCGATGTCGACGCTCTGCTCGAGAAGCCGATGGGCGAGGAGACCGTTTCCTCCGAGCTCACCGAGATGATTCACATCATGGGCGAGAACATGAAGATCTCCCGCTTCGCTGCCCGCAAGGCCGAGAACGGCGCGCTCGCTTCTTACATCCACATGGGTGGTAAGATCGGCGTTCTCGTCGAGTTCGCCTTCGAGAAGGCCGAGACCGCTCAGGCTGAGTCCTTCAAGACCTTCGCTCACGACGTTGCCCTTCAGGTTGCCGCCGTCGCCCCGATCTGCGCTACCCGCGATCAGGTTCCGGCCGAGACCGTCGAGCACGAGAAGCAGATCTACATGGCCCAGGCTGCCGAGTCCGGCAAGCCCGAGGCTATCCAGGAGAAGATGGCTGTCGGCCGTCTGGAGAAGTTCTACAAGCAGTCCGTGCTCACCGAGCAGGAGTTCATCAAGGACAGCTCCCTCACCATCAAGAAGTACGCTGAGCAGGTCTCCAAGGAGCTCGGCGACACCATTACCGTCGTTGCCTTTGACCGTCTGGTCCGTGGCGAGTAAATAAGCTCTTGTAGCTGGTAATGAGCAGGCTGTGGGTTTTACTCACAGCCTGCTTTTTCATGGCTCTTATCAGAGCCTTTGATATCATATTGAGAGTCTAATTAAAGGAGGATCGCTTTGTCCGACATCCGATATAAACGCGTGCTTCTTAAGCTTTCCGGCGAAGCACTGATGGGCGACGGCCAATATGGCATCGACCCCAAGGTTACCGACCATCTTGCCAAGCAGGTCAAGGAGCTGCTCGCCGTTGGCCATGAGGTCGGCGTCGTTGTCGGCGGCGGCAATATTTTCCGCGGCATGGCCGGCGCTGCCGGTGGCATGGAGCGTGCTCAGGCCGACTACATGGGCATGCTGGCAACCGTTATGAACGCGCTCGCCCTGCAGGATGCCTTCGAGCACAACGATGTTCCCTGCCGCGTTATGAGCGCTATCCAGATGAACGAGATCTGCGAGCCCTATATTCGCCGTCGCGCCATCAACCACCTTTCCAAGGGCAACGTTGTTATCTTTGCCGCCGGTTCGGGCAATCCGTACTTTACGACCGACACCGCCGCGGCTCTTCGTGCGTGCGAGATCGGCGCCGAGATTCTGATTAAAGCCACCAAGGTTGACGGCATCTACGACAAGGATCCCGTCAAGTGCGCCGATGCCGTCCGTTTTGACAAGATTACCTATCACGAGGTTCTTGTCCGCGGTCTGCAGGTTATGGATTCCACGGCTACGGCACTGTGCCAGGATAACCGTATGCCGATTTTGGTCCTCAACATCGATGGCGAGGACACCGTCAAGCGCGCGCTTTCGGGTGAGCCCGTCGGCACGCTCGTCTATCAGGAGGATTAAGCATGGCAGAGAACATCACCGCCCATATGGACAAGTCGCTCGAGTCCCTCAAGCATAACTTCTCCAAGGTCCGTACCGGCCGCGCCAATGCCAACATTCTGTCCGACATCACCGTCGATTATTACGGTGTTCCCACGCCGGTCACGCAGGTTGCCGCCGTCAAGACCCCCGAGGCCCACATGCTGCTCATCGAGCCGTGGGACAAGGCACTCATCAACGCTATCGTCAAGGCCATCGGCGCTTCCGATCTGGGTATTACCCCCAACTCCGATGGCACCGTCGTTCGTCTGCCGTTCCCGGCTCCCACCGAGGAGCGCCGTCGCGAGCTCGTCAAGGAGTGCCGCGAGTACGCCGAGCAGGCCAAGGTGTCTATCCGTAACATCCGTCGCGACTTCAACAACAAGCTCGAGCGCGATGAGGAGCTCACCGAGGACGATGTCCGTCGCGAGCAGGCTAAGGTCCAGAAGCACACCGATGAGTATGTCGCCAAGGTCGAGGAGCTTCTGAAGGAAAAAGAAGCCGAGGTCATGGAGATCTAAGGTGCAATACGACGAGCATAAACTGGTCGAGTACTTTGCCGACGCCCCTGCGGGCGTCGGTTTTTCCGACCTTGACCTCAATAACATTCCGCACCATATCTCGTGCATCATGGACGGCAACGGTCGTTGGGCCACGTCGCGCGGTCTTGCACGCACTGAGGGCCACAAGGCGGGTATCGTCTCGCTGCGCGAGATCATTACCGCCTGCGTGCGCCTGGGCGTCGACGTGCTTTCTGCCTATGCGTTTTCTACCGAAAACTGGAACCGCCCGCAGCATGAGGTCAACGTCTTGATGCACTTGTTTGCCAAGACGTTCATCGACGAGTTGCCGCTTCTGAAGCGCGAAAACGTGCGCGTTGTCTTTTTGGGTGATATTTCCGCGCTGCCCAAGAAGACCCGCGACGTTTTTGAACGCGGTCTTGCCGAGTGCGCCGATCACACCGGTATGACGCTGGCGCTTGCCGTCAACTACGGCGCGCGTGCCGAGATTACCCGCGCTGTCCGTCAGATCGCGCTCGACGTTGCCGCCGGTAAGATTGATCCTGCCGCAATTGATGACGACATGGTGGCTTCCCACCTCTATACCGCCGGCCTTCCCGATCCTGAGCTTGTGATTCGCACCTCTGGTGAGCTGCGCCTTTCGAACTATCTGCTATGGCAGGTGGCTTATTCCGAGTTCTATGTCACCGATACCTATTGGCCCGACTTTGATCGTTGGGGCCTTGTCGACGCCATTTTGGCCTATCAGGGCCGTGACCGTAGGTTTGGTGGACTGAGCAAGACCGAGGAGGCTTAATCGTGTCCGATCGTCCCAAGGCATCTGCTCCCAAGACGCCTGCGCGCAAAGCTACCGCTGCGGGAGCGCCTACAGCGAAGAGCGGCACCGGTTCGTGGCTGGCGGGCTTTATTACCCGTGCCGCCGCGGGTATCGTCTACGCCGTTGTCTTTATCCTGTGCCTGGTTTTGGGTATCGTGCCCACTGCCATCTTTGTTTCCGTCATGAGCGGTCTGTGCTGCTATGAGTTTTTCCGTATGACAAGGCTCGATGGCAAGATGGCTAACGAGCGCATGGGCATCGCTGCCGCCGTGCTCTTTCCGCTGTCGGCGCTGGGCGATTCGATGCTGCTGAATGCCCTGCTTTTTGCCCTGATGCTCGCTGTGGGCATTTGGTATGTCTGGTCGCCGCGTACCCGCATCTCTGATGTGGCCGTGACGCTCATGGGTCCCATCTACACTGGCTTTATGCTGTCGGCTATCGTGCTGCTGCGCGATGCCGTGCCCGGTTTTGCCGGCGCCTTGCTTTCGGTGGGCGTTTGCGCGTCCCTTTGGGTCTCCGATTCGTTTGCCTACATCGTGGGCAGCCGTATCGGTAAGCACAAGATGGTTCCCAAGATCTCTCCCAAAAAGAGCTGGGAGGGGTTTGTCGGCGGCATCCTGGGCTCGGTTTTGATTTGGCTCATCCTGTGGGCGACGCACTTCTACAAGCTCAGCCTGCCCTATGCGCTGCTGTGCGGCGTGGTCGTGTCCGTCCTGGGCGTTATCGGCGACCTCATCGAGTCGCGTATCAAGCGTGGCGTGGGCGTCAAGGATTCCGGCAACCTTATCCCGGGCCATGGCGGCATGCTCGACCGTAGCGATTCGCTTATCTTCGGTTGCATCACCGCGCAGCTGATGCTGATGATCGGAGGCGTGCTGTAATGTCCTTCCAGACGACGTATGGCCCCGATGGACGCCTCCGTGTTGCCATCCTGGGTTGTACGGGCTCTATCGGCACCCAGGCACTCGATGTGTGCCGTCAGCATGCCGATCGCCTGCAGGTGACGGCGTTGTCCGTTAACTCCAGTACCTCCGAGCTCGTTGCCGCTGCCCGCGAGTTCTCGGTTCCGGCGGTTGCCGTGGCCGATGTCGCTCATGGCGATGACGCCGTGCTGCAGGAGTTGCCCGAGGGAACGAAGCTCGGCGTTGGCGCGCAGACGGTTTGCGAGCTCGCGCGTCGCGACGATGTCGACTGCGTGCTCGTCGCTATTGTGGGCGCCGCCGGTCTCGAGGCGAGCCATGCGGCCTTGACCTCGAATAAGCGTCTTGCCCTTGCCAACAAGGAGTCCCTCGTCGTCGGCGGCGACTTGCTTATGCCGTTGGCGCAACCGGGCCAGCTTATTCCAGTCGACTCTGAGCACTCCGCCATCTACCAGTGCTATCTGGGAGAGAACCCACGCGAGGCTCATTGTATTTGGCTCACCTGCTCGGGCGGTCCGTTCTTTGGCCGCACCCGCGACGAGCTCGACCGCGTGACGCGTGCCGATGCCCTCGCACATCCCACGTGGGCCATGGGTGCCAAGATCACCATCGACTCCGCCACCCTCATGAACAAGGGCCTGGAGCGCATTGAGGCCATGCATCTGTTTAACTGCGACCTCGATTTCATTAACGTGGTCGTGCAGCGTCAGTCCAAGATTCACTCTATGGTCGAGTTCGCCGACGGCTCCGTGATGGCGCATCTCGGTGCTTCCGACATGCGTATTCCCATCCAGTTCGCGTTCTCGTATCCCGAGCGTTGGGATACCCCGGCGCCTCGTATCGATTTCCGCGAGCTGGGGCAGCTCACGTTTGATGCTGCCGACATGGATACCTTCCGCTGTCTGGCACTGGCCGAACGTGCCGGCAAGACGGGTGGCACCATGCCGTGCGTGCTCAATGCCGCCAACGAGGTCGCCGTCGATGCCTTCCTGCACGATGACTGCAGCTTTACCGATATCGATCGCATTGTGGCATCCTGCATGGATGCCCACGATATGCAGGCGGTCGATTCGTTTGAGCAGCTTCGCGACATCGATGCATGGGCGCGTGAAAAGGCTGCGCAGGTGCTCGCCGCAACCCGTTCCTAACCCATAAGGATTGCTTTTTCGTTTTATGGATACTGTTCTGAGCGTTCTCTCATCGGTCTTTTGGGGCCTGTTGATGCTTTCCGTCCTCGTGTTTTTGCACGAGGGCGGCCACTTTTTGGCGGCACGTGCCTGCGGCGTCCGTGTGACCGAGTTCTTTTTGGGCTTGCCGTGCCGCTTTGACATCCATTACACGTCACGTCGCATTGGAACCAAGTTTGGCGTGACCCCGCTGCTGCTGGGTGGCTACGCTGCCATCTGCGGTATGGATCCGACCGACGTCTCGTGCGCTGATCGCGTGCTCGCGGCTATCTATCGTCATGGTCGCGTGACCGTGGCCGACCTTGCCGCCGAGCTCGAGCTATCCGAGGAGGATGTGCTCGAGGCATGCGCCTTGCTCTTGGGTTGGGGCTCTATCGCGCCTTGGTATGAGGAAGGGGAGAAGCCCTCGCCGAGCTACTATCCCACCAAGTATCAGACGCTGCCGCGAGACGCGGCGGGTTACACCACCTTTGACGGCCGCCGTTTCGATCGAGAGCATGCGACTACCGAGGGCGATGTGTGGGAGCTGCCGTGCGGCGAAGCCGAGTTCCTTGCGCAAGAGCGTTCGCATACCTATCTGGGCCAGGGTTTTCTCAAGCGCGCCTTTATGCTGCTCGCGGGCATTCTCGTCAATATCCTGACGGGCTTTTTGCTGCTTATGAGCATCTACTCTATTGCGGGTGTCACCGTGCCGATGGATACCAACGTGATCGGTCAGGTTGACGAGGGGTCTATTGCCGCCAGGGCGGGTATCGAGGGCGGCGACGCGATCCTTTCGGTTGACGGAGTATCGTGCTCTACCTGGATGGACGTTTACGATGCCATCGGCAAGGCCGCCGGAAAGGACGATATCGCCATCGAGTACGAGCGTGACGGCAAGCAGCATTCGACCGCGGTTGCGCTCAAAGAGGACGAGCGCCTAGGTGTGTATGCCTCTACGCAGGTGGTCCGTTTAGACCCCATCACGTCGGCTCGCCTTTCGTTCTCCTATGTCGTGCAGACAGCGGAGGGTGTGATGCGCCTGCTCCAGCCGCAGCATACGATGGAGATTCTCGATCAGTCTTCTTCGATCGTGGGCATTAGCGTTATGTCCTCACAGGCTGCTGCTGCCGGCCCTGCCACGTTCCTTTCGTTTGCCGCCCTCATTTCGTTCTCGCTTGGCTTTATGAACCTGCTGCCCATCCCACCACTCGATGGCGGCAAGCTGGTCATCGAGATCATTCAAAAGATTGCTGGCCGCGAGCTTCCGCTCAAGGTCCAGACGATTGTGAGCTATGTGGGCATCGCGCTCTTTGTGCTGCTGTTTGTCTATATGCTTCGTTCCGACATCCTTCGATTTATTCTGTAGGGGAGTGTTTGGATTGTCTTTATCCCATCCTTTGCCTCGCGAGTTGACGCGCCCCGTGCATGTGGGCGGCGTGCAGATCGGTGGCGGCGCTCCGGTCGTGGTTCAGTCCATGACCTGCACCGATACCGCTGATGCCCAGGCAACGCTTGCGCAAGTGTGCGCGTTGGCGCAGGCTGGCTGCGATATTGTGCGCGTGAGCGTGCCCACCGAGGCCGCGCTTGAGGGTTTTCGCACCATCTGTGCCGAGTCTCCGGTGCCGATCGTTGCCGATATCCACTTTAATCATAAGCTCGCCATCGGCGCTGTGGAGGCCGGTGCCGCCAAGCTCCGCATCAATCCCGGCAACATTGGCGATTGGGCTAAGGTCGATGCCGTGATCGATGCCGCGGGCGCCGCTGGGTGCGCGATTCGTATCGGCGTCAATGCCGGTTCGCTCGAGCAGGATATCGCCGAGCGCGACGACCTCACGCAGCCCGAAAAGCTCGTGATGTCGAGCGAGCGCTTTGTGCGGCACTTTGAGGACCGCGGTTTTACGAACATTGTGCTTTCGGCCAAGGCCCATAGCGTGCAAACGACGCTTGATACCTATCGAGCCCTGTCGCGTGAGATTCCCCACGTTCCGCTTCACCTGGGCGTGACGGAGGCGGGGACCAAGCTCCAGGGCACCATCAAGAGCTCTGTAGGCTTGGGCATCTTGCTTTCCGAAGGCATTGGCGACACCATGCGTGTGTCGCTCACAGCCGATCCGGTTGAGGAGCCGCCGGTTGCCTGGGGTATTCTGCAGTCGTTGGGCCTGCGTCGCCGTGGCCCCGAGATTGTCTCGTGCCCCACATGCGCCCGCTGCCAGGTTAACCTTATTCCCATTGCCGAGGAGGTTACCGAGCGGCTTAAGAACTACTCCGCGCCGCTTTCGATCGCTGTGATGGGATGTGCCGTTAATGGCCCCGGCGAGGCTTCTGATGCCGATCTGGGCGTTGCTTGCGGACGTGGTCAGGCCTTGCTCTTTTCGCATGGCCAGATCATTGGTAAAGTAGCTGAGGACCAAATTGTCGACGCGCTTATGGCCGAGGTCGACAAGCTTATTGAGGAGAAATAAATGACCCGAGCAATGTATATGTCTAAGCTTTATGCGCCGACGCTTAAAGAGGATCCGGCGGACGCTGAGCTCGCCAGCCACCGTCTGCTGCTCCGTGCCGGCATGATCCGCAAGGAGGCCGCCGGTCTATATTCCTACCTGCCGCTTGCTTGGCGCTCGATTCGCAAGATCGAGAACATCGTGCGCGACGAGATGGACGCCGCCGGCGCCCAGGAGCTTATGATGCCTATCATGGTCGATGCCGAGTTGTGGCGTGAGTCCGGCCGCATCGACGCCTATGGCAAGGAGCTTGTGCGCTTTGACGACCGTCACGGTCGCGAGTTCGTCCTGGGCCCCACGCACGAGGAGACCGTCACGGCCCTGGTGCGCAATGAGCTGCGCTCCTACAAGCAGCTACCCGTTAACCTCTACCACATCCAGGATAAGTTCCGCGACGAGTTCCGCCCCCGCTTTGGCCTGATGCGCGGTCGCGAGTTCATCATGAAGGACGCCTACAGCTTCTCCGCCACGCAGGAGAGCCTGCAGGAGGAGTATGACAAGATGAAGCAGGCCTACGCTAACATCTGCGAGCGCTGCTATATCAAGGCCCTGCCCGTTGTTGCCGACTCCGGTGAGATCGGTGGCGATACCTCCGTCGAGTACATGGCTTTGGCCGACGCCGGCGAGGCTTCGCTCGTCTACTGCGACGATTGCGGCTTTGCTGCCGATGACGAGGCGGCAAGCACCAAGGTCGTCGTGACCGAGGGTCCTGGTGACGGTACGCTCACCAAGGTTGAGACTCCGGGCATGGGCACCATTGAGGCAGTTGCTAAGTTCTTTGGGTTCCCCGAGAACGGCACGCGCAAGTCGCTGGCACTCATCGACGCCGAGGGCAAGCCGGTCGTGGCCATTGTTCCGGGCGATCACGAGCTCAACGATTGCAAGGCCGAGCACGTCTTTGGCAAGGGCTATCGCATGATGACCGACGAGGAGCTTCAGGCGAACGGTCTGCACAAGGGCTTTATCGGACCGGTTAACCTGCCCGATGGCATTCGTCTGGTGTGCGACGAGAGCCTGCGCGATTCCAAGCAGTGGGCCTGCGGTGCCAACGAAGTCGATTATCACTTTACCGGTGCCTGCCCCGAGCGCGACTTTACCGTCGATGAGTGGGCCGATCTGGTCACCGTTGTCGCCGGCGACCCCTGTCCGCACTGCGGCAAGCCGCTCTCCGCTGCCCGCGGCATCGAGGTCTCTCAGGTCTTCCAGCTGGGCACCAAGTATTCCGAGGCCATGGGTGCCACCTTTATGGACGAGGACGGCAAGGAGAAGCCGCTCATCATGGGCTGCTACGGCGTTGGTGTGTCCCGCTCGCTCGCTGCCGTCGTGGAGCAGCACAACGACGAGCACGGTATCGTCTGGCCGGTCTCCGTTGCCCCGTACGAGGTCGCGGTGATTCCGCTCGATCCCAAGAAGGAGGAGTGCGCTACCGTCTGCGAGCAGATCGTTGATGGCCTGTGCGCCGAGGGTATCGAGGTTGTCGTCGACGACCGCGACGAGCGTCCCGGCTTTAAGTTTGCCGACAACGACCTTATGGGCTTCCCGTATCAGGTCGTTCTGGGTAAGCGTGGCCTTAAGAATGGCACCGTTGAGCTCAAGGACCGTGCCACGGGTGAGCGCGAGGATGTGGCGATCGACGAGGTTGTCGCCAAGGTCGCCGAGCTTGTGAAGGCAGCACGCCGTTAATCGACGATTTCGCTTGTAGTTCGATATACGGGACGGCCCCGCATTTCTCCAGATCGGGGAGATGCGGGGCAGTCCTTTTATCTTGTGGCATCCTCGATATCTAAAAGGAAAACCCCACAGCCCATGCGAGCTGCGGGGTTTTCCTTGTGCCTCCGATGCGAAATAAATCGCTCAGATATTACTGATAATCGACGACGTCGATCCAGTTCATCAGGAACTCATCGTTCACGTTGCGCTTACGAGCGAGCTCGGAAGCGGCGACGATGCTCGTCCACTGACGCACGACCTGCATGGGCATGTCGGCGCGGTCGCAGTAGAGCTCCAGGTAGGCCTCAGCCTGATCCTTGCTGTTGAGGGCAAAGAGCAGGTAGGTGGTGGCAACGTCGGCAGCAGGGGAGCCCTGGGTGGCGTGTGCCCAGTCGCACACATAGAGCTGGCCGTCGTCGCCGACGATGACGTTGGAGGGGTTGAAGTCGCCGTGGCAGACCTTGAACTCCTTGGTCATGCCGTCCAGACGCTCCTGAAGGTTGTAGCGCGTGGTGGCATTGAGCTGATCAAGGCTGTCGATCATGCGGGCGAACTTGTCGCGCTGACGGTTAAGCAGCGGGGAGGTGTAGCCGTGGATCTCGATCTGGAGGTCGACGAACATCTCGAGGTACTCACCAAAGCGCTGGGGCTCGGCAGTCATCTTCTCGGCAAGGGTAGTGCCCGGAACCTTCTCGGTCACGAGCGCCCAGCCGTTGGCGTTCTCGAGCTGGGAAACCTCGAGAGCCTTGGGGCTGCGGATGCCGCACTCATTGATGCGGGCAAGATTCAAAGCCTCGTTGAACACGTCGGAGACGGGCTTTGTCTCGTTAAAGACCTTGACGATCTTGTCGCCCAGGTCGTAAACGACCTTGTTGCCACGGCGGACGAGCTCGGTCTTGGAATCGGGTAGCAGCATGGTTGCATCCTTTCAACGATGCGATAGAAGCGACGGCGGGGGTGTGTGAAACATCCGTGCACCCCCGCCGTTAAAAACCGTGCTAGAACTAGCAGACGGCGTAATCCTGAGGCTCGCGGCCGTAGTAGGCGTCCAGGTAGAGCTCCTTGATCTCGCTCATGAGCGGGTAGCGCGGGTTAGCGCCGGTGCACTGGTCGTTGAATGCCTGCTCGGTCATCTCGTCGAGGGTGTCGAGGAAGTACTTCTCGTCAACGCCGTACTCAGCGATGGTGTGCTTGACACCGATGAAGTCGCAGAGCTCGGTGAGCTTGGTGATGAAGTTCTCGAAGACCTCACGGTCGTCCTTGCCGTCGATGCCGCAGTAACGAGCCATCTCGGCGTAGTTGTGCAGCGCGTTGGGGTAAGGATACTGAGAGAAGGTTCCCATCTTGACAGGAGCCTCGGCGGCGTTGTAACGCATGACGCGGGTCAGGATGACTGCGTTTGCGAGGCCGTGGGGCAAATGGTGGAAAGCGCCGAGCTTGTGGGCCATGGAGTGGTTGAGGCCCAGGAAGGCGTTACCGAATGCCATACCGGCCATGCAAGATGCGTTGTGCATCTCCTCGCGAGCGTGCGGATCCTTGGCACCGTTGGTGAAGGAGCTCGGGAGGTTCTCGAAGACGAGCTTTGCGGCGCGCTCGGAGAGGCCCTTGGTGTAATCGGAAGCCATGATGGAGACGTAGGACTCGATGGCGTGGGTCATGACGTCAATACCGGAAGCTGCGGTGAGGCCCTTCGGGGCGGTCATGCAGTTGTCAGCGTCGACGATTGCCATGTTGGGGAGCAGCGCGTAGTCGGCGAGCGGCCACTTGATGCCGGTCTCCTTGTCGGTGATGATGGCGAACGGCGTGCACTCGGAGCCAGTGCCCGAAGAGGTCGGGACGGCGACGAAGTAAGCCTTCTTGCCCATCTCGGGGAAGGTGAAGATACGCTTGCGGATGTCCATGAAGTCCATGGCCATGTCCTCGAAGTTCGCCTCGGGGTGCTCGTACATCATCCACATGATCTTGCCGGCGTCCATTGCGGAACCGCCGCCGACGGCGATGATGACATCCGGCTCGAAGAGCGTCATCTGCTTGGCGCCGCGACGTGCGCACTGCAGGGAGGGATCGGGCTCAACGTCGTAGAAGCAGTCGTGAGCGATGCCCATCTCATCGAGCTTGGCCTCGATGGCACGCGTGTTGCCATTCTTGAAGAGGAACTGGTCGGTAACGATGAAGGCGCGCTTCTTGCCCATTACGGTGCCGAGCTCGTCGAGTGCGACGGGCGTGCAGCCCTTCTTGAAGTAGACCTTCTCGGGTGCGCGGAACCACAGCATGTTCTCGCGGCGCTCTGCCACGGTCTTGACGTTGATCAAGTGCTTCACCCCAACGTTCTCGGAGACGGAGTTGCCACCCCAGGAGCCGCAGCCCAGGGTCAGAGACGGCTTCATGCCGAAGTTGTAGAGGTCACCGATGCCGCCGTGCGAGGACGGGGTGTTGATGACGATGCGGCAGGCCTTCATGACGTGCTGGAACTTAGCGATCTTCTCGCTCTGTGCCGGGTGCACGTAGAGAGAGGCGGTGTGGCCCGGGCCACCTGCGAGGACGAGGTGCTCTGCCTTGTCAACGGCCTCCTGGAAGTCCTTGGCGTGATACATAGCGAGGACCGGGGAGAGCTTCTCGTGGGAGAACTCTTCCTTCTCGGGATCGGTGGAGGTGACCTCGGCGATCAGAATCTTAGTCTTGGCGGGAACCTCGATGCCGGCGAGCTCGGCGATCTTGGCGGCAGCCATGCCGGGGATGCGGTGATCGAGAGCGCCGTTCTTGAACATGGCGGCACGCAGGGCCTCCATCTCGGCACCCTGCTTGACGAAGTAGCAGCCGCGACGCTGGAACTCAGCCTTGACATCCTTGTAGATGGAGTCGAGGACGGTGACGGACTGCTCGGAAGCGCAGATCATGCCGTTGTCGAACGTCTTGGAGTGGATGATGGAGTTGACGGCGAGCTTGATGTCCGCGGTATCGTCGATGATGACCGGGGTGTTGCCGGCGCCGACGCCGAGTGCGGGCTTACCGGAGGAGTAAGCAGCCTTGACCATGCCCGGGCCACCGGTTGCGAGAATGATGTCGACGTCGCGCATGACCATGTTGGTCAGCTCGATGGACGGCTTGTCGACCCAGCCGATGATGCCCTCAGGAGCACCGGCCTTGACAGCTGCGTCGAGAACGAGCTTGGCGGCGGCGATGGTGCACTTGGCGGCTGCCGGGTGCGGGGAGATGATGATGGCGTTACGGGTCTTCAGGCAGATGAGCGTCTTGAAGATGGCCGTGGAGGTCGGGTTGGTGGTCGGGATGACAGCGCCAACGATACCGATCGGCTCGGCGACCTTGGTGATGCCGTAAGCGTCGTCGCGCTCGATGACACCGCAGGTCTTGGTGTTCTTGTAAGCGTTGTAGATGTACTCAGCGGCGTAGTGGTTCTTGATGACCTTGTCCTCGAGAACGCCACGGCCGGTCTCCTCGATGGCGAGCTTGGCCAAAGGAATACGAGCCTTGTTGGCGGCCATAGCAGCCTCGTAGAAGATCTTGTCTACCTGCTCCTGAGTGTACTCAGCGAATTTAGCCTGGGCCTCACGCATAGATTTAAGTTTGGCCTCAAGCGCCTCCACGTTGTCCACGATGGCGGGAGTAGTGTTTTCCGGTGACTTTTTCACCATTTGTGTCTCCTTGCGATCGGAGATTTACCCTACAAGATGCATGATAGCAAGAAATAATTCGGTGAACGGGCAGATTCCCGTAAAAGACAAACTAAAACGCTTCAATCAAATGAACCGTTTCAACTAAATCTATCTGTCCGCTCATTGGGGACAGACTTACATGAGTGCTTTCACTCATTTGGGACAGACATCGATTTGCCATTTTGCCGTTCTTGACCTATTTTGCCGCTCATTGGATATAAATAGGTCACAGGCTCAGCATTTCGCGTTCCTTCTCTCCTTTTAGGTGTTGCCTGTTCAGTTTTTGAAAGGAGAGATTATGCCTCGATGTGCCCGCGCCGTTTCGCTCACCGGTTATTACCACGTGTTTGACCGTGGTAACTCTAAACAGATTATTTTTGAAGATGACTCTGACCGATATCGTTTCTTATCGGACATCTCGGACAGGTTCGCGCACCATAAAGTGGCGGTGTTGGCTTGGTGCCTTATGGACAATCACTTCCATTTGATGGTTGATGACCCATTTGACAATCTTTCAAAGGCAATGCAGTGTGCGCTGACGGCGTATGCCAAGTATTTCAATGGGAAAACGGGGAGAACAGGCCATCTGTTTGACAATCGCTATTCACGGGTCGCGGTCGAGTCGGACACGCAGGCGGTACAGCTGCTCGATTATATCCATCTCAATCCCGTGAAAGGTGCGCTCGACTCGCTCGAGGCGTACCGCTGGTCAAGCTACAAGGCATATCAGCTGGGCTATGATCCCTTTGACATCTGTGACGCGGCTCCTATGCTCGATATCGTCGGAGGCTCCCGTTGCTATTGCGAGCATCTCAAGGAAGTTGCCGGGCGCACTTGGTCAGTGGAGGTTCTTCCACGCCGGCGGATCCCCGATGAGGAGGCCCTTTCCATTGCGCACGAAGTCCTGCCGAGCATAGATCCTGCGCTGCTCAAGGCCCTGCCACGCCCCGATCGCGATGCCTGTCTGCTGAGGCTCAGGCGGGCACATCTCACGGTCAAGCAAATTGCCCGTATCACCGGCATCGGCGCTACAAGCGTAACCAAGGCCACCGCGGGCTGGAACGAGGCGGCGTGAGGTACGTACTGGTGACGATCGAAGCACCGTGAGTTCGTCGATGCACTGTGAGCTTTGGAAAGCACTCATCTAAGTCTGTCCCCAATGCGTGAAAACACTCATGTAAGTCTGTCCCCAATGCGTGAAAGCACTCATGTAAGCCTGTCCCCAATGAGTGCAAAAAGGCGCCCTCCGTAGGGGAGGACGCCTTTGGTAAGTTCTATATGAACGCGAGGTCTTTGACCCGGAGAGTCCGAGGTACTTGTTGGTAAGACCTTATTTAGGAGCGCGCAACCTTGCCGGACTTGAGGCAGGTGGAGCAAACGTTCATCTTGCGACGGTGACCATCGACGACGACGTAGACGCGCTGGATGTTGGGGCGGAACTTACGGTTGGTGACGCGGTGAGAGTGGCTGATGGAGCGACCGGCAACGGGGTGCTTACCGCAAACTTCGCAAACTTTGGACATAACTGACCCTCCTTGGGCGACAAACGAACATGTCGCGTTAACAAACAAGCCTGAACTATAGCACAGAAGTCGCTCCCTGTGCGCAATCTACACAGAGATATTCCTCTTTTGGCGATAGTGCCCACGCCACGGCCCTGGACGTAGATCCGATTTGCGTGCAGCAGAGGGGATTATGCCAGCTCGTGCGTGCGTTTTCAAGCTCGTCCCACAAATATATATAGGTTTATTGGGCTTTGGGCTCCGTTTACGGATTGCTCTGTATTTATGCTCGCAATTAAGCTCGAGGTTGGCTACACTATCCCTTGACCATTAAAGGGGTACGAGATACCCACATGGAATTACATAGCTGCCAAAGAGCAGCCCTTCCTGTGGGTGTCTGGTCCGCTTTAAGCGGTCGGGCATCTATTTTTTTGACTGTGTCAGCAGTCAAGACATGTGAGGAAGGAGATCGATGGGCACGACTTCCCCCAAGGCGGTCATCATGGACGAGACCGCCGTCAATCGAGCGATGACCCGCATCGCGCACGAGATTCTCGAGCGCAACGAGGGCTGTGAAGACCTCGCTCTGGTCGGCATCGTCACGCGCGGCGACCTTCTGGCTAAGAAGCTCGCCGACGAGATCAAGGAGATCGAGGGCGTCGAAGTTCCGCTCGGCAGCCTCGACATCAGCTTCTACCGCGATGACTATGCGACCAATTTCGCTCCCGCGATCCACGCCACCAACATTCCCTTTAGCGTCGACGGCAAGCGCGTCGTGCTGGTGGACGACATCCTGTATACGGGCCGTACCATCCGCGCCGCTCTCGACGCCGTCATGGACCTGGGCCGTCCGAGCCGCATTGAGTTGGCAGTCCTCGTTGACCGCGGCCACCGCGAGCTCCCCATCTCGCCGGACTTTGTCGGCAAGAACGTTCCCTCGTCGCATGAGGAGAACGTGCATCTATATATGAAGGAAGTCGACGGCCACACCGCCGTCGAGATCAACGACGTCGCGCCGGGCTCCCACGTGGGTTCTGCGCCGCTGGGAGGTGAGTAGTACCGTGGCGTTCAACCATAAGCACCTGATCGACATTACCGAGTACTCCGAAGAGGACATCAAGCTCATCCTCGAGACCGCCAAGGCGTTCTCCGAGGTCAACGAGCGTGCGATCAAGAAGGTCCCCACGCTCAAGGGCAAGACCATCGTCAACATGTTCAACGAGCCCTCGACGCGCACCCGCAGCTCCTTCGAGCTTGCCGAGAAGCGCCTTTCGGCCGATAGCCTTAACTTTGGCGGCTCCTTGACCTCTACGGTCAAGGGCGAGAGCCTCGTCGACACCGTCGAGACCCTCAACGCCTATAAGATCGACTGCATCGTCGTGCGCGATAAGCACGCCGGTGCTCCCTACATCGTCACGCAGAACTCGCCCGCGAGCGTCATCTGCGCCGGTGACGGCAAGCACAGCCACCCCACGCAGGCCCTTCTCGACCTGTACACCATCTGGGAGCATAAGGGTGACTTCCACGGTCTGAAGGTCGCCGTCGTCGGCGATATCTCACACTCCCGTGTCTGCGGCTCGCTGATTCCCGCCCTTAAGATCATGGGCTGCGAGACCTACGCCGTCGCCCCCGGCACGCTGCTGCCGCCGGCGCCCGAGGTTCTGGGCTGCGACCACGTGACGAGCGATCTCGATTCTGTCCTGCCCGAGCTGGACGTTGTCTACATGCTGCGCGTGCAGCAGGAGCGCCTCGAGGGTGCCCCGTTCCCGACCATTCGTGAGTACCACAAGCTCTTCGGTCTGACCAAGGACCGCGAGAAGCTCATGAAGCCCGACGCAATCATCTGCCACCCGGGCCCCATCAACCGCGGCGTCGAGTTCGACTCCTATATGGCCGACCACCCGCAACGCTCCGTCATCCTGGAGCAGGTCTACGCCGGTATCTGCGTGCGTATGGCTATCCTGTATCTGCTGCTTGGAGGTGCCGATAATGGCCTTGCTTCTTAAGAATGCCCACGTCGTCGACCCGTCCGTCGAGCTTGACGGTGTCGTTGACGTCCTGATTGACGGCGACAAGATCGCCGAGGTCGGCGAGAATCTCGCCGTCGAGGGAGCCGAGGTCCGCGACCTTTCCGGCAAGTACCTCGTCCCCGGCCTGGTGGATATGCACGTTCACCTTCGCGAGCCCGGCTACGAGGTCAAAGAGGACATCGAGAGCGGTACCCGCGCAGCTGCCAAGGGCGGCTTTACCGGTGTGTGCTCCATGCCCAACACCGATCCCGTCACCGATAACGGCACCGTCGTGGAGTTCGTCAAGTCCCGCGCTGCCGAGGTTGGTCACTGCCGCGTCTATCCGTCGGGCGCCATGACCCGCGGTCTTAAGGGCGAGGCCATGTCCGAGATGGGCGATATGGTCGCCCACGGCGCCGTCGCCTTCACCGACGACGGTCGCGGCGTGCAGGGCGCGGGTATGCTCCGTCGTTGCATGGACTACGGCAAGATGTTCGGCAAGGTCTTTATGAGCCACTGCCAGGACGAGGACCTGGTCGGCCACGGCCAGATCAACGAGGGCAAGGTCTCGACCCGTCTGGCTCTCGAGGGTTGGCCGGCTGCCGGCGAGGAGCTCCAGATCGCCCGCGACATCGAGATCGCCAAGCTGACTGGTGCCAAGCTGCACATCCAGCACATCTCCACCGCCCATGGCCTGGAGATCGTGCGTGCCGGTAAGGCCGCTGGCGTTCAGGTTACCTGCGAGGCCACCCCGCATCACATGTTCCTGACCGAGAACGACCTGGACGAGACCTACAACACCTCGCTTAAGGTCAATCCGCCGCTGCGTACCGAGGAGGATGCCGAGGCCATCCGTCAGGGCGTCATCGACGGCACCGTCGATGTTATCGTCACCGATCACGCTCCTCACACCCCGTGGGAGAAGGCCCGTGAGTTCGAGCTTGCGCCCTTTGGTATGATCGGCCTCGAGACCTCGCTGTCGCTCGTACTCACCGAGCTGGTCAACACGGGCAAGATGAGCATGGGCCGCATGGTCGAGCTCATGGCCATCAAGCCGCGTGAGATCCTGGGTCTCGACCAGGTTCAGGTCAAGGCGGGCTCCGTTGCCGACCTGACCGTGTTCGACCCCTCCGCAACCTGGACGGTTGGCGAGGACGGTTACGAGTCGCGCGCCGAGAACTCCGGTTTTGCCGGCCGCACGCTCACCGGCCGTGCCACCGATGTGTTCGTCGGCGGTAAGCAGACGCTTGCCGACGGCTGCATCTGCTAGCATAGCCTTATCGCTTTTGTGCGCGGCGCCCTTGCGGTGCCGCGCTTTCTATTAGTTTGGACCATGCAACCGCATGGGGGATTGGAGCGTCTATGCCCACACCTTCCACTGCACGCATGCACGACTTCGAGGTCGTCTCGAACCGGGAGATTGCCGACGGCATCTTCTCGCTCGTCATCTCGGCCCCCAAGCTTGCAAGTGCGCTCAAGCCCGGTCAGTTTGTGAACATCGCCGTACCCGGCGATGCGTCCTCGCTGCTTCGCGTGCCCCTGAGCTACTACCGCGCCGACGCCGAGGCCGGCACCGTCGAGCTGTGGTACGCCGTCGTGGGCGACGATACCCGTCGTTTGTCCCAGATGGGCCCTGGCTCCACCTCTAACCTGCTGGGCCCCGGTGGCCGTGGCTGGATGGTACCCGAGGGCACCAGGAAGGCCCTGCTCGTCGCCGGTGGCATCGGTGTTCCGCCCGTGCTGTGCCTTGCCGACAAGCTTGCCGAGCAGGGTGTGGCCGTCGACGTGTGCCTGGGCTTTGGCACCGCGTCCAAGGCCGTGGGCGTCGATGAGTTCCGCGCGCTGTGCGATACGGTTAACGTGTGCACCGATGATGGCACGCTGGGCACGCACGGTTTTTGCACCGACCCGGCAGCCGAGCTGCTCGGCGAGGGCGGCTACGACTACGTCGCTAGCTGCGGCCCCGCCGTCATGATGAAGAAAGTCTCCGCCGCTGCCGCCGAGGCCGGTGCGTACTGCGAGGTGTCGCTCGAGCGCATGATGAGCTGTGGCTTTGGCGCCTGCAACACCTGCAATGTCGAGACGGTTGACGGTATGAAGGGCGCCTGCATGTGCGGCCCCGTGTTCGATGCTTCCAAGGTGGTGGTCTTCTAGTGGGTACCGTGAACATGGCCGTCGATTTCGGCGGCGTCAAGATGCAGAACCCCATCAACACCGCAGCCGGTACTTTTGGTTACGGTTGGCAGTTCCAGAACTTCTTTGATGTTTCCCAGCTGGGCGCCATCACCACCAAGGGTTGCGCTGCCGAGCCCTGGCCCGGCAACCCCGCGCCCCGCATGGCCGAGATCCCCGGCGGTATGATCAACTCCGTGGGCCTTCAGAACCCCGGCGTGGCCGCCTTTGCCCGCGAGTCCGGTCCGTGGCTCGAACAGCTGTCCAAGGACGGCTGCCAGGTCATCTGTCAGGTTGCCGGCCACTCCGTTGACGAGTTTGTCCGCGCGCTCGAGATGTATGTCGAGCTGTGCCCCTGGGCTGCCGGCTACGAGATCAACGTGAGCTGCCCTAATATCGCCGCCGGCGGTGCCGCCATGGGCTCTACGCCCGAGGGCGCCTCATCCGTTATGGCTGCCTGCCGCAAGGTGACCGATAAGCCGCTGTTCGTGAAGATGGCGCCGGTCAACGTCGCCGAGATTGCCAAGGCCCTCGAGGCTGCCGGCGCCGACGGCCTTTCGGTCATCAACTCCATTCAGGGCATGGCCATCGACGTCCATACCCGCAAGTCCCGCGTGGCCAAGCCCAAGGGCGGCCTTTCGGGCCCGCTGTGCCACCACATCGCCGTGCGCATGGTCTGGGAGGTTGCCCAGGCCGTCGATATCCCCATCAACGGCGTCGGCGGTGTCATGACCGGCGAGGATGCGGCCGAGTTTATCCTGGCCGGCGCCACCTGCGTGTCGGTCGGCATGGCCAACTTCGTCGATCCGTGCGCTTCGCTCAAGATCGCGCACGAGCTCGAGGCCTGGGCTGAGTCCCAAGGCGTGAAGGACATCAACGAACTGGTAGGTGCTTTCGAATGCTAGAGACCGATGCCCGCGACCGCGTAATCGTCGCTCTCGACTGCGACCGCGAGCGTGCGCTTGAGCTCGCCCACGAGCTTTCGGGCCATGCCGCCTGGCTTAAGGTTGGTATGACGCTCTATTACGCTGAGGGCCCCGAGATCGTCAAGACCTTTAAGGACCTGGGCTTTAAGGTCTTCCTTGACCTTAAGTTCCATGATATTCCGCATCAGGTTCGCGGTGCCGCCCGTTCGGCCTCGCTTGCCGGTGCCGACCTGCTCTCGGTTCACGGCTTGGGTTCGGGCGCCATGCTCGCTGCCTGCCGCGAGGGTGCCGAGGAGGCGCGCGAGGACCGCGCCAAGCTCGTCGCCATCACCGTGCTCACGAGCATGAATCAGGATGCCTTGAGCGAGATCGGCGTCGAGTCGCCCGTGGCCGAGGAGGCCGCCCGCCTGGCAAAGCTCGCTCAGGCCAACGGCATCGATGGCATCGTGTGCTCGCCGATGGAGGCTCACGACATGCGTGAACTGCTGGGTCCCGATGCTCTGATCGTGACTCCGGGTGTGCGTCCGGTGGGTGCCGCCCTTGGTGACCAGTCCCGCGTGGCGACGCCTTCCCAGGCTATCGAGCGTGGCGCAAGCCACATTGTGGTGGGCCGTCCCATCACCGGTGCCGACGATCCGGTTGCCGCCTTTGACGCCATCGTCGCTGAGCTGGTCGAAAACGTCGCGTAAAAGATTCCCCTAAGTCACCACTTTTGGGTTTCATTAGCACAAAATAGCCCCTGTGCCTGCGTAAACTTTCCCATCCTTTGTGTGGAATCGCAGGTCAGGGGCTTAACTTTGGGCGCAGTATATTGCACTTTTTGCGGGTATCGTCTAACCTATGGAGCCGCGATTGGGCATTTTGTACGTTCTACGTGCTAAAATGCCAATTATTGAATCAGATATAACCCAACTATTTGGAGGTACGAATGGCACTCCCTCAGCTTACCGATGAGCAGCGCAAGCAGGCTCTTGAGAAGGCTGCTGCCGCACGTCACGCTCGCGCTGAGCTTCGCGAGCAGATCAAGAAGGGCGAGAAGTCCCTCGAGTCCGTGCTCAACTCCGATGATCCCATCGCTTCCCGCATGAAGGTTTCCACTCTCATCGAGTCTCTCCCTGGTTATGGCAAGGCCAAGGCCGCCAAGATCATGGAGGAGCTCGGTATCTCCGCTACCCGTCGCGTCCAGGGCCTCGGCGTCCGTCAGCGCGAGCAGCTCCTCGAGCAGCTGACCAAATAAGTGAGCGCTCAGGATTCCAAGCTCTTTGTGATTTCTGGACCGTCAGGCGCAGGGAAGGGTACGCTCGTCACTCGTGTGCGCGAGCGCCGCTCGAACCTGGGCCTGACGGTTTCGGCTACCACGCGAGCACCACGCAAAGGTGAGGTCGACGGCGTCAACTACTTTTTTCTGACGCGCGAGGAGTTCGACCGCCGCGTGGCAAACGGCGAGTTTGTTGAGTGGGCCGAGGTCCACGGTAACTGCTACGGCACGTTGGTGAGCGAGGTCACATCCAAGCTCGCCTCGGGCGCTTCTCTGATTTTGGAGATCGATGTCCAGGGCGCCCTGCAGGTGAAGGAGCGTTTCCCCGAGGCCGTGCTGATCTTTATCAAGCCGCCTTCGCTTGAGGTGCTCCGCGAGCGTCTAGTCGGTCGCGGTACCGAGACGCCCGAGACGATTGAGCTGCGTATGGCAAACGCCGCCGATGAGCTTGCCCTTGCCGACCGCTACGACGACGTCGTGGTAAATGACGATCTCGACCGCGCGACCGATGAGCTCGTTCGCGTTCTCGATATGCATGAAAGGATCTGAGGTCCGTGTCCGTTGTAAAGCCTTGCATTGACGATCTTCTGGAGAAGACCGATCACAACCGCTTCCTGCTCGCTTCGCTTGCCTCCAAGCGCGCCTGCGACATCAATAGCATGCTGCGTGGCCAGCACAACCGCGTGCTTGCCGTCCAGGATGTCGATGACATCACCATCGGGCTTTCCGGTGCCGACACCATCTCGATGGCTATGGACGAGATTGTCGACGGCGACATCTCTTACGACGAGGCCCGTTACGAGAAGGCGCTCGGCCACAAGGTTGCTGAAGCCTAAATGGCGGCTCGCGTCTGCCTGGTCCACTATCACGAGGTTGGACTGAAGGGTAAGAACCGCGCACATTTTGAGCATATCCTCATGGATAACATCAAGGCGGCCTTGGCCGCCTTTTCCGTGAATGCCGTGTCTCGAATTTCCGGTTATATCCTCGTGACCTTTAACGAGCATCAGGCCGACGAGGCGGCGCGTGTCATTCGCACCGTTCCCGGCGTTGCTCGCGTGTCTTTGGCGTATCACACCAATCGCGACCCTCAGGAGTACTGTGCCGCCGCCGTGAAGGCGCTGCGCGAGTTTGGTTCCTTCGATTCGTTTAAGGTGCACGCCAAGCGCTCCAATACCGACTATGAGCTCACCTCGATTGACATCAACCGTCAGGTGGGCGAGGTGTTGTGTGAGGCCTTCCCCGATAAAAAGGTTCAAATGCACGACCCCGATGCGATGGTGCACGTACTGGTGGTCCAGGGTAGCGTTTATGTGTACGCGCGCTCCGAGCGCGGCGTGGGCGGTCTGCCGGTGGGATCTGCCGGCAAGGTTGTGACGCTGCTGTCGTCGGGCATCGATTCTCCGGTAGCGACCTGGATGCTCGCGCGTCGCGGCGCGGTGTGCGTGCCGGTACATTTCTCCGGTCGTCCGCAGACGCCCGACACGAGCGAGTATTTGGTGCAGGACATCATCCGTGCGCTTGAGCCGGGTGTCCAGATCGGCCGCCTGTACGTGGTGCCGTTTGGCGACTGCCAGCGTGAGATTTCGGTCACCTGTCCCAGCAACCTGCGCGTGATCATGTATCGCCGCATTATGTATTCGGTTGCCGAGCGCATTGCACACATCGAGGGCGCCAAGGCCATCGTGACGGGCGAATCGCTTGGACAGGTTGCCTCCCAAACGCTTGAGAATATCATGGCCGTTAACGAGGCCGTGAAGATCCCCGTGTTCCGCCCTCTCATCGGTTCTGACAAGCAGGAGATCATCGCGCGCGCCGAGGAGATCGGTACGTTTGATATCTCGACTGAGGCCGCTCCCGACTGCTGCACGCTGTTTATGCCGCGCCGTCCCGAGACGCACGCTAAACTCGATGCCGTGCATGAGGCCTGGGAGTTGTTCGATCACGAGGAGATGATTGAGCGCCTGCTCAAGCTGACCGAGTACATCGATTTTGAGAGCAACACGTATAAGGCCCCTAAGACCTTAAAACGCAAACATTCGGAGCTTTCTCCGCGTGAGATTTACCAAGATCACGAGTAAATTTGTGCATAGACCGACGATGCGCTTGCATCGTCGGTCTTTTGCTATCTGGGCATTTTGCGGCTAAGTGTTCATTTGCTGACGTGTGCCTGAATAAATGGACAGATTTGTGCAAGGTTTTGGTCAGCTTTTGGTTTGACCGCTAAAACCGGTTTTGGGGCGTGGCTGTTGCGGGACTCCTTTCCTGACACGATGGTGTTGGGAGGTTTTGCTATGGCGCAGCGCGAACAACACGAACGGGTCAAAAAGATGGACCACTGGGCGGACAAGCTGTTCGGTCATAAGACAGTGGTGATGGCGATATTGGTCGTCATTGCGATGGCGAGCGGCTTGGCGATGGCGAACCTTGGCGGCGGTGCCGGCGGCGTGTCGTTTGAGCGCACTGACGGTTCAGGCTCGTTGGTGAAGCCGGGATCCGGCGATGCCTCGAGCGGAAAGGCATCCGAAGGCTCTTCGACAAAGGCTTCTGCCGCGGCAGAGGTCTATGTCGATGTCGATGGCGCCGTTGTGTCGCCCGGCGTATATCGCCTCAAGGACGGCGCGCGGGTGGCTCAGGCGATTGATGCCGCCGGCGGGCTGGCGCCCGAGGCAGACGTTACGGGGCTCAATCGGGCGTCTAAGGTCACTGATGGACAAAAAATTCACGTTCCAACGGTAGGGGAACAGCGGGCGTCCATTGCGGAAGCCGGTGTTGATGGTGGGGCTTCCGCATCATCGGGTGTGAGTGGCGCAACAGGCCTAGTAAACATCAATACGGCAAGCTCGGCAGAGCTGCAGACGCTCTCGGGCATCGGCCCCTCCATGGCCCAGTCGATTATCGATGAGCGTACAAAGAACGGTGCTTTTGCCTCGGTTGACGATCTGATGCGTGTGTCGGGAATCGGCGAGAAGAAGCTTGCCAAAATCAAAGATTGCATCTGCGTATGAGTGCGACAGAGCGCGAGCATGTGATGCCTCCGCGGCCCTTGATGCCGTGGACGATGGCTCTGTGTGCCGGCGTGTGCATGAGCTGCGCCTTGGTGCTCAACGTGGCCGCTGATGTGCTGCTGAGGGAGCAGGCGCCGGCGGTCGGGCTGCTATGGGCCATTCCCGTTGCGGCGGCGGTATTCGTTGTGCTGGCTCAATTTTGTGCACCGCTTGCTCCTTGGAAGCGGTGGCTGTATGCCGCGTCCGTCGGTCTCGTGGCGGGAGCGGTCGTCTCGGCGTGGTGGGCTGCGGGCGCGCTCAACGCCTCGAAGGCGCTCGACGCTCGAGCGGCAAGCGGCCTCGAGTTTGTCGTGCAGGGCGATCCATCCATAAACGACGACGTGTATTCCTATACCTGCGAGGCACGTGCGGACGGTAAGAACTTGGCAACGGTTCGCCTATCGTGCGACCTCGAGCTCAAGGTCGGGGCGCACGCGCGTGTTATCGGTCGCGTTTCACGTTTTGAGAACGATGCATATGGACGATCGCGCGTGCTCCGAGGCGAGGTGCGCAAGGTTCAAGCCGTTCGGATTGTGTCGGTCGACGAGTGCTCTCCGGGGCCGCTGCTTCGGCTGCGAAATGGGCTGCTTGCGTCCATCGCGCCTGCGACCGACCCGGCGCGTGCGCTCATAGCCGGTGTCATCTGCGGTCGTTCGGCCGAGCTGCGCGCCCAGCCGGCGGGCGACTGGTTTTCGGTGACGGGAACGGCGCATCTTATCGCCGTCTCGGGCAGCCATTTGGCTATCGTGGGGTTTGTAATCGAGGGTGTATTGCAAAAGACTCGGTGCTCACGTGGTCTTCACCGGGCGATATTGGCGATAACGCTTGTTGGCTACGCTGCCTTTACTGGCGCGTCTCCCTCGGCCGTGCGCGCGTGCTGCATGGTGTTCGCGACGCTTGTCGTAAACGGCGCGGGGCGTCGCCGGCACGGCGCATCGGCACTCTTCGTAACCATGTCCATCTTTGTGCTACTGCGGCCGACGGTGCTGTTCGAGATGGGCTTTCAGCTCTCGTGTGCCAGCGTCTTTGCCATTCTGTGCTTTTGCCCCTATGCGACCTACACTTTGGGTGAGCTGAGTGTGCCATCGGGCGTTGCAAGCATGCTTTCCGTCACGCTGTGCTCGCAACTGGCGACTCTTCCCATTACCATTCCCGCCTTCGGTACGTTCTCGCTCATTGCTCCGTTGGCAAATGCGGTCATCGGTCCGGTGGTGAGCGTACTGCTTGCTGTGTCCATCGTGCTGGTTCCCTTTTCGCTCGTGGCACCGTTGCGGACTTGGGCGCTCGTTGTGCCCATGATTGCCGCCCGTTGCGCGCTGTTTTTCGAGCAGCTGTTTGCCGCCGTGCCGGGTGCATCCGTGAGTGTGCCGCCCGATAGCATGTGGATTTACCTAGTGCCGTGTTTGCTGGCGGTTCTGCTGGTCTGGTGGCCGCGTCCCCGTGCACGTCCTATGGCGGTGGGGCTTGCATGCCTGGTGCTCTTGGCTGCGATTCCGTACGCCTACTGGGATCGATTCGCTCCGCCTTCGGTGACGGTGCTCGATGTGGGCCAGGCGGATGCGATTCTTATCCGCCAGGGCGACGCAGTAGCACTCGTCGACTGCGGGCTCGACGAGCGCGTGGTAGCGGCGTTGGTTCGCAATAACGTGCACCATATCGATGCCGTCTTTGTGACGCATTGGGATGAGGACCACTGGGGTGGTCTGCCTGCCGTGCTCGAGCAGTTTTCGGTCGGAACGATTGCCGTGGCGGCGGATGCGCTGGAGGATGCTCCTGCCGAGGTATTGAACCGACCTGGCGTGGAGTATCGGCAGGTGCGCCGTGGGGATACGGTCGATATCGGCTCATTTTGCGCCCGCGTGATGTGGCCATTCGAGTCCGTGGATGGCGAGGGAAATGAGGACTCGCTTGTCCTGCTGCTCTTTTATGTTCAGGAAGACAAGGGCCTGCGTATGCTCCTCACCGGTGATGCCGAGCTCGACCAAGAACGGGAATTCGTGCAGGAGGTGGGGGATATCGATGTACTTAAACTTGGGCATCACGGCTCCAAGGTTTCAGTTGATGGTGAGTTGCTGGACGTCCTGAGACCCGAGCTTTCCCTTGCGAGCGCGGGCGAGGGCAACCGCTATGGCCATCCGTCCGACGAGTGTATCGATGCCGTGAAGCAGTCTGGTGGTGCGTTCGCATGCACTATCGAACGCGGTGATATCACCATCACGCCGACCGCGAAGGGCTTTACGATGCGTTGCCAACGGTCGTGATGACATCGTTGGCGCGCGGTGGGACCCTGGGCTAAAATGACACGGTACGAATATGGGAGCTTGCGAGAGGGGAGCGCGATGTCCGAAACCGGGCTGTTGCCGGCATATCTGATCGTCGGTACCGATGGAGTCAAGCGCGATCACGCCGTCTCGCGCATGAAGGCACGTCTGGAAAAGTCGGGCATGGTCGAGTTCAACCTCGACGAGCGCGATATGACCAAAGACCCCGATATCGAGTCGATTATCGGATCGCTCAACACCTTTCCCATGGGCAGCGAGTTTCGCCTGGTAATCCTTGACGGCTGCTCAAAACTCGCCAAAGCGATCTCCGAGCCGCTTGTTGACTATCTGGCGAGTCCCAGCCCCACAACGGTCTGCCTCATCATTGCTGACTCGCTTGCCAAGAACACACGCCTGTATAAGGCGATCGCCAAGATCGACAAGAAGGCCGTGATCGATTGCTCCGGCACCAAGCGCTGGGAGCTTCCGCGCCGCGTGCAGCAGATGGCGACGCAGCACGGCAAGTCGATCTCGACGGCGGCCGCCGAGGAGCTCGTCTCGCGTTCGGGTGAAAACACTCGCATGCTCGATAACGACTTGGCTAAGCTTGCCCAGATGGTCGAGGCGCCCCAAATTGAGCTTGCCGATGTGGAGCGCTGGATTGTACGTACGGCCGAGGTCCAGCCCTGGGACTTTCTCAATGCGGTCTCGGCCCGTGACATGCGACGCTCGCTTGAGCTTTTCAATCTATTGCCCGCCAAGAGCTACGTGTGGACTTACACGTTGCTGTGCGGCCGCATCCGCGAGCTTATCGTCGCCAAGGCGCTCGATGCGCGCGGACAGGGTCGTGAGCTGGCCGCAACGCTCAAGCTTCAGTCCTGGCAGGTCAAGAATCACCTGACCTGGGCACGTCGCTTTTCGATGGCAGAGCTCGTCGCAGCGCTCGAGGGTGCCGTTGATGTGGAGCTCGCGCTCAAGGGTTCGGCCGATTCTGAGACCGCGATTTTGCTCTGGATTACGAACATCTTGAGAAAATCGTGATGATACCTGCTTATTTGACAAATTCGTTCTATCCCTTTGAGGGGGAGCGTGCTATAGTAGGCGCTTGCATGACCTCACCGTGTCTCAGAGGTGTCATACATTTTTTGCAAGGAACTCGAAAGGAACTCCAGAAGTGGCAAACATCAAGTCTCAGAAGAAGCGTATCCGCACCAATGAGGCAGCTCGCATGCGTAACAAGGCTGTCAAGTCCGAGCTCAAGACGCTGACCAAGCACGTCCAGTCCGCCGTCGCCGAGGGCGACGCCGAGAAGGCCCAGGCTGCCCTCAAGACCGTCACCAAGCGTCTCGACATGGCTGCCGCCAAGCATGTTATCCACAAGAACCAGGCTTCCAACCGCAAGTCCGGTCTTGCCAAGCTCGTGAACAGCATCAACGCTTAAGTTGTAAATTTCACACCACACAGATTACGCGCATAAATGGAGCCTGTTTTATGGAACAGGCTCCATTTTTTGTACCGCTCGGGTAAGATAGTCCGCATGAATACTTCAATTGACATTTCCCACATCCGCAACTTCTCGATTGTTGCGCACATCGACCATGGCAAGTCCACGATCAGTGACCGCATTCTCGAGCTCACCCATACCGTCGACGAGCGCGACATGGAGTCGCAGCTGCTCGACACCATGGATATCGAGCGCGAGCGCGGCATCACGATCAAGTCCAATGCCGTTCGCGTGTCTTATGACGCCGACGATGGCGAGACGTATCAGTTCAATTTGATCGATACGCCGGGCCACGTGGACTTTACCTATGAGGTCTCGCGCTCGCTGGCAGCCTGTGAGGGCGCGGTGCTCGTTGTCGACGCCACGCAGGGCGTCGAGGCGCAGACCGTCTCTAACGCGACGCTCGCCATGAACGCCAATCTGGACATTGTGCCGGCCATCAACAAGATCGACCTGCCCTCGGCCCATCCCGATGAGGTTAAGACCGAGATCGAGGATGACCTGGCGATCCCTGCCGATGATGCCGTGTTTGTCTCGGGCAAGACCGGCGAGGGCATCCACGATCTGCTGGAGTCCATTGTCTTTCTGATCTCTCCGCCCAAGGGCGATGCGAACGCGCCGCTCAAGGCACTCATTCTGGATTCATACTTCGACGAGTATCGTGGCGTCGTCGCCACGGTGCGCATCTTTGACGGCTCCATCAAAAAGGGCGATACCTTGCGCATGATGCAGGCAAAGGGCGACTTTTTGGTCGATGGCGTGGGCGTCAAGCGTCCCGCCGAGACCCCGGTTGACGCGCTGACGGTCGGCGAGGTCGGATACGTGGTCACGGGCCTGAAGGACCCCGAGGCCGTTCGCGTGGGCGATACCCTCACGTGGGCGTCGAATCCCTGCCCCGAGCCGCTTCCCGGCTACCGCGAGGCCAAGCCCATGGTCTATACGGGCCTGTTCCCGATCGATAACAAGGACTACGAGAACCTGCGTGACGCGCTCGATAAGCTGCACGTCAACGACCCGTCGTTGGTGTGGGAGCCCGAGACCTCGGTGGCGCTCGGTTTTGGCTTCCGCGTGGGCTTCCTGGGCCTGCTGCACATGGAAGTCGTCAAGGAACGCCTGGAGCGCGAGTTCAATCTTGACCTCATTGCCACGAGTCCATCGGTCGACTACCACGTGTACAAGACTGACGGCGAGATGGTCGATGTCCGCAGCCCGCAGGATCTGCCCGAGGCCACGCGCATCGAGCGTATCGAAGAGCCTTATCTCAAGGCAAAGATCATCTGCCCGCCCGAGTATACGGGTGCCGTCATGCAGCTCGCTATCGAGCACCGTGGCGTCACGACCGATATGATCCACCTGACGAGCAAATCGGTCGAGATGCGCTTTGATATGCCGCTCGCCGAGCTCATCTTGGACTTCTTCGATCAGCTCAAGAGCCGCACCAAGGGTTACGCCTCGCTCGACTACGAGTTCAACGAATATCGCCCCTCCGAGCTCGTCAAGCTCGACATCCTGCTTTCGGGCGACGAGGTGGACGCGCTGTCGTTTATCGTGCACAAGGATAAGGCTTATGGCCTGGCCCGCGGCCTGTGCGACAAGCTCAAGGAAATCATCCCGCGTCAGCTGTTCGAGGTGCCTATCCAGGGCGCCATCGGCAACAAGATCATCGCCCGCTCCACCGTTAAGGCGCGCCGCAAGGACGTGCTGGCTAAGTGTTACGGCGGCGATATCTCGCGAAAGCGCAAGCTGCTCGAGAAGCAGAAAGAGGGCAAGAAGCGCATGAAGGCCATCGGCTCGGTCGAGGTTCCGCAGGAGGCCTTTATGGCGATTCTCAAGGTGGACGAGTAGGCCCATGGCGCTTTCTGAATACAGTAAGCGGCTGCTGGGCTTCTATGCCGAGCAGCCGTTCCTTATGGCTCCCATGGCGGGCGTAACCGACCCCGCCTATCGCATCATGTGTCGCCGCCGCGGTGCCAACCTTGCCTACAGCGAGATGGTGAGCGTGGCAGGCCTTGCCTATGCCAGCAACAAGACGTGGCGCCTGGTGTTGCCGGCCGACGAGGAGCAGCAGATTTGCGTGCAGCTCTTTGGTTCCAAGCCCGATCAGTTTGCGAGTGCCGTCGCTGCCGTCGAGGAACGCGTGGGCGATCGCCTGTCATTGATTGATATCAACATGGCCTGTCCGGCTCGCAAGGTCGTTACCAAGGGCGAGGGCTCGGCGCTCATGCGCACGCCCGACCTGGCCGAGAAGATTGTCGAGGCGGCGGTGGGCGAGGCTCATGTTCCCGTGACCGTGAAGATCCGCAAGGGTTTTCATGCCGAGGATCGCAACGCCGCAACGTTTGCCCAGATGCTCGAAGGGGCGGGCGCCTCTGCAGTTGCTGTGCACGGTCGTTGTGCCACGCAACTTTATACGGGCCAGGCCGATTGGTCTGTCGTCGATGAGGTTGCCGACGCTGTCGAGATTCCCGTGATTGGTTCGGGCGATGTGTTCTCGGCCGAGGATGCAGCGGAGCGACTGAGCGGCTCGGGTGCCAGCGCGGTGTTTATCGCACGCGGCATCTACGGCAATCCGTGGGTGTTCGGCGATGCCCGAGCCCTTGCACTCGATGGCACGCCAGTTCCTTCTCGCTCCTCGGTCGAGCGTCTGGAGGCTCTGCGTGAGCACCTGACGTTGACGCACGAGCTTCTGCCGCTTATGTCGCGCGCCCGTACGTATGCAAGCTGGTACTTAAAGGGCATGCCCCATGCCGCCGCCTGGCGCGCTCAGGTGGTGCGCTGCTCCACGTACGAGGAGTTTATGGCGCTGGTCGATGATATCGAGCGCGACGTGGTGGCCTGCGAGGCCGCGCTTGCCGCCGGTGAGCCGGTGCCCGCTCATCCGCTGGAGGCTTAAGGGTGGCCGTTACCGCGCTGTATGTGCACGTGCCGTTTTGCGCTCAAAAATGCCGCTATTGCGACTTTGACTCGCGTAGTTTCGCTCCGTGCGACCTGGATGCTGCGCTCGATGCCTATTTTGAGCAGCTGTATGCACGCCTCGATGCCTTTGGAGACGCCGGGGCGCTTGCGCAGGTCCGCACCGTCTATGTTGGCGGCGGCACGCCGTCGCTGGCGGGGGAGCGTCTGGTAGAACTCGCCCGGCGTATCTCCATGTGGTGCAAGCCCGTTGAGTTTACCTGCGAGGCTAATCCTGAGTCGTTGACTTCGCAGCTCACCGCGGCGCTTGCCGGGGTGGGCGTCACGCGCATTTCTCTGGGAGTTCAAACTCTCGACAACGCCGAGCTTGCTGCGATTGGCCGTATTCACGATGCCGATCGGGCGCTCGCTGCCATCGCGACGGTCAAGAACGCTGGGCTTGACGTGTCGTGCGACCTTATGTGCGGGCTTCCCGGACAGACCGCAGCGAGTTGGAAGAGCACGCTCGATGGCGTGCTGACAGCGGCTCCGCATCACGTGTCGGTTTACCCGCTCACGCTCGAGGAGGGGACGCCCCTCTATCGCATGGCGTGCCGCGATGAGTCGCTCGAGCCCGATGAGGATTTCCAAGCCGCATGCATGGACGTTGCGCGCGAGCGGCTGAGTTCGGCGGGCTACCATCCGTATGAGGTGGCGAGCTACGCGCTTGATGGGCATGAATGCGCCCACAACATTGCCTATTGGACAGGGCAGGGCTATTTGGGTTTGGGTCGTTCTGCCGCGGGTATGCTCGATGCCGAGGATTTCGATCGCTTGGCCGGGCTGTTTCCTGACGTTCCCGCTCGTGGCGATGCGCACCGCGTGCGACTGGTGCAACGTGACGATGGCGCGACAGCGTTTGAGGCCGAGTACCTGTCGCATCGCGAGGCGGCGGCCGAGGATTTGATGCTCGCCTGCCGCATGACGCGCGGCATTGGGCCCGATCTGTTGGTTCACTCGGCAAGCGTGATTGCTGCAGACGAACTGGCGGCGGCCTGCGACCGTGCGCTCGAGTTGGGCCTTGCCACCTGGGTGCCCGATCATGTTGAAGGACATGCGGGGCGCGTCACCTCAAAAGACGTTATCGCAGGTCGCGCCCGCGCCCGTTTAGCGCCGACCCACCTGGGCTGGCTCGATGGAAATATGCTGTTCGAGCTGTTTTGGGGTCTAGCCTAGGCCGCTCGGGTAGAATTACCGCAATATATACGCTGCTGTGAGCAGGAGGTTGCCGCGCATGGCGACGATGAACGAAAAAGATTACTACGAGATTTTGGGCGTCTCCAAGGACGCCACCTCGCGTGATATTCAAAAGGCTTTCCAGCAAAAGGCCCGCAAGCTCCATCCTGACGTCAATAAAGAGCCGGATGCCGAGGAGAAGTTTAAAGACGTTTCCGAGGCTTACGCCGTTCTCTCGGACGAGCAGAAGCGTGCGCGTTACGACGCCATGCGGTCGGGCAATCCCTTTGCCGGTGCACCGACGGCTTCGCCCTATGGCGGTGGCTATGCCGGCAGCGCCGGTTACGGCAATCCCTTTGACGGCGGTTTTCCCTTCGGGGGCGCCTGGGGTCAGCCCCGTCGCGGCCAGGCGGCCTACAACCCCGAGAGTGGCGCCAACGTGGTCGTCGATATCAAGCTCGACGCCAAGGAGGCTAAGGGCGGTGCCCACAAGACCGTTCGCTACACCCGCTTTGACACCTGCGGACATTGTGGCGGATCGGGCTCTGTTTCGTCGGAGCATGCCCACACCTGTCCGAGTTGCGGTGGTCGCGGCCATATCGATGTTGACCTGTCCTTCCTGTTTGGTGCGGGCACGTTCCAGACGGTTTGTCCTGAGTGCGGCGGTTCCGGCAAGGTCGTTGCCGACCCCTGCCCCGATTGCAGTGGCAGCGGCCGTGTCCGTGTGACCTCCGAACAGACGATTGAGTTTCCCGCCGGCACGCATGATGGCGACGAGGTGCGCATCCCCAACATGGGTCACGCCGGCACGAACGGCGCTTCGGGCGGCGATCTGGTCGGTCGTGCGCACGTCGAGGCCGAGCGCCTGGAGGGTAAGGCTCGCACCGGCTTCTACCTCATGGGCATTATCGCTCCGTTTTTGGTGCTGTCGGCCATCTCGGGCGTGTTCTCCGCCTTCGCCATGATGTGCTTCATTCCGTTTGCCATGGGCTTGTTCATGGTGCTGTCGGACGGCGTGCTTCATCGCAGCCTGCTGTGGTGGAAGCGCGGCGCGATGCAGTTTGCCAATGGTTTTGCCAACGGCTTTATGTTTGCGCTCGTGTCGGTCTGGTTTGCGAGCTGCTCGCAGCAGGCCATGCTTTCGCCCTACGGGATGCAATAACATCAAACCCTCTGTTTGCGGCCGGCCCAGCTTGGGTATAGGACGCACTGTGACAATAATGAAAGTTGGAAGGATTCGGTCGTGTCGGAAAATAGGGATTACTACGAGGTACTTGGCGTTGACAAGGATGCCGACGCGCGGACGATCAAGCGCGCGTTTCTAAAGAAAGCCCGTACGGTACACCCGGATGTTTCGGACGACCCCGAGGCCGAGGCCAAGTTCAAAGAGCTCAACGAGGCCTATTCCGTTCTTTCCGACGAACAGAAGCGTGCTAACTACGACCGTTACGGCACCGCGGAGGGCCCCGGTGGCTCTGGCTATGTCGACATCAACGATATCTTTGGCGGCATGGGCATGGACGACCTGTTCTCGTCGTTCTTTGGCGGTGGCGCCGGCGGTGGCGCTCGCAGCCGTCGCGAGCGCCGTCGCGGTCGCGATATGGCCATCTCCCTTTCGGTGACGCTCGAGGAGGCGGCGCTCGGGTGCAAAAAGACGATCAGCTACGATCGTCTTGCCCCTTGCGATGACTGCAATGGTACCGGCAAGGCCGAGGGCGCTACCGAAAAGCAGTGCAGCCGCTGTCACGGCACAGGCTATGTGACGACGGTCCAGCGTTCTTTCCTGGGCCAGGTTCAGTCCTCTTCGCCCTGTCCCGACTGCCACGGCGAAGGCACGGTCATCGATCATCCCTGCGAGACCTGCGATGGCCAGGGCCGTACGCCTTCTCACGAAAAGATTGACATCGATATTCCCGCCGGTGTTTCGACCGGTCGCCAGCTGCGCGTGAGTGGTTTTGGCGAGGCCGGCCTTCGTGGCGAGCCGTCGGGCGACCTGATCGTCAACGTGCGTGTCGCCGACCACGAGCGTTTTAAGCGTAATGGTGATGACCTCTATCTGGTGAGCGATATCTCGATTGCGCAGGCCGCGCTCGGTTGCGAGATTGAGGTCGAGGGCATTATGCCTGACGAGGTCGTTAAAGTGACGGTTCCCGCCGGCACACAGTACGGTGACACCGTGAGCGTCAACAACTACGGCATGCCGCGTATCGGCGGTGGCGGTTCGCGCGGTCGTCTGGTCGTGCAGCTGCGCGTGGTCGTTCCCACCAATCTCTCCAACAAACAGCGCGAGCTGCTTCGCGCCTTTGCCGACGAGATGGGCGATGACATCGCATCCGGTAAGAAGTCGGTGACCGACCGTATCAAGAGTGCCCTCGACGACATCCTCGATTAAGGAGCCCGTGTGCTCGCACCCCATATTTCCGTCGTCAACCTCGGATGCCGTGTCAACCGGGTTGAGTCCGACCGTATCACTGCTGATCTTATGCGCTTGGGTTTTGCAATGGTGGAGCCTCAGGATGCAGAACTGATCGTCATCAATACCTGTGCCGTGACGGGGGAGGCCGAGGCCAAGACCCGCAAGGCCGTCCGTCACGCCCTGGCCTATTCGGGCGAGCCTTACGTGGTCGTAACCGGCTGCGTCGTTAACCTGCATCCCGAGGAGCTGCTGGAGCTCTCCGATCGCGTGATCGCCGAACCGTCCAAGATTGACGTCGCCGAGCGCGTCTGTGAGGTGCTAGGTGTCGAATCCGATAGCGTGCCCGCCTGCAGCGATGGCGACGTGGTCGATGCGCTCGGTCGTTCGCGGCTGGGCGTGAAGATCCAGGATGGCTGCAACCACCGCTGCACTTATTGCATTGTGTGGAAGGCCCGCGGCCCCGAGCGTTCCGTGCCCGTCGAGTCCGTGCTCGAACAGGTGCGCGAAGCGCAGGAGGCCGGCGTGCCCGAGGTCGTGCTGACCGGCGTGAATCTGGGTGCCTATGACGGCAAGAGCGCGACCGACGAACATGTCGAGATCGATGAGCTGCTCCAGGCCATCATGGAGCGCACCGAGATCGCCCACGTGCGCATCTCCTCGGTGGAACCCATGGATATTTCCGAGCGCCTGCTCAAGGTGATGGCTCGCTATCCGAAGCGTATCGCGCCGTTTTTGCACCTGCCCGTGCAGTCTGGCTGCACGGCGACGCTGCATCGCATGGGTCGTCCCTATGGTGCCGAGGCCTTCGAGGATGCGGTGCGCATGATTCGCGCCAACCTGCCGCAGGCGTCTCTTTCGTGCGATGTCATCGTCGGCTTCCCCGGCGAGACGGACGAGGAGTTCGAGGAGTCGCTGGCGCTGTGCCGTCGCGTGGGCTTTTCGCGCATGCACGTGTTCCGCTATAGCAAGCGCCCCGGCACCCTCGCCGCCGACATGCCCGATCAGGTACCCCCTGAGGTCATGGCCGAGCGCAGCCGTCGTATGCGCGCCGCCGCACAGGAGCTTGCGATCGCCGATGCCCGCCGCCGCGTGGGCACGGTCGAGCGTGCGGTGCTCGAGTATGGCGACAACCTGACGCTCGGCTCGTTCCATCATGCCCGTCTTGATGATACCTGTGGACTCACAGCCCCTTGCCTGCTCGATGTTGCTATCATCGGAGTCGATGATTCCGGCTTGGTCCATGCACGCAGGGAGGTTCATGGAAGCCTCGAAGATTAGACTTACCGTTCCCGAGGGTATCGACCCCTCGCGCGTTATGGGCGCCGGCGATGGCGTCCTTCGTGCACTCGAGAACTTGGTGCGCGCCCATGTGGTTGCCCGCGGTGACAGTGTTGCCGTGAGCGGCGATCCGGACGAGGTTGAGCTCGTGGCGCGCTTTTTCGAGCATGCTTTTCGCGAGGCGGCCGCCGGGCGCACGCTGTCTGCCGACGATGTCTCGCGCTGCCTGGCGGTCTTGCGCGACGACGAGCAGGATGCCTCGTCGCTGCGCGATGACGTGCTGCTATCGTATCGCGGTCGCGTCATCCGCCCCAAGACGCTCGGCCAAAAGCGCTACGTGGATGCCATTCGCTCGCATACCATCACGTTTGGCCTCGGTCCCGCCGGTACCGGTAAAACCTATCTGGCCATGGCACTCGCCGTCGCCGCGCTCAAGCGCCATGAGGTAGGCCGCCTGATCCTGACGCGCCCGGTTGTCGAGGCGGGGGAGAACTTGGGCTTTTTGCCCGGCACCCTCGAGGAAAAGATCGACCCGTATATGCGTCCGCTCTATGATGCCCTCTTTGACATGATGGATCGCGAACGCACCGATGAGCTTATGGAGCGTGGCGTGATCGAGATCGCCCCGCTCGCCTACATGCGCGGTCGAACGCTGAGTGATGCCTTTGTGGTGCTCGATGAGGCACAAAACACGACGCCCGAGCAGATGAAGATGTTCCTGACGCGCCTGGGTTTTAATTCCAAGTTCGTGATTACCGGCGACCTGAGCCAGCGTGACCTGGTGGGTCGTCGCGGCGGTCTTTCCGATGTCGAAAGGATTTTGGGCCGTGTCGACGATGTGGCGTTTTCTCACCTGGAGCGCGCCGACGTGGTGCGCCATGCCTTGGTGGGGCGCATCGTCGAGGCCTACGATGCTTATGATGACGTGCGTGAGCAGCGCTCGCGCGACCGAAAGGAGTCCCGTTGAGTGTATTGATCAGCAACGATGCCGAGCTCGATACGCTGTTCGATGCCCAGGAGGTGGAGCACATCTGCGGAGTTGTGCTTGCCGCCGAGGGTGTTGAGCGTGAGGTCGAGATTTCCCTTTCGTATGTCGATGAGGACGAGATGCACGAGCTCAACCACGAGTGGCGCGGTATCGACCGCACCACCGATGTCCTCTCGTTTGAATGCGACTCGGCCTTTGACGAGGACATTCCCGCCGACGAGACGCTCGAGCTCGGCGATATTATCCTGGCCCCGCAGGTTATTGCCCGCCAGGCCCCCGGCTTTGGCAACAGCCCCGCCGATGAGTGCCGACTGATGCTCGTGCACGGAATGCTGCACCTGCTGGGTTACGACCACATCGAGGACGATGAAGCCGAGGTCATGGAGGCGCGTGAGGATGCCATCCTGCGCGACCTGGCGCTCGAGCGCGGCGAGGACCCCAAGCTGGTTCACGTCGGCCCCATAACCAATCATGCCCACGACTAGGAGCCGTCTATGATTCCCGGATCGAACAAGGACCATCCGTCCTTTTTAAAGTCGTTCTCATACGCCATGGAGGGCTTCGTCACCGCCGTCAAGACCGAGCGCAATATCAAGGTCATGCTCGTGGCGGGCGTGTGCACCGTCATCGCCGGTTGCATCGTGGGGCTCGATATTGCCGAGTGGGCTACGGTCATCATCTGCTGCGGCCTGGTGATTCACGGCGAGCTGTGCAATACCGCCATGGAGGCGATTGTAGACCTGGCGACCCAGGAGCTGCATCCGCTGGCCAAGCGCGCGAAGGATATCGCTGCTGCCTCTGTATACGTTCTTTCCATTACCGCCGCGATCGTGGGTTTGCTTGTCTTTGCCCACGCGCTCGACTTTATTTAGAAAGGGATTCCCATGTCCGACAATATGCAGCCTACCGATGAGATTTTGGACGACGAGTCCCTGGACGCGGTGGATACCGAGGAGCTCGAGGATGTCGAGGAGTTCGACCCGTTTGAGGGCATGAGCGACGAGGAGCTCGACGCCCTGTGCGACGAGGGCGACAGCCTCGCGGGCTTTGGTGACGTGGAGCCCGGTTTCCGCAGCGGCTTTGTGGCCCTGGTCGGACGCCCCAACGCCGGCAAGTCCACGCTGCTTAATGCCTGCTATGGCAAAAAGGTCGCCATCACCTCGCCGGTGGCCCAGACGACCCGTCGCCGCATGCGCGCCGTCGTCAACCGTCCCGGCTACCAGCTGGTCTTTGTCGATACCCCGGGTATTCATAAGCCCAAGGACGGTCTGGGATCCGAGCTCAACAAGAGCGCGTTGTTCGAGCTGAACGATGTCGATGTCGTCGCGTTTTTGATTGATGCCACCAAGCCGATCGGCAGGGGAGACGCTTGGGTTGCCGAACGCGTCAAGAACGCTCGTTCCAAAAAGGTCCTGGTGCTCACCAAGGCCGATGAGGCCGATCCCGCCCAGGTTATGGAACAGCTCAAGGCCGCCCACGAGCTCATGGAATATGACGACGAGATCGTGACGTCGTCGGTCAAGAACTTCAACGTCGATGCCTTTATCGATACCGTTGCGCACTTTTTGCCCGAGGGTCCGCGTTGGTTCCCCGAGGACATGGGTACCGACGCTTCCGACGAGACCCTTGTGGCCGAGTTTGTGCGCGAGAAGGCTCTGCGCCGCACCCGTGACGAGATCCCGCACTCCGTGGGCGTGATCTGCGATGCGCTCGAGCAGACCAAGAAGGTGCTGCGCGTGCACGCCACCATTTACGTCGAGCGTGAGGGCCAAAAGGGCATCATCATTGGAAAGGGCGGCGAGATGATCAAGCATATCGGTATCGACGCCCGTCGCGACCTTGAACGCATCTTTGGCACGCAGGTCTTTTTGGAGCTGGACGTGAAGGTCAAGGCCGGCTGGCGTGACGACGAGGCCCAGATTCGCCGCTTCGGCTACAACGCCGAAGATTAGGGACACGCGGCGCGAATGGCAGGTTCTCGCACATATCGCACGAAAGTGCTCGTCCTGGACAAGACGAAGCTCAAAGAGACCGACCTGATCCTGACGATGCTTGACGAGCGGGGTCGGCAGGTTCGTGCCGTGGCAAAGGGTGCCCGCAAACCCGGCGGGCGGTTGGCGGCGCGCTGCGAGCTGTTCTGTACCGTCGATATGCTGCTCGCACATGGACGCTCGCTCGACGTGGTTTCTCAGGCCGAGCTTATGGAAGCGCCGCTCGGCGCTGCGCCCGATTACGAGACGACTTGCGCCGCAAGCGCGATTGCCGAGGTCGCGCGCGTGTGCTCGTTCGAGGACGCCGAGGACCCGTTTACCTTTGCCATCACGCAGCGGGCACTCACGCTTGTCGGCAGCGGGCTCGACTCGGCGCATATGGACCTGCTCGTGGCGGCCTTTGTCTTTAAACTGCTGTCGCACGTTGGCTATCGACCCGATTTTTCGGCCTGCGTGCTGTGCGGAGACCCCATGTTGTCGTATTTTTCGCCCCAGGCGGGCGGTCTCATGTGCGGGTCGTGCGCTTCGAGCGTTCCGGGTGCCGAGCTGGTGTCGACCGGTGAGGTCGTTTGGCTGCGCGCCCTCATGTCCATGACCTTCGATGCACTCATGGCCGAGAGGATCGACCCCCATACCGCAGCCTTTTTGCTCGGGCTTTCGCATGTGTGGGCTGCGACGCACACCGATCAGCGCCTCCGTGCGATGGAATTCATGTTGGGTCGGTGATGATGCGCAGGCGCGGGCTGCTTGTGGTAACATACCGACCTGTTGGTACCTCGACCTTGGTTGCTCGCTCCACCGGCGGCTTCCCAGTCCGAGGCGAATCGAGTCGCCCGCAGGCGACGTAAAACGAAAGGTGAAACAATGACTGTTTCCAAAGAGCGCAAGGCGGAGCTGACTGCCCAGTTCGGTAACACCCCGGTCGACACCGGCAACCCCAAGGTTCAGGTCGCCATCCTGAGCGAGCGCATCAAGGAGCTGACCGAGCACATGAAGTCCCATCAGAAGGACTTCCACACCCGTCGTGGCCTGCTCATGCTCGTCGGCCGTCGTCGTCGTCTTCTCTCCTACATCAAGAAGAACGACATCGTCGAGTACCGTGAGCTCATCAAGGCTCTGGGCATCCGCGACAACATCCAGTAAGGATTTGTACATGCTAAGAGCGTCCTGCGCAGCGGGGCGCTCTTTTTGTGTAAGGGCGCGAACAATCACGCTCTGAAGCGTGGCGGGGGCAGGGGGCCCGCGTCACATGAGAAGCCCGCAGGCAAGGGGCCTGTGGGGTAAAGGAGAACAATGACACTCGTATCCAAGACCTTTGAGCTGTACGGCAAGACCTACACCTTTGAGTCGGGCGAGCTTGCCAAGCAGGCCACCGGCGCCTGCCTGGTCAAGCAGGGCGACACCACGATGCTCGACACCGTGGTCGTCTCCAAGGAGCGCAAGAACTACGACTTCTTCCCGCTGACCGTCGACTTCAACGAGAAGATGTACGCCGCCGGCCGCATCCCGGGTGGTTACCTCAAGCGTGAGGGCCGTCCCAGCGAGAAGGCCACGCTCACCGCGCGCATGATTGACCGTCCGATTCGCCCGAGCTTCCCGGACGGCTTCCGCAACGAGGTGCATATCGTCGCCACCTCGCTCGTCGCCGACCAGGTCAACCCCTTCGACGTCATCAACGTCATGGGTGCCTCTCTGGCCATGACGCTCGGCGGCGTTCCCTTCGAGGGCCCGCTTGCCTGCGTGCGCATCGGCCGTAACGTGGAGACCGGCGAGTTTATCGTCAACCCCACCTACGAGGAGCGCGAGAACTCCGATCTGGACCTGGAGCTGGGCGGCTCTGCCGACTTCATCTCGATGGTCGAGGCCGGCGCCGAGGAGATCTCCGAGGACGACATGCTCGCCGCCATGAAGTTTGGCCAGGAGGCCCTTGCTGCTTTCTGCCAGGCTCAGGATGAGTTCGTCGCCGAGTGGGAGCAGGTCAACGGCCCCATCGTCAAGAAGGAGTACCCGCTCGACCAGCCCGTCGAGGAGGTCCAGGAGCGCATCTTTGCCCACTACGACGAGATGGCGGCCGCACTTCGCGACGCCGACAAGCTCTCTCGTATCGGTAAGGTCGAGGCTCTGAAGGAGTCCATCCGCGCCGAGTTCACCGAGGAGGAGCAGGCCGCTTGGGAGCGCGAGATCCCCGTGGCGCTCAAGAAGCTCGAGAAGAAGGCCATGCGCACCATGGTCGTCGAGACTGGCGAGCGCGTCGATGGCCGTGCTGCCGACGAGATCCGTCCCATCATGGTGAAGGATAATTACCTGCCGCTCGTTCACGGCTCCGGCCTGTTCCAGCGTGGCCAGACCCAGGTGCTCTCCGTCCTGTCGCTCGGCATGCTCAACGAGGGCCAGCGTCTGGATACCATCGAGCCCACCGAGGGCAAGCGCTACATGCACCACTACAACTTCCCGCCGTTCTGCACCGGCGAGACCGGCCGCATGGGCAGCCCCAAGCGCCGCGAGATCGGCCATGGCAATCTGGCCGAGCGCGCTCTGCTTCCGGTGCTTCCCGACGAGAACGAGTTCCCCTACGCCATCCGCGTCGTCTCCGAGGTCATGGAGTCCAACGGCTCCTCTTCGATGGCTTCGACCTGCGGCTCCACGCTCGCCCTTATGGACGGCGGCGTGCCCATTAAGCGCCCGGTCTCCGGTATCGCCATGGGCCTGATCCAGGAGGAGGGCAAGACCGTGGTCCTGTCCGACATCCAGGGTCTCGAGGACTTCCTGGGCGACATGGACTTTAAGGTCACCGGTACCACCGAGGGCATCACCGCCCTGCAGATGGACAACAAGGCCACCGGCCTCACCTTCGACATCCTGGCCCGCGCCCTGCAGCAGGCCAAGGAGGGTCGCGCCTTCATTCTGCAGAAGATGCTCGATGTGATCCCCGAGCCGCGCCACACCACGCGCAGCACTGCTCCGCGCATCGTTTCCATCCAGGTTCCTACCGACAAGATTCGCGACGTCATCGGTTCCGGCGGCAAGGTCATCCGCGGCATCCAGGACGAGACCGGCGCTTCGGTCGACATCCAGGAGGACGGTACCGTCTTTGTCGGCGGCACCGGCGAGTCCGTCGACCAGGCTGTCGAGCGCATCAAGCTCATCATCAAGGTTCCCGAGCCGGGCGAGGAGTACACCGGTCGTGTGGTCTCCATCCAGCCCTTCGGCGCCTTCGTCAACCTGCTGCCCGGTAAGGACGGCCTGCTGCACATCTCCCGCGTCGCCAAGGGCCGCGTGGAGAAGGTCGAGGACGTCCTCAACGTGGGCGACGAGGTCAAGGTCGTTGTCATCGAGGTCGACGATCGCGGCAAGATCTCGCTTGATCGTCTGGACAAGCCCGAGGCCCCGGCTCGTGCTGAGGGTGCCTCCGAGGGCGACGGCGAGCACTTCCAGCGCCGTGAGCGTCCGCGTCGCGAGCGCTCCGAGCGCAGCGACCGTCCGCGCCGTCCCGGCGACAACGGAGGCCGCAAGCCCCGCCGTCACCACGACGCCGAGTAACAGCTAAACATAAGCAGCTCAACAAGGGCGACTCCTAAGGGGGTCGCCCTTTTGCTTGCGCCCGGGAGGGCCGCATATGAAGTTTCCTGCTCTACAGTCCTGCGCAAGACGGAAAGCACATTAAGTGCTTTCCCTTGCGTACGGAACTCGCGATAAACTTCATATGCGTCCCTCCCGGGCGCAAGCAAAAGGGCTGGTTAATGCCGCTCGCTATTTAGTTAGACAGTCTATTCAGTAGTCAGATTACAGATCTGTAGATAGCCGCAGCAGCATCTTCCCAGATAAAACCGACCAAAATAAACCTGTCTCTATTTGGCAGGTTTCCCGTGGGGCGGGCACTGATGAAGTTTATCGCGAGTTCCGCACGAACAGGAGGCCACTTAATGTGGCCTCCGTCGTGAGCAGGACTGTAGAGCAGGAAACTTCATCAGTGCCCGCCCCACGGGAAACCGGCGGGATGGACCAGTTCAGATGGGGCTTTGATGCATGGGTGGTCTGTTGGTGGGCAAATGGGTATCATACTGTGGTTACTGCGTCGACTCTGTGATGCATGTTTGTACGTTCCCGACGGTCGGTTTGCCAGAAGCGCCCCGTCGGTTGTTCCAGACCCGTTTCGAAGAAAGGAAACCACACTAACCTATGGCAGCTAAAAAATCATCTCCCTTGAAGATCATCCCGCTCGGCGGCCTTGACGGCATCGGTAAGAACATGACGGTCTTCGAGTGCGGCGACGACATGGTGCTCGTCGACGCCGGTCTCATGTTCCCCGACGACTCCCAGCCCGGTATCGACCTGGTGCTTCCCGACTACACCTATGTTCTGGAGAACGAGGAGAAGCTCCGCGGTATCGTCGTCACCCACGGCCACGAGGACCACACCGGTTCGCTTCCGTACCTGCTGCAGGACCTCAACAACAAGGTGCCCATCTTTTCGAGCAAGCTGACGCTTGGCTTTATCGAGGGCAAGCTTTCTGAGTTCCGCATCCGCGCGCCCAAGTTCCGCGAGGTCAAGGGCGGCAGCCATGTCAACCTTGGCGGCATCTCGCTCGACTTCTTCTCGATGACGCACTCCATCCCCGGCGCTCTGGGCGTGTTTATCCGCACCAATCAGGGCACCGTTATGCACACCGGCGACTTTAAGCTCGACCAGACGCCCATCGATGGTGTCACGCCTGACTATGCTGCTATCAGCCGCTTTGCCAAGCAGGGTATCGACCTGCTGCTGTCCGACTCCACCAATGCCACGGTTCCCGGCTTTACCAAGTCCGAGGCCGAGGTTGGTCCCAACTTGCTGCACGCCATCAAGAACGCCCCGGGTCGCGTGTTCGTCGCGTCGTTCTCGAGCCACATCCATCGCCTGCAGCAGATCTGCGATGCCGCCCGCAAGTGCGGCCGTAAGGTCGTTGTGACCGGTCGCTCCATGCTCACGAACACCCGCGTGGCGCGTGAGCTGGGCTACCTCAACATCGACGATGCCGATATCATCGATGCCTTCGACATTGATAACCTGCCCGACGATAAGATCGTCGTCATGTGCACCGGTTCGCAGGGCGAGCCGCTGTCGGCGCTGTCCCGTATGGCCAACGGCGAGCACAAGACGCTTTCCATCCACGAGGGCGATACCGTCATCCTCTCGGCAACGCCTGTTCCCGGCAACGAGAAGGCCGTCCAGCAGGTCGTCAACAGCCTGGCCAAGCTCGGCTGCGACGTGTGGGATAAGAACCGCGCTCTTGTCCACGTCTCGGGCCACGGTAGCCAGGAGGAGCTCAAGCTCCTGATGGCCATGGCCAAGCCCACGTACTTTATGCCGGTTCACGGTGAGGCCGTGCATCTGCGCGCCCATGCCCAGCTGGCCCGCAAGATGGGCGTCAAGGACGATCATATCTTTATCCTCGATAACGGCGACACGCTCGAGATGCGCGGCGGTATCGTCAAACGCGGTACGCCCGTCGAGTCCGGCGTCGTCTACGTCGACGGCCTGCGTATCGGCGATACCGACCCCATCGTCCTGCGCGATCGCCAGAAGCTCGCCAACGACGGCATGGTCACGGCCGTTGCTATCGTCTCGCTCAAGCACAAGAAGATCGAGGCCATCGAGTTCTCGGGCCGCGGTGTCTCGTTTGCCATCGACGACCAGTTCTCTGAGGATGCCTCCGCGTCCATTATGAAGACGATCGAGAAGGGCAAGTTTAGCTTTACGAGCAGCGGCTCCGATGCCATTCGCAAGGCCGTGCGCGATTCGCTCTCCAACTTTATTTGGAGCCGTACGCGCACCCGTCCGATGATCATCCCGGTCGTCATGGAGGTTTAGTTTGGCGCGTGGATCTGCACAAAACGCCAAAGGCAATAAGGCCAATAACCAACCGGCATCTGCTAAGGGTGCCGGTTCCCATCTGCGTGCCAATAAGGGCCACGAGGCGGACTTCGACGATTTTGAGCCTTTGGTTGAGCCCTCGGCCAACCGTGATATCGCCGGCGTGGTCATCGCCGTTTTGGCGATTGCGTCCTTCATTGCCGTGATTTCGCCGGCAACCGCACCCGTTACGGCTGCGGTTGCCGGTTTCTACCACCTGGGCTTTGGTCTGGGCGCCTACGTGCTGCCGATCGTCATTTTGCTGTTTGCCGCCACGCTCTTTTTAGGCGAGGACTCGCCGCTCAACGTACGCTCTGTTGCGGGCGGCGCCGTGGTCTTTATCGCCGTCGTCTCCATTCTTTCGCTGATGGTGCCGGGTACGAGTGTCTCTTGTGACCTTATGTTCACGCCGCAAAATTTGTCCGCCTCGGGTGGCTACATCGGTGCGTTTATTGCGAGTGCGCTGCAGAATGCCCTGGGTAAGCCTATCGCGATGGTAGTCCTGTTGGGCTTTGTCGTCGTGGGCTTGGTCATCATCGGCTTTTCGGTTGGCGGCGTTTTGCGCTCTGCTCGCGACCGTGCGGCCGATTTTGCCGAGCGCCGTCGTGCCGATGTCAACGCCAGCCCGTGGGGTGACGACGAAGCTCTGTCGGTGCCCGGCGTTGCCCGTCCGCACCTGAGCATTCTTCGTCAAAAGGGCTCCGATGCTGCCGTGACCACGGTCATGGGCAACGGTGTGGACCCGGTTTTGGACGATGACGACGAGGACGAGAATCCGTTTGTCGACGCGTCCGAGTCGGTTGAGGCTGAGCGCGCTAAGACGAAGCTGCTGCCGCGCCGCCATGCCAAGAAGGGCAAGGCCACACCCAAGTTGAATACAAGCGAGCCCGACCCGTCTTGGTCCGATAGCGAGATTGAGCTCACCGAGGGCGATGACGACGATGACGAGGCTCCGATTGAGACCGCAAAGACAACTTTGCTGCCGCGTCGCCATGCCAAGCGCGACCAGGTAACCGGCCAGCTTTCGATGGAAGACGACCCCGATAAGATCGACGAGTCCGAGCCGCCGTTTGCCGTGAATCCTGTCTCGGCAGCACCTCAGATTCCCGACTTCTTGAAGCATCCCAAGGTTGCCGATACGGCTGTCGCGGGCGCTGTCGAGGCGCCTACTTCTAGCGATGGGGGAGCGGTCAATGCCCCCGCGGATAACGAGGGCGAAGAAGAGGATGGCCTTAAGCTTCCGCCACTCGAAATCCTGCATGCCAACCCGCAGTCGGCGTCCTCCGCGTCTTCTGACAAGGAGCTGGAACAGACTGCCGAGTCACTGCAATCCACCTTGCTTGAGTTTGGCCGCAGTGCCCGCGTGGTCGGCTGGATCGCCGGCCCCACGGTGACGACCTTTAAGCTGCAACCTGGCGAGGGCGAGCGCGTGAGCAAGATCTCGAGCCTCGAGGACGATATCGCGCTTTCGCTCGCTGCCCAGTCGGTGCGTATCTTTGCCCCGATCCCCGGCACCTCGCTCGTGGGCATCGAGATTCCCAACCGCAAGCGCCAGAACGTCAACCTGGGCGACGTGCTGCCCTATGTGAAGGGCGGTCCGCTTGAGCTCGCCATCGGTCGCGATGCCGAGGGTACGCCGGTCGTCGCCGACCTTGCCAAGATGCCCCACCTGCTGATCGCCGGTACCACGGGTTCCGGTAAGTCGGTCATGATCAACTCCATCATCACGACCCTGCTCATGCGCGCTCTTCCCGAGGACGTTCGCCTGATCATGGTCGACCCCAAGCGCGTCGAGCTTGCGGGCTATAACGGCCTCCCGCATCTCTATGTCCCCGTGGTGACCGAGCCCAAGCAGGCCGCGAGCGCTCTGCAATGGGCCGTGTCCGAGATGGAGCGTCGCCTGAAGGTCTTCGAGCGCCTCAACGTGCGTAAGATCTCGACCTACAACGAAAAGCAGGCCGCCGGCGAGTTTGAGCATTACGACAACCCGCCGCTAAAGATGCCCTACCTGGTCATCATCATTGACGAGCTCTCGGACCTGATGATGGTCGCCGGTAAGGATGTCGAGGCCTCGATCGTGCGTATTGCTCAGCTGGGCCGTGCCGCCGGTATCCACCTTATCGTGGCCACGCAGCGCCCGAGCTCCAACGTGGTGACGGGCCTCATCAAGGCCAACATCACCAACCGCATCGCCTTTAACGTCGCCACGGGCATCGACTCGCGCGTCATCATCGACCAGATGGGTGCCGAAAAGCTCACCGGTTTGGGCGACATGCTGTTCTCCAAGGTCGACTGGGGCAAGCCCCGCCGTATCCAGGGCTGCTTTGTCTCGGATGATGAGATCAACGAGATTGTCGAGTTCGTCAAGTCGCAGAGTGAGCCAGACTACCACGAGGAGATCCTGTCTGCCGTGGCGCCCGCTTCCATGTCCATGGCGGGTGGCGGCGGCATTGTCCGCACCGGAGTCGCCGAGCCGCAAGACGATGATCCGCTCATTTGGGAAGCCGCCCATATTGTGGTGGAATCGCAGCTTGGCTCCACATCTGGCCTGCAACGTCGTCTGAAGGTTGGCTATGCGCGTGCCGGGCGTATTATGGATATGCTGGAAGAAAAGGGTGTCGTCGGCCCGCCTGACGGTTCCAAGCCGCGTGAGGTCCTGTTGGACGAGGAGGGGCTTGCCGCGCTGGAATCTGTCGACGCCGAGATGGCACGTGAAGATCGTGAGTTTGGAGGATTCTGATGGCTGCACGCTTTGGTGACATGCTGCTCGAGCAGCGTCGCCGGATGGGCCTTTCCATTCAGCAGGTCGCCAACACCATCAAAATCAGGCCGCAGATCATCGAGTTTTTCGAGACCGGTAACTTTGCTTCGATGCCGCCGCGCGGCTATGCGCAGGGCATGATTTCGAGCTATGCTCGCTTTTTGGGCCTCAATCCGCGCGAGGTCGTCAATGCCTACTTTGACGACCTGATGGCATACGAACGCGAGACGTCCCAGCAGGGCGGTCGTTTTCAGGACGCCGCCGGCTACGTCAATTCGCGTTCCTCGGTCGACAACGGGCGCTTCCTGATGGTTCAGGGCGGTCGTTCGACCCGCTATGGACAGCGTCCTCAGCAGGCCGGTTATATTACCGAGACGGGTTCAGGCGAGGAGATTCGCTCACAGCGTGACCGGTTCCGCAGTACGCCGATGCCCGAGGACCGTGCGCTTCCCGCTGCCCGCGGCGTGGCGCGTGACCCTCGTGCCGGCTACGGCGACGGTGGCTATTCCGATCGCGGTTACCGTGGTGCCTCTATGGGACGCTCTCGCGGTGGCTATGCGGATGCCGATACCACGCAGGTGACGCCGCGTCTTCGCTCTCAATCACAGCCGTATGGCCAGCGCTCTTCGGCTCCGCGTTCGGGCCAGCGTGGCTATCAAGGCCGCGGTGAACTTGCGCCCCGCTCGGGTCAACGCAGCCTTCAGGGCCAGGGTGGCTATCGCGGCCGTTCCGATAGCAATCGTGGTCGTATGCCTCAGGGAGGCGGCCGCAACAGTTCCAGTCGTGGACGCGGCGGATCACGTACTCCTCAAAACAACGGGCTCGATCCGCGTATCGTCTACGCCGGCATCGGTGCCGTGGTGTTGCTGCTGATTGTGCTCATCGTGGTGCTTCTGCGCGGCTGCGCATCTTCGGCGCCCGAGAACACGCCCGAGACGCCCGCTGCCACCAAGACGACGACCAAGAAGTCTTCTAAGAAGACCGAAACGGTCGACGAGGACGAAGACACCGATGAGTCTACGGATGAGTCGGCTGATTCGGACGCTACCAAGACGACGGCCAAGAAGGAAGAGAACGAGGTCACGAAGGTCAAAGTCTCCGTTGCCAAGGGAAAGACCGCGTGGATTGAGGTCAAGGTCGACGGCAAGTCGGTCTATGGCGCCCAGGCGACTGGCCCCTTTGAGCAGGAGTACACGCCCGAGTCCTCAATCGAGATCACCACGTCCAAGCCTTCCGATGTCACCGTTACCAAGAACGGCGAAAAGGTCCGCTACGACACCAAGACCTCGGGCGTGGCGCGTGTGACGATCACCGTTCCCAAGAAGGAGACGTCTGATTCCGAGAATGGTGAAAGGTCTGATGGTACCGACACCACCGATGGTACCGATACCACCGACGGTACCGATGCCCAGTCCACGGATGGCGCCGATACCGCAACTGACGGTCAGACGCCTACCGATTCTACCGACTATTCGTACGATAGCTACTAAGCCGCTCGTACGCGAAAGGAAACATCATGGCTAAAGATTCCAGCTTCGACGTCGTGTCCGAGGTCAACATGCAAGAGGTCGACAACGCCTTCCAGCAGACCACGCGCGAGATTTCCCAGCGCTATGACCTTAAGGATTCCGGCGCCACGATCGAGCTTTCGAAGGGCGACAAGCTCTTTACGATCAACGCCCCGGCCGACTTTGTCTCCAAACAGATTATCGACGTGTTGAGCTCCAAGCTCATCAAGCGCGGCATCGACCTCAAGGCTGTCTCGTGGGATGCTCCGCAGGCGGCGTCGGGCGGCACCGTGCGCGTGCTCGGCCATATCGTCGAGGGTATCGACCAGGCGACCGCCAAGAAGATCAACAAGGACATCAAAGACCAAAAGCTCAAGGTCAAGGTGACCATCGAGGCCGACAAACTGCGTGTTTCCTCTGCTTCGAAGGACGCGTTGCAGACCGTGATCCAGTTCCTGCGCGACCAGGACTACGGTCAGCCGCTGCAGTTCACCAACTACCGCTAATATCATTCGAAAGGACCGCTCTCCAACATGGATACACCGTTGGGCTCCGTGCTCTACATCACCCTCGGGTGCGCTAAGAACGAGGTTGACACCGACCGCATGCGTTCTCTTTTGACCGCCGCAGGCTACGAGGAGGCATTCGACCCGCAGGACGCCGATATCGCCATCGTCAATACATGCTCGTTCCTCGCCTCCGCAACGTCCGAGAGCATCGAGACCACGCTCGAGCTCGCCAACGAGGTTCAGGACGGCGTTCGTTCTTGCCCCATCGTCATGTGCGGCTGCGTGCCGTCACGCTATGGCGATGACCTGCCTGACGAGCTGCCCGAGGTCGCTGCCTTTGTGAAGGCCGACGAGGAAGACGGCATCGTGGCGATCATCGATGGCGTGCTGGGTGTCGAGCGTGAGATTGCAGCCTATATCCCGCAGGTCAAACGTACCGTCGAGGGTGCTGTCGCCTACGTCAAGATTTCCGATGGCTGCAACCGCTTCTGCAGCTTCTGCATGATTCCCTATATTCGCGGTCGCTATCATTCGCGCAATGCCGAGAGCATCATCTCCGAGGTGCGCGACCTGGTTGCCGGCGGTGTGCGCGAGATCGTGCTGATCGGCCAGGACACGGGCATCTGGGGTACCGACTTTGCCGACGAGGACGTCGCCGATGGCTCGCCGCGCAATCTGGCGCAGCTGCTGCGTGCCGTCGCCGAGGCCGTGCGCCCGCACAACGTCTGGGTCCGCGTGCTCTATCTGCAGCCCGAGGGCATGACTGACGAACTCATCGAGACGATTCGCGATACGCCCGAGGTGCTGCCCTATATCGATATCCCCGTGCAGCACTGCGACGCGCGCATTCTCAAGGCCATGCGTCGCTCCGGTTCGCGCCAGGAGCTCGAGGATCTGTTCCGCGACCTTCGCGAGCGCATCCCCGGCATCGTGATTCGTTCCACGGCCATGGTCGGCTTCCCGACCGAGACCGACGACGAGTTCCGCGATCTTATCGACTTTATGGACACCGTCGGCTTTGACTACACGAGTGTCTTTGCCTACTCGCAGGAGGAGGGCAGCCTGGCCGCTAAGATGGAGGGTCAGGTCGACGAAGAGGTCAAGCTCGAGCGCGCCCAGGAGGCCATGGACCTGGCCGAGTCGCTCGGTTTTGCCGCCACCGCCGCACATGTGGGTGAGCGCGCCCAGGTAATCGTCGACGGTATCGAAGAGACCGAGGATGGCGCCGAGCTGATCGGCCATGCCTGGTTCCAGGCGCCCGATTCCGATGGCGCGGTGCATCTGGACGCCAGCGAGGCGTCCGTGGGCGATATTCTGACCGTCGAGTTTACCGATAGCTTCTGCTATGAGCTTATCGGTCATGTTGTGGAGTAGGAGAGCGTCGTGGCTAACGAGAGCAATAAGGAACTGACGAGTGTCTGGACGCCCGCCAACATCGTGACGTGCGTTCGCATCGTCTTTATCCCGGTGTTCATGATCGTCTCGGCGCTTTCTCACAAGAGTGTTGCCGGTACGGATTGGAGCACCTTCGACGGCCCGCTCGCCGCCGCTGCCTTCATTCTGTATGTGATCCTGTCGTGCACCGATAAGGTCGACGGTTATCTGGCGCGTTCGCGCAACGAGATCACCGACTTCGGTAAATTCTTGGACCCCATCGCCGATAAGCTGCTCGTGTTCTCGGCCCTGCTGCTGTTCTTGGATTTTGGCGCGGTGACCGTGTGGTCCGTGTTCATTATCCTGTTCCGTGAGCTTCTGGTGAGCGCTCTTCGCATGGTCGCGAGTGCGGCCGGTGTGGTCGTTGCGGCCGATAAGCTCGGCAAGTACAAGACGGCAACCACGATGGTCTCCATTTGCGGTTACCTGTGCGTTTTTGCTATGGCCGGCTTGCACCTTGGCCCGGTGGCGCTGACGCTCGGCATCTACTCGGTGTCGCGCTTCCTGTACGCCGTTGCCGTTGTCCTGACCGTTATCTCGGGCGCCCAGTACTTCTGGAACTGCCGCAAGATCGTCTTTTCGGTCTAGGTCCTGGTGGGTATGACGGACTCTTTTGAGCAGATTTCCGCACACAACGAGGAGCTGGCGCGCGATATTGTCGAGCGCGCGAGCGCTCGGGGCGTGACGGTTTCGACGGCTGAGTCGCTGACGGCGGGTATGATCGCATCGACGATTGCCGATATCCCGGGCGCCTCGGCGGTGCTGCGTGGCGGTGCGGTGACCTATTGCGATGAGATTAAGCATCGCGTTCTTGGTGTTGAGCAGGAGACGCTCGACCGCTATACCGCGGTGTCGCATCAGACCGCGCGCGAGATGGCGGCGGGTTCGCTGGAGCTGTACCAGAGCGATATTGCAGTGAGCGCAACGGGTTATGCCGGCCCCGGCGGTGGCACTGAGGACGATCCGGCGGGCACTTTCTATATTGGCTGGGCGCATCGTTCCGCCGATGGGGGCGTGCCGGTCGTGGACTCTGTGCGCTGCCACTATGAGGGCGACCGTTCGTGTGTTCGTGCCCATGCGGTCACGGAGGCATTGGGTCGCATTGCCCTTGTGCTCAACTCTATGGAATAGACGTGTTTTAAGGGGTCTCCGAGCCCCTTAATTGTGGAGATAGGGACCTTAGGCTCATTTGGCGTTTGTGCTGGTTGTAGATGTATTTTTGCCTGCCTTGTTCATATTTGGTCCTTTGTGGTCAAGCATTTGGTCAGTGTTTGGTCGGCGTTTGGTTGGGTTTTGGAAAGACCGCCTGCATATGATTGGCCTGAACGGTTGACCACGAACAGCCGTTCGTTTATTATCGATGCAGGTTGTTAAGAGGAGGGCTATTCATGGCCAAGAATTCAGGTCCCGTACGTACCGTTCATGCTCGCACGACGGGTAAAGAGCGCGATGAGATGATCGCCACCACCAAGGCCGAGATCGAGAAGAAATTCGGCCAGGGTTCCATCATGAGGTACGGCGACGGTGGTCCCGAGCTCGAGGTCGAGGCCATTCCCACGGGCGCCCTGGCCCTCGATGCCGCGCTGGGTATCGGCGGCGTGCCGCGCGGCCGTATCGTCGAGATTTACGGTCCTGAGTCCTCCGGTAAGACGACGCTTTCGCTCGAGATCCTGGCCGAGGCCCAGGCAATGGGTGGCGTTGTGGCATTTATCGATGCCGAGCACGCGCTCGATCCCACGTATGCCGCGCGCATCGGCGTGGATATCGACGAGGTGCTCATTTCCCAGCCCGATACGGGCGAGCAGGCGCTCGAGATTGTTGACATGCTCGTGCGTTCTGGCGCCATCGATGCCATCGTCGTCGACTCCGTCGCCGCGCTGACCCCGCGTGCCGAAATCGAGGGAGAAATCGGCGATACTACGGTCGGTCTTCAGGCTCGCCTGATGAGCCAGGCGCTCCGCAAGCTCGCCGGCTCGCTGTCCAAGTCCAACACGACGTGCATCTTCATTAACCAGCTGCGTGAGAAGATCGGCGTCATGTTCGGCAACCCCGAGACTACGACGGGCGGCCGCGCCCTTAAGTTCTTCTCTTCGGTGCGTATCGACATTCGCCGTATCGACAGCATTAAGCTTAAGGACGAGGTTATCGGTAACCGCGTGCGCGCCAAGGTCGTTAAGAACAAGGTGGCAGCTCCGTTCCGTTCTGCTGAGTTCGACATCATGTACGGTACGGGCATCTCTAAGGAGGGCTCGATTCTGGACATGGCTGTCGAGTGCGGCATCTGCAAGAAGATGGGCTCCTGGTTTGCCTATGGCGAGGACAAGCTCGGCAACGGTCGCGAGGCCGCCAAGGCGTTCCTGCGCGAACACCCCGATTGCGCTGACGAGATTGAGCATAAGGTCCGCCTTGCCTGCGGACTTGAGTTTGATGACGATGCTCCGTCCGAGGTCGAGCTGACCGATCAGCCTGCGCCTGAGGAGTTTGACGAGCTTTACGCCATCGATGGTTCCGCCATGCTCGATGATGACGACGAGTAGCGGTTACGCTCATGTCGTATACGGTGACCGAGGCCACGGTCGTCTTTCCCGATAAGAAGGCGGCTTCCTCGTTCTCGAGCGGGTATGCGTCCAAAAAGCCTTGCGCACATATCGATTGTGAGCTTGAGGGCGGTTTTGAGCGGTCCATTTGGATTCCCGTGCGGGTCGCGCGGCTGTATGTCAAAAACCGCCCCGATCTTCCCAGTGATTGGGACAACTTTCGTGAGGCGGTGAAGCTCATCGAGCGTAAATGTGCACTTACCATGGTGACCGAGATGCTATCGCGCCGCGACCATGCGACGGGTGAGGTCCGTGACAAGCTGGCTCGCTACGGCTTTCACCAGCCCGCGATCGATTTCGCCGTTGAGCGCGCCATTGAGTATCACTTTTTAGACGAGAACCGCTTTTGCTCGTACTTTATCGAGGAGCGCAAGCGGCGCGGTTGGGGACAGCGCAAAATCGAGACCGAGCTCAAGCGCCGTCATGTCGTGCTCGATGACATTCCCGGTTATCCCGAGGATTATTTTGCCGTCGAAGACGATTTGGCGCGTGCGTCAGCCCTGCTCGCCAAGCGGCGTGTTCCAGAGACGCGCGGATTCGAAAAACTGGTTCGTTTTTTGATGGGCAAGGGCTTTTCGTATCACATCGCCGCCGATGCTGTTAAGGCGCGTCTCGATGCCGAACGCGAGGAATGTGCAGTTTAGGCGTATGCGCTTTGTGGCCCTGCCGTTCACCGCGTTTTAGCCGCCGTGCTGGGGCCATTTATTTGACAGTTGTTGTGGTTCAACGTACGATAAACACTGTCATTTGCTTTGTGATATGTGCTCATCTGTGATGAGTTTGTTTATATGTTTATCTGTATCCGACCCGCATAAGCTGCGCCCATATTACTCAAATGTCGCGAGCCGTTCGTAAGGACGGTTCGCTTTGTTGTGTAACGAATCCATAAAAAGGAGTGAGCATGCCTATCATCGCAGCGCTCGTTGGCATCGTTTTGGGTGCCATCGCCGCAATTGCCTACATGCGCACCGCCAAGCAGGGTAGTCTTCACGAGGCCGACGAAAAGATCCAGTCGGCACACGCACAGGCTGAGTCCCTGATCGGTGATGCTAAGCGTCAGGCCGAGACCCTCAAAAAAGAGGCTCTGCTCGAGGCTAAAGAGGAGATCATCAAGAACAAGCAGGCCGCCGAGGCCGAGGACAAGCAGCGTAAGAACGAGATTCGTACGCTCGAGAACCGAGTGATGCAGCGCGAGGAGTCCCTCGATCGCCGCAACGACGCTCTCGACAAGCGCGAGCATCAGCTGTCCAGCCAGGCCGGTCAGGTCGAGAAGCGCTCCCGCGAGCTCGAGGAGCTCTGCGCAAAGCAGACCTCCGAGCTCGAGCGCATCGCCGACCTGACCCGCGAGGACGCCCACAAGGAGCTCCTCGATAAGGTCCGCGGCGAGGTCACCCACGAGGCTGCCACGATCATTCGCGAGTCTGAGCAGCAGGTTCGCGCCGAGTGCCACAAGACCGCCCAGGAGATTCTGTCCCTGGCGATTCAGCGCTGCGCTGCCGACCACACTGCCGAGGTCACCGTTACCTCCGTGCACATTCCCTCTGATGACCTCAAGGGCCGTATCATCGGTCGCGAGGGTCGCAACATCCGGACCTTCGAGCAGGTTTCCGGCGTCAACCTCGTGATCGACGACACGCCTGAGACCGTCGTTCTTTCGAGCTTCGACCCGGTCCGTCGTGAGACCGCCCGTGTTGCCCTCGAGAACCTCATCGCCGACGGCCGCATTCACCCCGCCCGCATCGAGGAGATGTATCACAAGGCTGCCGACCTGGTTCAGCAGCGCGTGCGCGAGGCTGGCGAGCAGGCTGCCTTCGATACCGGCATTCACGACCTGCACCCCGAGATCGTCAAGACCCTTGGTGCCCTGCGCTACCGTACCTCGTTTGGTCAGAACGTGCTTCAGCACTCCCTCGAAGTCTCTGACCTGTGCGGCGTGATGGCTTCCGAGCTTGGCTTGGACGTTGTGACCGCCAAGCGCGCCGGCCTGCTGCACGACCTGGGCAAGGCAATTGACCACGACGTCGAGGGCCCGCATGCCGTCATCGGCGCCGAGCTTGCCCGCCGTTATGGCGAGAAGCCCGTTATCGTTCATGCTATCGAGGCTCACCATGCCGATGTCGACCCTAACACGGTGCTCGATGTCCTGGTACAGGCCGCTGATGCTGTCTCTGCTTCTCGCCCCGGTGCCCGTCGCGAGTCTGCCGAGAACTACATCAAGCGTCTCGAGAAGCTCGAGGAGATCGCCAACTCCCATGAAGGCGTCGAGCGTACCTATGCCATGCAGGCTGGTCGCGAGGTCCACGTCATGGTTCAGCCGGACAAGATCTCCGATGCCCAGTCCACGGTCCTGGCTCACGATATCGCCCATCAGATCGAGGAAGAGATGGAGTATCCCGGTCAGGTGCGCGTCGTCGTGATTCGCGAGAGCCGCGCTGTCGATATCGCTAAATAACATGAGCGACGCGAACGAGCTCATCTCATTTATCGCGTCGATGTCGGGGGAGGGCAACCTTCGCGTCGAGGAGAACCTTGGCGAGGGGTATGTCCGCCTCCGCGTTTCGGAGGCCGAGCGGCGCCAGGCAAAGCACGACATTCAGCATGTCGAGGATATCGTCATCGAAATGCTCCGTAATGCTCGCGATGCCGGCGCCGACAAGGTCTATCTCGCCACGACCAAGGAAGATGGCGTCCGCACGCTTGTCTTTCTGGATAACGGCTCGGGTGTTCCGCAGGATATGCAAGAGCGAATCTTCGATGCTCGCGTTACCTCAAAGCTCGAGAGCATGAAGATGGACCGTTGGGGCGTTCACGGTCGTGGCATGGCATTGTTTTCGATCAAGCAGAACACCGACGAGGCCCGTGTGGTCACGTCCGGCGTCGATCTTGGTTCAGCCTTTAAGGTGAGCGTTGCAGCCGACCGCCTCAGCGAGCGTGCCGATCAGTCCAGCTGGCCCCAGGCCGTCAAGGATGAGGACGGACGTTATGTCTGTGCTCGCGGCCCGCATAATATTATTCGCGCTGCCTGTGAGTTTGCGCTCGAGGAGCTGCGTGGTTGCGATGTCTATCTTGGTTCTCCGTCTGAGATTGCCGCGACCCTTTATGCTCAGGCGACAAGTCGGCTCGATACGTCTCGTCTCCTGTTTATTGATGACGAGAGCGAGCTTCCGGTTGTCGACCGTTTAGGCCTTGCCTCTGATGCCGAGGACTTTATCCGTATCTGTTCGGGTTTGGGTCTTGAGATGTCCGAGCGCACGGCCCATCGCATTTTGGCAGGGCAGATTAAGCCCGTTCGCGGTGTGACCGCGCGTCTGCTGCGTGAGCGTGATTCGTCCTCGCATGCGCCGGCTCCTGTCGATCTCGCGAAGGATCGACGCGGGCTACGTATTGCCAAGGATGACATGGCACAGTTTTCGCGTGCCATGGAGCGTGACTTTAATGACCTTGCCGCCCGGTACTATCTCAACCTTTGCGGTGACCCAAAGATTCGTGTTTCGCGTGATCGAATCACTGTGACCTTCGATCTTGCCAAAGAGGAATAGTGCCTTTACCGAGTCCACTCGGTACGATACAGTTATTGCAGTTAAAACGTACTTTTAAACGCAGGAGTTTCTTCATGGATTGCCTGAAGGTATCAAGCAAATCATCGCCCGCGTCCGTTGCCGGCGCCATCGCCGGCATGGTCAAGGATGGTGTACCCGTCAACATCCAGTGCGTCGGCGCTGGTGCTGTCAACCAGGCCATTAAGGCCGTGGCTATCGCGCGCGGTTTTTTGATTCCAACCGGTTTTGATATTTCCTGCGCGCCCGTGTTCTCCGACATCCTCATTAACGGGGAGTCGCGCACGGCCATCCGCCTTTCTATCTACGTTCACCAGATCAATCGAGCTGCTATGGATAACGTCGTCATGGATGATGTTAAGCCTGTGGCATAGCTTCTGCTTGCCTCGATTCGCCTCCCTTCCATCGTTAGGACTTATGCACATGGACCAGCGTTCCGTACGCGATATTCTTGCCGGTAAAACCTACTTTATCCGCACCTTTGGCTGCCAGATGAATCAGCACGATTCCGAGCGCGTGAGCGGTCTGCTTGATTCGTATGGCTGTCTCATGGCGCTCGATCCCGAGCATGCCGATATCGTTGTCTTCATGACATGCTGTGTGCGTGAGGCCGCCGATACTCGCCTGTACGGTCAGTGCAATTCCTGCAAAAGCCTGCCGCCTTCGCCTTCGGGCAAGCGTGTGGTTGCCGTGGGCGGCTGCATTGCGCAGCGTGATGGCGAGGGCCTGCTCACCAACGTCGATAACGTCAATGTCATCTTTGGCACGCATTCTATCGCACATGTGGCCGAGCTCATTGCCGAGGCGTTCCTTGACGGCAAGCGTCATATCCGCACCAATGAGCATGAGGATACGGATGCCATGAGCATGCCGTGGCATCGCGAGACCCAGTATCACGCCTGGGTGCCCATCATGACGGGCTGCAATAATTTCTGCACCTATTGCATCGTGCCGTACGTGCGCGGTCGCGAAAAGAGCCGCCCCTTCGAGGAGATTGTCGACGAGGTGACCGGTTTGGTGCGCCAGGGCGTGCGTGAGATTACGCTGCTGGGCCAAAACGTTAACTCATATGGTCGCGATCTGTTTGGCAAACCGCGTTTTGCCGATCTGCTGCGTGCCGTGGGCGATACGGGTGTGGAGCGCATCTTCTTTACGTCTTCGCATCCCAAGGATCTTCTCCCCGAGACCATCGACGCCATGGCCGAGACGCCTGCCGTTATGCCGCAGCTGCACCTGGCCGTCCAGTCAGGTTCGACACGGATCCTCAAAGAGATGAATCGCCGTTATACACGCGAGGACTATCTGGGCCTGGTCGATCGCATCCGCAATCGCATGCCCGATATCGCGCTCTCGACTGACATTATCGTTGGCTTTCCGGGCGAGACTGAAGAAGACTTTGAGCAGACGCTCTCACTTGCCGAGACGGTCCGCTATGCTCAGGCCTATACCTTCATCTATTCCAAGCGCGCCGGTACCCCGGCCGCCGAGATTGACGATCCTACGCCGCATGAGGTTATTCTCGAGCGTTTCAACCGCCTGGTTAAGGTTATCGAGACCACGGCACATGAGTATAACCAGGGTGAGCTTCATACTGTGGTGCCGGCGCTCATTGAGGGCACGAGCAAGAAGAACGATGCGGTCCTGCTGGGCAAGAGTCCCAAGAATCAGACCGTGCATGCGCCTATCCCCGAGGGTTACAGCATCGATCAGCTTGTTGGCAAGATCGTTGATATTGACGTTGACGTTGCCAAGACCTGGTATTTGTCCGGCTCCGTTGTGGGCGAGCCGCGCTAATGGTTTCTTCCGGGGCAGGTCTTTCCGCCGTTGCGATCGTCGGTCCGACGGCGGTTGGTAAGAGTGATGTTGCCGACCGTTTGGCCGCTCGTCTTTCGTCCGAAGTGCTGTCGTGCGATGCGATGCAAATCTATCGCGGCATGGACATCGGGACCGCAAAGATGACGCCCGATGAGTGTACGGCGCCGCTGCGTCTCGTCGACATTGTAGAGCCGGGTGTGGCATATTCTGCTGCGCTTTATCAGGCTGACGCTCGCGCGCATGTTGAACGTCTCCTTGGTTCGGGTCGCCTGCCGGTTTTTTGCGGAGGTACGGGGCTGTATCTCAAGGCCGCCCTCGATGAGATGGATTTTCCCTCGGGCGAGCTTGTGGACGATCGTCGCGCGGGGTATCAGGAACTTGCCGAGCGCATAGGCGAGGAAGCGCTGCACGCGCTGCTTGCCGAGCGTGACCCCGAGTCCGCTGCGGTCATCCATCCCCATAATGTTCGCCGCGTGATTCGCGCGCTCGAAATGCACGATGATGGTGTGTCCTACGCGCAGCAAAAGTCGCAGTTTAGTGTTCCGCGCGAGCATTATCATGCCCTATGGTTTGGTCTGACGCGTAATCGCAAGGTGCTCTACGAGCGCATTAACCTGCGTGTCGATATGATGTTTGAGCAGGGTCTTGTCAATGAGGTCCGCAGTCTTATGGGGCAGGGGCTGGGAGATGCCCTGACGTCGATGCAGGCAATTGGCTATAAAGAGATCATTGATGCTTTCAATGGCTTGATTTCTATGGATGAGGCTCGCGAACTCATCAAGATGCGTTCGCGTCGCTATGCCAAACGTCAGCTTTCGTGGTTTAAGCGCGATGACCGTATCGTGTGGTTTGATATGGACGAGTTTACGATCGATGAGGTCGTTGAGGACATCCTGCATCGTATTGAGGCTGCCTAATGGCCCGTTTCCCCCTTGTTCCCACGGCACCCGAGCCCGAGCGTGCCATATTAGTTGGTGTTGAGTGGCGCGACAATGCATGGCCGCTCGATCGTTCGCTTGACGAGCTTGAGCGCCTGGCCCATACGGCTGGCGCCCAGTGCGTGGCGCGTTTGTCACAGCGTCTGGTTAAGCCGTATCCAAAATCGTTTATCGGTTCCGGTAAGGTTGAAGAGCTGTGCGGCCTGGTGCATCGCATGGATGCCGATGTCGTTATTTTTGACGACGACCTGACGCCCTCGCAGCAATCCTATTTGGAGAAAGCCGTGGGCGAGCCGGTAAAGATTATCGATCGTACAGCACTGATCTTGGATATCTTTGGCCTGCATGCTCAGACGCGTGAGGGACGCCTACAGGTACAGCTGGCGCAGCTTCAATATCTGTTGCCTCGTCTGCGTGGCATGTGGAGCCATCTTGCCAAGGAGCAGACGCGCGGCGGCATCGGTTCGCGCTTTGGCCAGGGTGAAAGCCAGCTCGAGGTTGACCGTCGCTTGATTCGCAATAAGATTGCCGCGCTTCGTCGTGAGCTTAAGCAGGTTGAACAGCGTCGCGATGTCCAGTCCAAGAGCCGCATTGAGTCACCGGCGTTTCGCGTCGCGTTAGCCGGTTATACCAATGCCGGTAAATCGACGTTGCTCAATCGCCTGACCGGCTCTACGGTACTTTCGCAGGACAAGCTGTTTGCTACGCTCGACCCGACGACGCGTTCGTATCGCCTGCCCGGCGGTCGCGGCATGACGATTACCGATACCGTTGGCTTTATTCAAAAGCTACCGCATGGTCTCGTTGATGCCTTTAAGTCCACGCTGTCTGAGGTTCTTGGTGCCGATCTGATCCTTAAAGTTGTGGATGCCTCTGACGAGGACTACGAGCGCCAGCTCGAGGCAGTCGATCGCGTTCTTGACGAGATCGGTGCCGGCGAGCGTTTGACGCTTACGGTGTTCAATAAAATCGATCTTCTCGATAGCGTTGATCGATTGAGTTTCCGTCGTCGCTATCCCGAGGCCGTGCTGTTCTCGGCCCAGACGGGCGAGGGACTCGACGATCTCGTCGACCGTATTGCTCGTGAGGCGGCTGCCACCGATGTGTTGCTCTCCGCTGATATCCCGTATCGCGAGGGCGCCCTCATCACGCTGGTGCATGAACAGGGAACCCTTTTGCACGAGGAATATCTTGAGGGCGGCGTTCGTATTGTTGCGAAGCTGCCGGCTCGTATCGCGCCGCGGCTCAAGCGTTATCGCACCGAGTAGACGAGCTCCAAAAAGCCCAGAATAATGGGCTGATGCAGCAGATAAAAGGGGAGTGCATGACGTCCAAGGCTGGCGAGCGCCGGGACGGGATTGGCGTAGGCCCAGCTTGGGATGGTTTTATCGATTCCCTGCGCTATGTGTGCGGCGAAGTATCCTGCAAGATACATAAAGATAAACGGGATGATGGGGTAGTAATCACCTGAGATAAATCCAGGGCTCGGAAATCCTAGCCACGCCAGGTATGGGACAGGGTAGGTCGCTTGGGGATGCTCCAGGTGAGGGCGAACAACACAAGGCATAGGGACATGCCCCATCTCGCCGAAATCTTTTTAAGGACGGGATCGGTCAACGCGACGATGCCGGTACATGCGGCCATGCAGTAGATGATGCCAAAGTTCACTGAATCGTCGACCGATACGAGCGTTGTTGCAATCCAGACGACCAAAGCTGCGGCAGCGTATTTGGCCGCTCGTTTAGCATTGTTGCGTGAGAGCGTGCACATCCAACCCGCGATAAACAAGAATACCCAGCTGATGCTGGCACGCCAGATGTCTTGAAAGACAGTCTGTGTAAACCAGGGCATATCCCAACCGTACAGGTAGGCGAGATCGTAACAAGCGTGAAAACCTGCCATTGAAATCATCGTAAACCCGCGGACGGTATCAAAGATGGTGATGCGTTTTTGCATTACGAGAACCGGCGCATCAAGCCGACGACTTTGCCCAAGATAACGGGATTCGTTGCATAGATAGGCTCCATGGTGTCATTCTCGGGTTGCAGGCGTACGCGTCCCTGCTCCTTGTAGAACGTCTTGACGGTCGCTGAACCATCAATCATGGCCACGACAATTTCGCCGTTCATGGCACTCTTTTGTTCACGGACGATGATGTAATCGCCATTGAAGATGCCGACATTGATCATTGAGCTCCCATGCACCTCAAGGATAAAGGAACCCTGATCGGTGGCGATTTCGGTCGGGATAGTAAAAGTGTCTTCGATATTCTGCTCGGCCAGAATGGGAATCCCAGCCGCGACGCGACCAACGAGCGGTAGCGAGACCGTTCCGCGAGGTGCGGTGGGCTCGTCAGATTTAGAAATTGAGACAGAGGAACCGTCCTCGTTAAAGAGTTCCAGGGCGCGCGGTTTGGTGGCATCGCGCTTGAGTAGCCCGCGCGCCTCCAGGGCAGATAGATGGGCGTGCACGGTGCTGGGGGAGGAAAGGCCCACGGCAGAAGCCATCTCGCGCACGCTGGGCGGATAACCCTTCTCCTGCTGATATTCCTTGATGAAGTCGTAAATTTGCTGCTGACGCTTGGTAATTTTGCGAGCCATCAGGGCATCCTCTCTACCCATGTCAAACAAATGTTCGAATTTTGCTTGACAGGAACAACTGTTCGAAGATAATAATAACCGAACATTCGTTCTCGCGCTAGACATTTTTGTCCGCGCGGCTTGATAAAACTGTTCTCAGCAAAACACGCGAGAGGAGAACATGATGAACGCAACGAATATGGTCCAGGGAAACCTCGCCCTTAAGCTCGAGACGCCTGCAGAATACACTTTTACGGTTGTTCAGGGTGGCCGCTCCGGCTTTCAGCCTTTGACCGTAAAGCCTGCTCGCAATCAGCAGGCTGTAGCCGCGCCGGCCCGCGTTGCCCTGAAGGTTCCGACGATTGTCGCCGTTGCCGTTGCGCTTACGCTCTTCTTTGTCCTCGCTACGTCGGTCTTTAGCGCTCGTCACGCCGCGTATGCCGAGTCCGTTTCCAACGTTACCTACGAGACCATTCGCGTTCAGTCTGGTGATTCTCTTTGGTCGCTTGCCGAGGAATATCCAATCGAAGGCCTTTCCACGCAAGAGACTTCCGACATGATCCGTAACGTCAATCATCTGGAGCATGGTTCGCTCGCCGCCGGTGCGCATCTTAAGGTTCCTGCTCGTTCGTAATCATTATCGCGCTGCGCATGGTACCCTTGTTATCGTTTAAGAGGAGGTACCATGCGCTGTCCCAAATGCGGCAAGGCACATACCCGCGTCGTTGATTCCCGTATGCAGGAGTCAAATAACACCATTAAGCGCCGTCGCGAATGTTGCTCGTGTAATTACCGCTTTACAACGTTCGAGCGATGCGAAGACCCAATCGAGGTCATTAAGTCAGACGGAACTAAGCAGCGGTTCGATCGCAATAAGCTGCTCGTCGGCTTGATGCGCGCCACCATCAAGCGTGATATCGACACTAAGAAGCTCAATGAGATTATCGATGACATCGAGGTCGAGCTGCGCTCTCGCACGCTGACGGCCGTTACGTCCCATGAGTTGGGTGACATGGTACTCAAGCGCTTGGCCAAAATCGACAAGGTGGCGTACATCCGCTTTGCCTCGGTCTACCGCGATTTCAAAGACGTCGATGAGTTTCTGCAAGAGCTCGACAAGCTAAGGTGATTCCATGTCCAACATTACCGTCAACATAAAGCGTCTCGACCCCACCGTCGAGCTTCCCAAATGCGCCCATCCCACCGATGCCGGCTTGGATCTGCGCTCCAACGAGGACTGCGTCCTGAAGCCCTTCGAACGCCGTCTGGTCTCTACCGGGTTGGCCATCGCCCTGCCCGACGGCTACGCCGGCTTTGTCCAGCCCCGCAGCGGCTTGGCCATCAAGCAGGGCCTGTCTATAGTCAATACGCCGGGCCTCATCGACGCCCACTACCGAGGAGAACTCAAGGTTATCCTCATCAACCTGGACCCCTCCAACAACATCCAAATCAACAAAGGCGACCGCATAGCCCAACTCGTCATCCAAGAAGTCCCCACGGTCAACCTCATAGAGGTAGACGAACTGGATAAAACCGACCGAGGCAACGGAGGCTTCGGCTCCAGCGGCGTCGCTTAGTCTTTTGCTTCGTTGAACGGAGTGTCGTAATGTCCGCTCGCCCCTGGGATGCCCCTATATATCATCCCGTGCTCAAACATTCTCGCTGTGCTGCGAAACTGCGCGCGGGACGATATATAGGGGCATCCCAGGGGCGAGCTACGTTTACATGCTCGCAATCGGTTATGGCTTCCCATCTGAAGCCTAATGCTGTATCTAGAAGCTGTGTCTAACAAGTAATCCGATCTGACAAAGAGACGGCTCCTTTGTCAGATTGGATTACTTTGATTTCTTGTTTTCGAGTTTCCCTTCGCTGCTTTTAGTAGGGTAACCGATATGGCTGCTAGTGCGTACGTATAGCCGTGGCGCAGGCCGCCCACACATATCGTTCCACGCGCAGTTTCGCAGCGAGCGAAGCGAAGCGAGAATGTTTGAGCATGGAATGATATGTGTGGGCGGCCTGCGCCACGGCGGACAGTCCGGCGCTAGCGGATATGCGCGGGCTTTCCGCCCCAGTAGAAGCGGCAGAAGGCTCGTTTGCGCTTTTGGGGCTTGCCTACTAGCTCCATGGTTGCGATGGCTATGTCGTCGGCAGCGTGGGGGCGGCGTAGTACTTCGCCGTTGATGAGTAGGGCTTTGAGTGATTCGGGATGGTCGTGCAAGTGACGAAGGGTTACGATGAGTTCTCGTGCGGTGGTGACATGCATGCTGGCGCCCATGCCGGTGAGCATTGTGGTGTTGGCCTTTTCCTGACCGTATGATTTGCCCAGCAGGATCATCGGCAGATGTGCGCATAGGCACTCGGTGACCGTGAGTCCGCCCGATTTGAGGATTGCCAGGTCGCAGCCGTGCATGAGGGCCGCCATGTCGTCCACGTAGTCCAGAACCGTGACGTTGTCGAGCTTCATGGCGTCGAAGAGCGTCTTGAGTCGGGCGGCGTATTCCTTATCCTTGCCCGGTAAAAAGACAAAGTGCATGTCTTCAAAGCTGCGTAAGAAGGGGAGCGTGTGGTCCATCGCGGCACGGAAACGCACGTATGGTTGGGGCAAGCTGGCGCCGGCCATCACTAATACGACGGTTTTGTCTATGGGGAGATTGAACTTGCTGAGCTCATCTTCTCGTTTGTAATCTGAATCGAAACCGGCTCGGATGGGGATGCCCGTTATGCGGATCTTTGACTCGGGAACCTTGCGCGGGCGCAGCGTTTCGGCCATAAACTCGTTTGCTACGCAGAATAGGTCGGTGTCCTTGTGGGGCCAAAAGCCTTCGACTTCGTAATCGGTCGGCACGCAGATGACCGGAAAATCAATACCCGTGATGACGCGGGCGCCCACGGCGACGTTGGCCGCCGTAATGTGTGTTGCGACCACGGCTATGGGCCTGCGGGTCCGGACGTATTCGTTGAAGGCGGGGAACATAATTCGTGACCATGCTGTGCCGCCGCCCCAGAGCAGATGTCCTGTAAGCGTATATCGCCAGGTCAGGTCGTAAATGGGACGTGTGGCGCCGGTAAACGACGCTGCTGTTTTATTACCATCGAACCTAATGCGTCCAAAATCGAGGATATCCAGGACTTCAATTTCAATATCCTCAGGGATTCCCTTGGTGCCGCGGATAAGGTCAAATGCTTGTGCTATCGCGTTGGCGGCGGCTTTGTGGCCCGATCCAACCGATGCGTGCACAATGGTTACTAGGGGTTTTTGTGCAGGTGAAACGGTCATTTGCTCCGGTTGGGGAGTAGCTTGCATGGGCAGGGGAGCGTCGTCGCCCGTCTGCGTCTGATCCATCGATAACTCCCCTTCGACGTTGTAACACGGATTTATCATTGTAGTGCATGAGTGTCACGTTCACGTAAATTTGGGTATGAGCGCAAAGAACGCCAATCTTTCGACAGGAGGTCTCTTCATGACTACCCATCAGCCGATCGATGTTGCTATTATCGGTGGCGGCCCCGCGGGCTATGCTGCCGCCATTTACGCTGCGCGCTCCAACCTAACGACGACCGTGATTGAACAGGGCATGTCGGGAGGGCAGATCGCCACAACCAATGAGGTCGAGAACTATCCGGGCATTCCGCTGCTGAGCGGTGCTGAACTTGGTGAGCGGTTCCAACAACATGCTGAAGGCTTGGGGGCTCAGGTTGAATGGAGTATGGTGACGGGTGTCGATTACGATGCCGGCTCCAAATTGTTTACCGTTCATCACGATGTTGTTGATACGACGGCTAGGAGTGTTATCGCTTGCATGGGTGCCACGCCGCGTCCGGCAGGTTTCGCTGGCGAGGATACGTATCGCGGTCGTGGCGTTTCGTATTGCGCGACGTGCGACGGCATGTTCTTTCGCGGCAAGCAGGTCTTTGTCATCGGCGGCGGCAATGCTGCCTGCGAGGAAGCTCTGTTCTTGTCAGAAATCGCCAGCAGCGTGACCATCGTGCTGCGTCGCGACCAGTTTCGTGCGCCTGATGGTGTTGTTCAGAAGGTGCTCGAAAAGGAAAATATTACAGTTAGGTACCAAACTAGTATTGTGGAGCTCTCGGGCGAAGCCATGCCAACGACGATCGCCTTTAAGGACAATTCATCCGGGGAAATTCATACCGAGTCATTTGAGCCCGTCTCTTTCGGCATCTTTGTCTATACCGGGACGCAACCCCATACCGAACTTGTCGAGCATCTAGTTGATCTGGCGCCTGATGGCGGCATTCTGACTGATGAATCCATGGCGACCCGCACGCCAGGTCTATTTGCCGCTGGCGACATCCGTTCCAAGCGTTTGCGCCAGGTTGTGACCGCGGTTTCTGACGGAGCCATAGCGGCAACCAGCGCATACGCATTTCTCCGTAGATAAGTACGATAATATATCTTATGTAAGGTTGCTATCTTTAAACAAAGTGGTTTGACGGTGCATCAATGTACAGTCAAACCACTTTTTCTTGGCGGCTATGTGGTATCCAAAACAAGATCACCTAGAATACAATATAGAAAATGAACGGAGGATCCTTATGAACCACGTCAAACATGTTATCCCGATGTCCGATACATCGGTCAGCATTAAGCCGGAGGATATTCAACCGACGGTGCTGCCGGACGCATTTATTCAGTCCGATATGGTGGGTAAACTTAACGCATTGAGCCTGCCACGCTATGACCAGCTACCCAACGTAACGCTCTATCGCGATCAGGTTATTGAATATGTTGCGCTGTGGATGGAGCCACTTTCGATTTGCGTAGAGCAGCCCGTTATCACGCCATCGATGATCAATAACTACGTGAAGGTTGGCCTCGTTCCCGCGCCGGTTAAAAAGCAGTATGGCCGTGAGCAGATTGCGCGTCTTATCGCCATTTGTATCTTTAAGCAGGTGCTGCCCATCGCTGCGGTTCAGGCGCTCTTTAATATTCAGCGCTTGAGTTATGACGCTCCGACGGCTTTCGATTATGTAGTCGATCAACTTGAGGCATCGATTCGTGCGGCGTTTTCCGTCGAGCAGACTCCCGTGCCCGATACCGCACACCAGGTTACGCGCGAATCGTTGCTCGTACGCAGTGCGGTTTCGTCTTTTGTATCGAAGGCGTACCTGATGAGCTACCTAAAGTTCAATGGCTTTAATAGCTAACCGAGGTATAAGACGGGCGGGATAAAGAGCCAATGGTTCCTTATCCCGCCCGTACGTTTGTCTAGTTGGATATTATCGGCCCGACGCCACGCCCATACCGTAGCCGATAATGAGGCCGTGCATCTCGGCATAGTATGAATCTAGCCCGTTACAGGGCATGATAATCGTCTTGGAGCCGGGCCAATGCTCCACAATGCGGCTGGCAAGCGCCTGAGCGCCCGCCTCATTCTCGACATGGTCGATAACGACCTCGCCGCCGGTAAAGCCTTCGGCCTCCATGGTGTCGACAATCTTGGTGAGCATCTTCTTTTCACCGCGGGTGTGCCCAACGAGTTCAATTTTGCCCGCTTCGCTCGCCGTGCCCAAAATGCGGATATTGAGCTTATTGGCAATAACGCCGGCCGCCTTAGGGATACGTCCGGCCTTCGCAAGGTTTTCGTAATTGCACAGGCTAAAGAGAATCTTGCTGTTCTGCTCCAAGCTATCGAAGTAAGCGCAGGCGTCCTCAAAGGAGGTATCCGGGTTGCTTGCAAGATAGCGGTCGAACAGCAGGAAGATCAGATCCATTTTGCCACCTGCGGCTCGTGAGTTGACCAAATGAATCTGGCGGTTGGGCTCCTCGGCAAGTACCATATCGCGTGCGGTGGCCGCGGCATTGTAGCTTCCCGAGACGCCCTCCGAGATGGGCATGCAGATCGTCTTGTCGGCAATCTTAAAAAGTTCAGCCCACTCCCCTACGCTTGGACAGGCGCTCGAAGAAGCGCTCGACTCCGCCTGCACGGCGCAATTGAGCTCGTGAACATCGAGCGAGAGGTCGTCGACAAATTCGCGCTCCCCCACTCGGATCTTAAGGGGTGCAAATGCAAAGGTGGTATGATGTGCGGTTGGTTGCCAATCGCGAAGATTGCAGCTCGAATCGGAGATAAGTGCCCAGCTCATTGAGGGTCCTTTCTAATTGTTCCCCAACAATTATAGCCATCTTTTTGATTGATCAGAACGGCTATCTAGTTTTGAATACTAGATAGCCGTTCTGATCATATGGCAAACGGTAGGGGCAAAAAGAATGGGCCTCGTGATTCAAGATCGCGAGGCCCACGTTCGTTCGCTGTAGTAATAAATTAATAGCGTACGAAGATGTAATTGTTGTTCATGCCAGCGGCAACGGAGCTGATGATAACGCCCGTGCTGTAGTCGGAAGCATGAATCATCTGGCCGTTACCAATGTAGATGCCGGTGTGGTAAGAGTTAACCACGACATCACCAGGCTGGGGATCGGACACGCGGGTCCAGCCCATGAAGGTACCAGTCGTGCCAAGGCGGCAATAACGGCCGGTGAGGCAGTAGCTTACAAAACCGGAGCAGTCAAAGCTGTTCGGTCCAATGCCGCCCCAAGAATAAGCATAACCGAGCTTGCTGTAGGCGCGCGAAACAACGGTGCCACCGTCAACGGACTGGCTCGGTGCAGAAGGCGTCGGAGCCGGAGCAGGCGTCACGGGCTGCGGCGTGGGGGCAGGAGCGGGCGCGGGGGTGTTGTCGCCGCCATTGTTGGTCGTGCCGCCACCGTTGTTGGTGTTCTCGGTCGTACCGGCGGTGTCGTTGCTCACCGTGGCCTTTTCGGCGGTGCTGGCGTTGATACCGGCCTGCAGCGCGGCGTTGGCCTCGGCCTCGGCAGCAAGCTCGGCCTGCAGCTGTGAATCCAGGGAGTTCACGACACTCTGGGCCTCAGCCTGCTGGGCATTGAGCTCGTCGACCTTCTTCTGCGTCGCGGCGACGTTCTTCTCCTGCTCGGCTTGCTTATCGGTGAGCTGCTGCTTAAGGTCCTTGACATCCTGAATGGTCTGGGCCTGCTTGTCGGAAACCTTGCCGTAGTAGAACAGACGATTGAGCATGTCGCCCAGATCGTCGACGCCTGTCAGAACTTGAAGGAGACTCAGGCCACCGGTCTTGTACTCACCGGCAACGTAGGACGAAAGCTTTGCCTGGCCCTCGGCAATCTCTTGCTGCTTTTGCGTGATCTCGCCTGCAGTCTGATCAAGCTCCTGCGTCTGTGCGGAGAGCTCTTCATGAATTTGCTGGGTTTGGGTGCCAATCTGCTCGAGTTTGGTACGAGCAGCGGCAAGGTCGGATGCGGTATCGGCGTAGGCCGGAGCCACGAGGCCCAGGCCCAAAACACAAGCGAGGGTTGCCGTAGCAGCGCAGCGTGCCATGTTTCTGTGCGTGTTTGCTGTGCGCATGTAGCTTCCTTTCCGGTATCTAAGGGTAGCGGCTAGTCCACCGTTACCAGGCTAAAGAGCTCAACGTCCTCGTTAGAAGGCGTGAGCTTCTTGCGCGGGTTGAGAAACGCAAGCTCAAGGATACAACCGTAGCCCACAAGCTTTGCGCCCATATCTCGCACCAGTTTACCTGTTGCCTCGACGGTTCCGCCCGTCGCGACCAAGTCGTCCAGAATCAACACGGTATCTTTAGAGCTGATAGCATCGGCGTGGATCTCGATAGAATCCGTTCCATACTCGAGCTCGTAGCTCTCACTCACCGTTTTGCGCGGCAGTTTGCCCGGCTTACGTGCGGGAACAAAGCCGGCGCCCAGGGCGACGGCTACGGGTACGCCCACCATAAAGCCGCGGGCCTCGGGGCCGACGACCTTGGTAATGCCCATGCCAGCAAAATGCTCGGCGAGCGCATCCACCATGGCCTTCAGAGCCTCGGGATTGCCAAAGAGCGGCGTGATGTCCTTAAAGACGACTCCGGGCTCGGGATAGTCGGGGATATCGACGATATGAGATTCGAAGTCGTACATGGCGTGACCTTTCATGGATTGCCGGGTGGGCGGCGGTTATTTACCCGCGTTAGCAGACGAGCTATGCGAGGGGACGACGACCTTGGACGGCTGCACGAGCGACTCGTCATGCGCGGTAACCGCGGGAACGCTTGCCCCATCGCTTTTAGCCTTGGTGGATTCGGAACGCGCGATCTCCTCATCGAGAGCATCGATGTCAGCGTCCTCGACCACGGCGTTGAGCGACTCAAAGACACGGTTCTTAAGGAGCGCGGTGTGCACACCCTCGGTGAGATCGTGCAGCTTCTTAAAAGCGCGCTCGAGCTTGGCGTCGCGCTCGTCATCGGAGGTATCCATGCCAAGCATGCTCACGAGAACCTGCTCAAACATCGAAGACTCGCGGTTTGCCGACGATACGTACTGACGCAGGTTGCGCGGCTCAATGTGGAAGCGCGACAGCTCCGAGCAGTAACGGATAATCGGGAAATCTCGGCCATCGACGAGCTCACGGTTCTGGGGGCTCTTGATGATGCGGATAAGATCGTTCTCGGCAAGGGAGCGGATAAACGAAATATCAACACCGAGCATATCGGGAATGGTCTCGATGGGATGCAGCTTTTGCTTGGTCTCCTTGGGCTCCGTCTTAAGCGGAACATCGGACAGAAGACCCACCTCGTAAGCCAAAGTGGACAAGTCCGTTGCGTTTTCCAGGCGCTGCTTAATGACGTTGAGCGGCATGTAGCGGGTCTTCTGCAGGTGCAGGATGACCTCGAGACGGTCAACGTCTTCCTTGGAGTACTGGCGATACCCCTTTGGCGTACGATGAGGGGTGATGAGCCCCTCATCTTCTAGAAATCTAATTTTTGAGTTCGATAGATCGGGGTATGCGCCTCGAAGAAGGTTGACGACTTGGCCGATACTCAGATAGTTGCGTTCGGCCATTACCTACTCACCGGTTTCGATGCGCTCCGGCGTGCTCTCGTGGTAGATGAGCGTGAACGTACCGATCTGAACGGAAGAGCCGTCGTGCAGCGGAGCACCGTTGACGATGGCGCCGTCGACCCAGGTTCCGTTGAGCGAGCCCAGATCCTCAATACGGGCGCCCAGGCCCTCACGAATAATGCGTGCGTGGCTGCGCGAGACCGTCATGTCGTTGAGGAAGATGCCGTTCGCGGGGTCGCGGCCGATGGTGGTCACGTCGTCCTCGAGCTCAAAGGCAGCTCCGGTCTGCGGACCCTTGACGATGGACAGAACCGGAGCGGTGATGCGCACGTTGGCCATAAGGTCGGGAACAGTGACATCGCTCGAAGGAACACGGAAAACGCAGGTAGCGTCCGCAGTCTTATCGTTCTGAGGCATATTGTTAACCTTGTTGTCCATGACAACCCCTATCTAACGCGGCCACGCCGCAAAGAATGAACCGTACGTAATCATACCCCAATGAATCAGTCTTCGATTTCGGGGTTAAGAAAGTCGGTGTCCTCGTCCTCGGGATGCGCGACGGCCTGTTTAATGGCCGCCCCTCCCTTAACGGAGTAAATGACAGCGGTGAGCATAGAGAAGATGACGCCGCCGTATACAAAGAAGATGCCGAGGGGCACCGAGCTGCCGTTGAGGCCCGGGAATGCCGTGTACGCGGTGGGCAGCAGATGCCAGCCGTCGATGACGGGGAATCCAAGCAGCATGAGCGAGAAGCCGGTCATGAGCAGTGCCGTGGCAATCTTGCCGGGGAAGACGACATCGATGGGGCGACGGTGATAATGGCGCACGATGAGCGAGCCGATACCCAGATAGATATCGCGACCGATGATGAGTACGCAGACCCAGATGGGCAACTCGCCGCGGACCACCAGGCCCAGCACGCCAGTAAACAGCAGCGCGCGGTCGCAGATGGGGTCCATGACTTTGCCGAGCCACGAAACCGTCTTGGTCATGCGGGCGATCTGTCCGTCCATCCAGTCGGTTGAGGCGGCGATGGCATAGATCACGATGGCGACGACGCGGTTGTTGTCCGTCACAAACAGGTACAAAAAGACGAGCGTGAGGACCAGGCGCGTAAAGGTGATGAAATTGGAGATCGTAAAGATCTTATTCGACGGGTAATCGGAGGTGCCGATAAGCTCCTTTTTGATCTTCTTCTTGATGCCCACAGGACTCCCCCGCTGGTAAACGACAAAACTTTCGATACTATACCCGTTCTAGCGATGTCTATCCAGCGTAAGCATAGAGAGTCCAGACATATGGAGGACGGTTCTGGGCTGCGCGGGATTCTGCATTTGTGTACGTCAGCCCCCAAAGATGCCAAAAAATAACGGCGCTGGTGAGGTGCTCTTCGCGTCAAGTCACTTTGCTTTCGAGCGCAAGGGACGCTCGAGCCAGGATGGAGAGGGCGAAAGCTACACCCTCACCGACCTCGACGGGGTCAATCGCATCGACTGCAAAAGCGGCTTCGGGTTCTACGCAGAGCCGAGGGCCGAGTCACAGTGGGCAGCAGCAAAGCGTGGTCCTGGACCTTCGCCAACGTTTCGCTGCGCAAGCTCTTTGAAGCATCGCTTGCGACGGGAAACCCGATAAGGTGGAGCTAGAGATGGCGGCGTTCACCTTTTGGTTCCACCTGCCAGCACCTCCTCTCTCGATGCCGCAAGGGTTTCTTCGCGGTGATAGACCGACACCGTTCATCGTTGTTACGGGCTCGTTCGCAAAGTCGTGAACACGCTCCCCTCTTGTTCAGCGCATAATGGTGCACCGTGTGCGGCTGTGCGGCCGCACGCTAAAGGAGATGTGCCCGCATGGGCATCGAGAGAGAGGATGCAGCATGAACCTGAGGGAGAAGTACGGTGAGTGGGGCCTGATTCTGGGCGCGACCGAGGGCGTCGGCAAGGCGTTCTGCGAGAAGATCGCCGCCGGCGGCATGAATGTCGTCATGGTCGGCCGTCGCGAGGAGAAGCTGAACGTGCTCGCCGGCGAGATCCGCGAGACCTACGGCGTGGAGACCAAGGTCGTGCGCGCCGACTTTAGCCAGCCCGGCGCGGCCGAGACCGTCTTCGCCGCGACCGAGGGCCTGGACATGGGCTTCATGAGCTACGTTGCCTGCCTGCACAGCTTCGGCAAGATCCAGGACACCCCCTGGGAGAAGCACGAGGCCATGATCAACGTCAACGTCGTGACCTTCCTCAAGTGCTTCCACCACTACATGCGGATCTTTGCCACCCAGGACCGCGGCGCCGTGATCAACGTCTCGTCGATGACCGGCATCAGCTCCAGCCCCTGGAACGGTCAGTACGGCGCGGGCAAGGCCTTCATCCTCAAGATGACCGAGGCCGTGGCCTGCGAGTGCGAGGGCACCGGTGTCGACGTCGAGGTCATCACCCTCGGCACCACCCTAACCCCCAGCCTGCTGTCCAACCTCCCCGGCGGCCCGCAGGGCGAGGCCGTCATGAAGATCGCCCTCACCCCCGAGGAGTGCGTCGACGAGGCCTTTGAGAAGCTGGGTAAGGAGCTCTCCGTCATCGCCGGCCAGCGCAACAAGGACTCCGTCCACGACTGGAAGGCCAACCACACCGAGGACGAGTACATCCGCTACATGGGCTCGTTCTACCGCGACTAGCGGCTGCCGCGGCGCGTGCGCGAGGGCACGTGCGGGTTCGCAGGTAGAGATGCGAGTGCGAGGGTTTCTTTGCGGGGGCGTGCGGATGCGGCGCCTGCGAGGGAACCCTCTTTTCGTGGGTGGGCGCGACGGTATCTCTGCGCTCATCGTCGAGGGCGACCTGCCCGGCTCCCTCGCGATCTCCCCGCACGGGACCCCGCGCCCCGGCATCCTCTGGACCGTGTCCCGCTTGTGCCCAGTGGCTCGGCCGATCCGGCCCTCAGGGTATCGGATTCCCGCATTCATCCGTACTTGTTCGGATGAATGCGGGAGGTGTTCGGATGAGGTTGATATTCAAGGTGTAGACCTTTTTCTTGGTACTCCTCAAATGCGGCAGGGTTTTTCGAGTTTGTAGATGCTAATATAACCCTGCTCTCGAAAGAGGGCTCAGTCCCGGCTGGTAAACCTGACGTTTGGCGTGGTGTGCGTGACACGCATAGCGGGCATGGCCGCGATAGAATTTTCCATGCGGAGGGGCTCGACCCCATAGCGCCCCGAGGGTTTCGGGGAGGGCGAACTGGCAGGCAGGGAACCGGGATACAGGCTGTCCGGAAGGAGGGGTGTAATGCCTCTTCTTCTTTTTTGCCGCATCAATCTTCTGGCTTGATAGGTTTTTCGTGCGTGTGATTGGGTTGCGGAAGGGATTGGCATGAGAGTTGCGGAAATTGCGGAAAGGGTCGGTTGCGATCCTGAGTCTGCGTATGCGAAATTCGCCGACACACGTGAAGGCACACGCTTTCACAACATGCAGTGGCCCATTTTCGTCACCGACGAAAACTATCGCTCGTTTTGCAAGGCGCTGGCAGATTATGCCAACTCAGAGGAAGGCCCCCAAAGCAACGGCCGCCATGAATTGTTCCTGAGCGTGCACGAGCTGTTCGAAAAGGGCAACGAGATTGGCGGCGCCCTGAAAAAGCGCCACTACAACTTGGACAAATCGTTCATAGGCACGGACGAGGCAAATCTCATGCTGCTCAAAGCGGCGCATAAGGGAATGACCCAGCAAGCGATCGCCGCGTACCTGGGCTGCTCGCGCACGGCGGTGCAAAAACGCCTGAGCGCCCTGGCAGGCGGCGTGCGTTTTGGCGACTCCTACATCAAGGCCGAGCCGACAAGCCGCGGCGGCCTGAAGTCGACGGCTCACCCGATCTTCCTGCCGCTGCGATTGCATGAGGTGTACCTGATGCTGTCGGCATTAGGCGAGTTTCGAGCGGAACGGTCAGGCGGGGACCCAGAGCGCGTCTTGGCCGATGATCTCGCCGGCAGAATCTATTCCCAGCTGAGCGACTACGCAAAGGGCGGGATCGACAGGGCATTGACTGAACGAGGGATTCGCCGCGGTGGGCAAAGGCCCGACTTCGACTCAAGCGAGGTGTCCGTTTTAGATCGCATTGTCATGTACGAGAAGATGGGCCTCGACCTTAAAGTCGTGCTTGTAAATGGAGATAAGCTCGTCGGCCGCTACGCGCGCCACGCCGATCTTCAGAAATGCGTAAATGCCGCCGAAATAGGCAAAGATGACCGCTGTTTCGTGTTGCGACTCTTGGATGGAACATACTGGGCGGTCTACGATTCTCAAGTAGTGAGCGTAGCAGCCGCACCCGGGGATTAGGTTGCGGCCAAGTCCCTCGTCCGCCCTCCCAGGCGGTACCGCTGCGGCCGATTTCATGTTTGCTTACAGGCAAAACAGCCGCCCTTGCGTTTTTCTAAACGCAACCTCTTCGTGCGCTCGTAAAAAATCGAATCGATAAAAACTGGCAACAACCCTTCTGAACGGGTATCCTTTCGCAGGATGCGCCTCGAACAGCGCTTTCTGCCTGCGCGATTTCGTGCATGGCCGTCCTTTTCGTTCTATTTCTTAAAATGACAATCTCAGGTTTTCACGCCTTTTCGGCTTCAGACTGTATGCTGCAATCAGCTCGAGCGACCGAAGCCCATCACAACACCGAAAGGCGTGAACCATGAAGTACAATGAGAAGCGCAACAACGCCTCAGCCCGTCACCCCGAGACTGCACCCTCGATCATCAACTTCGCGTACGGTAGCAACCTTGATATCCATCAAGTTGAAACCCGCTGCCCCGACGCGGTGCTGCTGGGCAAAGCGACCCTGAACGGCTATGAACTGGCGTTCGACACCGCCGGATACCTATCCGGGTTGGGCGCGGCAGGTAGAAAGGCATGTCTTTATCATCTAAAAAAACAGCCGGTGACCTATTCGTGACCCATCTGGTGACCCAGCATAAAAAAAGGTCAGGCACTAGGTGCCTGACCTGCAAACTTCTGGTCGGGACGACTGGATTCGAACCAGCGACCCCTTGACCCCCAGTCAAGTGCGCTACCAAGCTGCGCCACGTCCCGAAGCTTTTGTTTGTTGCTCTGCTCTCGCTCGCAACAGGGAGTATATTAACCCGAAACTTTGGCCTTGCGCAAGAACTTTTTTAATTATTTTTGAGCAAGTCCAAAATTGTATCTGCGAGCTGGGGTTTTGTTAGCACGGGAAGTTCCTGCGTACCCGCTGTGCTTACGATCCAAGCTTTATTGGTATCAGATCCAAAGCCCGAATCGGCGCGCGAGACATCGTTGGCGATAATGGCATCGCAACCCTTGCGGGCCAATTTACGCTCAGCGTACTCCACGACGTTATCGGTTTCGGCTGCAAATCCGATCACACAGCGCTCGCCCTTCTGGCGCGAAAGCTCAGCCAAAATATCGACCGTCTCGACCAGCTCGATGCGATCGAGGCGTTCGTTGGCCTTTTTGAGCTTATGGTCGGCGGGAGCGGCGGGTGTGTAGTCTGCGACAGCCGCCGCACAAATGGCCGCATCGGCCGTCTGAAAAGCGCTCAGCGTGGCCTGCAGCATCTCTGCGGCGGTTTGCACGCGCACGCACTCCACGCCGCGGGGAACATCGAGCGACGTCGGTCCCAGCACGAGCTTGACCGCAGCGCCGCGGCGTACGGCCTCCCCTGCCAGAGCGATGCCCATCTTGCCCGACGACCTGTTGCCGATAAAGCGCACAGGGTCGATCGGCTCATGCGTGGGACCGGCAGTGATCACGATACGCTTGCCTGCAAGGTCCTGGGGCACGGGGTTGAGCACCTCGCAGATGGCTTCGACGATGTCCTCGGGCTCGCTCATGCGTCCCGTGTCGACGTCGCCGCAGGCAAGGTAGCCGCTGCCGGGTCCTACCACGTGAACGCCGCGCTCGCGCAGCGTGGCCATGTTGGCCTGGGTTGCCGGCGCCTTCCACATGCCATTGTTCATGGCCGGCGCGATCACAATGGGTCGCGGCGTGGCGAGCAGCGTCGTGGAGATGAGGTCATCGGCAATGCCGTTGGCCATCTTAGCGATGATATTTGCCGTGGCAGGCGCCACGACCACCAGGTCGGGCTCCTGTGCCAGCGAAATGTGGTGGATGGGGTCGGAGGGGTCGTCGAACAGACCCACTGCGACCGGCTCATTGGTGAGCGCGCGGAAGGTGAGCGGGCCCACAAACTCGGTGGCATGCTCGCTCATAACGACCTTGACGCGTGCGCCGCGCTTTTGCAGCAGACGCACGATATTGCACGACTTATAGGCGGCGATCCCGCCGGTAATGCCCAGCAGGATCGTTTTTCCCTCAAGTTGCATTGAATTATTGGGCGCCGCCATCGTTTACGCATCCTTGCTCGGGAGCACCAGCAGTCGGTGGCAGTACGGGCAGTGTGTAATCTCGCTGCCGTCGTGGTTGAGGTCGCTCATGGACGAAGCCTGCAGCGCGGTGTGGCAGACCGTGGGGATGTTGCCCTGAATGGTTTCGACTGCCAGGCCACGGAACTGCTTGAGTAGACGTTCGTAGTCGGTGAGCACGTCGGTCGGCAGCGTGGCGGCAAGCGCGGTGCGCTCCTTGGTGGCGGCGTCAATTTGAGCCTGCAGGTCGGCGGCCTTGGCGCGGGCAGCCTTGGTATCGGCCTTCACGCCCTCCTCGAACTTGGCGATGATGGCCTGCGCGCGGGCCTCGCGGTCGAGCGCCTCCTTATGGGCGACAACAACATCCTTGCGGGTGTGCTCGATCTTGTCCAGATGCTTTGCCAGGGTGGCAAGCTCATTCTCCAGGTCCTGCACCTCGCGGTAATCAGAACCATCGACGTGACGCTTCTTGGCAGCCTCGATGGCGTTGTTAGTCTGGATCTCGGTGGTGTTGAGGTCGTCGAGCTCAATGTCCAGATCCTTGCGCTGGGCGTAGAGCTTGGTCATCTCGGACTTGAGCTTCACATAGGTCTTGCGCTTTGAGGCGAGCTCCTTGAGCTCCGGCATATTGGCAAGTTCGCTCTTGTTGCGGGCGAGCTCCAAATCGATCTGTTGCAGCTTGAGTAGCGTAGCGCCGGCGCTCATAAATTCTCTCCTTTTGTCACAGTCCACCATTGGCAAGGGTTCAGTATTTTAATCGTATGACGGGGGTCGACCCCGGCGTCAACTGCAGAGTTCATCAAGATATCCACGAACGGCTCCTCGGAGCGGTCGTGGCCGAGCAAGATCACCGGCAGCCCGCGCAGGGCAAGGTCTTGCGCCACGTGGTAGCCCGCCTCGCCCGTCACGACAGCGTCCGCGCCCGCGGCGATGGCGAGCTCTCCAAAGTCGCCCAGGGAGCCACCCAAAATGGCGACGGTCCGGCACGGGTGCTCGGCTTCGCCCCATACGCGCGGATCGCTGCCAAAGGCCGTGGCGGCACGGTTGGCGAGATTGCGCAGGTTGCAGGCGTCGTGGAGGGTCGCGAGTGCGCCCAGACCGGTGAGCTCAGGCTCGTCCACATGCTCCAGCGAGCTCATGGGCTCGGCGTCCAGCAGCTCACTCAGACGAACGCGCGCTTCGTGCGAGCGGTCCAGGTTGGTGTGGAGCGAAATAATGCTCACGCCGCAGCGGGCAGCCTCGTAGAGGGCCGCGCTGCACTGGGGTCGTGTGGCATCCGCCGGACAAAAGGCCTCGGGTGCCTTGATGTATATGGGATGATGCGTCAGCAGCACGTTGGCGCCGGCTTCTTGGGCGCGGCGAACGTTAGCCACGGTCGCATCGAGTGCGCAGGCAACGCCGGTGATCTCCGCGGCCGGATCGCCAACGGAGAGTCCTATGTGATCCCAGCCCTCGGCGTCCGCCTTGGGATAGCGTGCCAGCAGCGCGCGCTCAAGCTCGGCGACGATCATGCGGCACCCACGATCGAGAGCAGCGTCCGGGCGAACTCGTCCAGATCGCTCGGATTCACGCGGTCATCAAAGGAAATGCGCAGTGCTCCCAATGCCTGCTCGCGACCGATGCCCATCGCGCTCAAAACGTGGCTCGGGTCCATGCTGCCGCTCGAGCAGGCAGAGCCGGCCGAAACCTCAAAGCCGGCGGCGTCGAGCTTGACGATGAGCTCCTCGGAGTCCATGCCGTCGACGTAGATCGAAACCATACCCGGCAGACGGTCGACCTGCTCGTAGTCGCCCATGGTGGCATGAATGCGTGGATGGGCCGTAAGCGTGGCGTAGAGTTTGTCGGAAAGGGCTTGCAGCTTTTCGCGCTCCTGAGCCACTTGGGGCACCAGCGTGCGGGCGGCAGCGGCAAAGGCCAGCTGCGTGCGCAGGTCCTGCGTGCCGGCACGTCGTCCGGCTTCCTGTCCTCCGCCAAAGATGCGCGGGCGCAGCGGGGTGCGGGTCTTAAGGTAGAGCGCACCGGATGCCACAGGACCGCCAATTTTGTGGGCCGCGACGGACATGGCATCGATGCCCAGCTCGGTGACATCGAGCGGAATATGCAGATAGCCCTGGATGGCATCGGTGTGGATCAGGGCGCCGGCGGCGTGTGCGGCAGCGGCAAGCTCCCGGATGGGCTGCACCACGCCGGTCTCGTTGTTGGCAACCATAATGCTCACGAGCGCCACGTCGTCGCCGAGCAAGTCGCTCAGCGCGACAGGCTCAATATAACCTGCACGGCAGGGCTGCACCAGCTCGACGGTAAAGCCGGCGGCACGCAGCAGCGGCAGATTGTCCAGAATCGAATCGTGCTCGATCGCCGACACGATCACGCGGTCGTGCTTGCGATCGCGCTGACGGGCGCCCTCGGCAAGACCGAGCAGCGCCAGCTGGTTGGCTTCGGTGCCGCCGTTGGTCAGGACAATCTCGGACGGGCGGACGCGCGCGCCAAAGCTGCGGGCAATCTCGCGACGTGCAACCTCCAGACGCGCGGCGGCTTTGCGGCCAAGCGAGTGTAGCGAGTTGGGGTTGACGCCGGCAAGCTCGCTGTCGTCGTACTCGCGCTGCGCAAGGAGCGCCTCGGCGCGCATGGGCGTCGAGGCGGCATAGTCAAGATTAACGGGTATGCGGTTTTGACCTGCGGTCATAAGGGTTTATGCCTCCTGTGCGGCCTCGTTGCCCAGCTTCTGCAGCAGCGCAACCTCGGCAGCGGGATCTTGGGACTTAAATACGGCGGAGCCGGCCACCAGGACATCGGCACCGGCCTTGACGACCTCGGCGATGTTTTTGGAAGAGATGCCGCCGTCGACCTCGATCATGGGCGACACGCCGTGGCGCTCGCACATGGCTTTGAGCTCGTGGAGCTTGGCGATGGTGCCCGGGATAAAGCTCTGGCCGCCAAAGCCGGGGTTCACGCTCATCAGCAGCACCATATCGACGACGTCGATGATGCTCTCGAGCACGCACACGGGGGTGGCGGGGTTGAGCACCACACCGGCCTTGACGCCGCGCTGCTGAAGATGCGTGAGCGTGCGGTGCAGGTGCGTGGAGGCCTCATAGTGCACGGTGATCATGTCGGCACCGGCGTCGGCGTACCAATCGACCGTCTCGTCGGGGTTCGATACCATCAGGTGCGCGTCGACCGGCACGTCGGTGGAGCGCTTGACGGCCTTGAGGATGTCAACGCCAAAGGTGAGGTTGCCGGTAAAATGACCGTCCATAACGTCAAAGTGCACGTAATCGGCGCCGGCGATCTTGTCGAGCTCGCCCTTGAGGTTGGCCATGTCGGCCGAAAGGACGGACGGAGCGATTTTGATGGAACCCATGGTAGTAGCCTTTCTGCGCTAGTCGTTGAGTCCGTAGAACTCTTGAGAGGGGACGCGGTCGGTAAGAATCTCGAGCGCCCTATCCAAAGTAACACCGTTGTAGAGCGTTTGCTCCACGGCAAAGGTGAGCGGAATGTCTACGCCCAGTGAACGGGCGAGCTCGCTGACGCTGCGGGCCGCGACGGCGCCCTCAACCACCATATGCGTGCGCGTCTGATACTCGTCGAGCGACACGCCGTGGGCAAACTCGTAGCCAAAGGTGCGGTTGCGCGAGTGCTCCGAGGTGCAGGTGGCAATGAGGTCGCCCATGCCGGCAAGTCCCATGCAGGTCATAGCTTGACCGCCGCGGGCATGCACCAGACGGCTAATCTCGGCCAGGCCGCGCGTCATGATGAGGGCGAGCGTGTTGTCGCCGGCACCGGTGCCGGCGGAGATGCCGCACACGATGGCGATGACATTTTTCATGGCGCCGCAGACCTCGACACCGGTCATGTCTTGCGACAGATAGATGCGGAAGGCCGTGGACAGGAGCAGGTCCTTAAAGGTCTCCCCTATCTGCGGATGTTCGCTGGCGATGACGGCGGCAGAAAGCCCGCCGCGGCAGATCTCCTCGGCATGGTTGGGGCCCGAGAGCGCCGCCACGCGCGCCTCGTTGCCGATCTCGCTGGCGATGACCTCGCTCATGAGCAGGCCGGACTCGGGCTCAATGCCCTTGGTGAGGCAGAGCACCGGGGTGTCGGCGGCGATGAAGGGTGCTGCCTGATGACATACGCTGCGCAGGTGCGTGGAGGGCACGGCAAAGATGATGGCCTCGGCGCCGTCGAGCGCCTGCACCAGGTCCGTGGTGGCGACGACGTTGCCGGGCAGCTCGTAGCCCACCAGATACCGGGGGTTACGGTGCTCGGCGTTAATGCCGGCGGCCGTCTGCTCGCTGTGGGCCCACATGGTCACGCGCTCGGTTCGCGCGGCGGCAAGGCCGGCGACGGCGGTTCCCCAGGAGCCGGAGCCAATCAGTGCAACATTCATGACTCTCTCCTACTTATCGTCGGGCTCGGTGACGCGCTTGGTAAACGAGAGCTTGGACTCCTTACCGGTCATGAGCTTTTTGATGTTCGCACGATGGGCCCACACCACGGTGATGCCGATCATCGCCATGCAAAACTTAAGTCCCAGGCTGCTGTACGGAAAGACCGCGCAGGCAGCGATGGGAAGACCGATGGCAGCGGCAAGCGAGCCCACCGACACAAACTTGGTGATGGCGACGGCCACGATAAACATGCCCAGCAGCGACAGGCCAATAGGCCAGTACCAGGCGAGGATGACGCCCAGACCAACCGCGATACCCTTGCCGCCATGGAAATTGAGGTAGGGCGAGAAGATATGGCCCCACACAGCTGCCAGGCAGATGACGCCGAGCATCCAGTCGCCGGCGGCGCCGGGGGCCATAATGCTCACGGGGAAGCCATAGCCCAAGTCGGCGATAAGCGGACGCGCGATAAGGACGCAGATGGCACCCTTAAGGCAGTCGAACAGCAGCGTGAGCGCGGCCACCTTGGGGCCGGCCACGCGCAGCGCGTTGGTGGTGCCGATGTTGCCGGAGCCCGCCTTGCGAATGTCGGTGTGGTTGAACACGCGGCCCAAGATCAGGCCAAACGGAATCGCCCCGATAAAGAACGAGACCACGGCGCAGATGGCGGTCAGCAGAATCGGATTATGCATCCTTTTGCTCCTTCTTCCTAAAGAAGAGTCGAATGGGCGTGCCGGCAAAGTCGAAGGTCGAACGCATGCGGTTCTCTACGTAGCGCTGGTAGGTGTCGTTGACCAGGTCGCTGTGGTTGACGAAGAACGTGAACGTCGGCGGGTTGACGCCCGTCTGGGTCACGTAGTGCATGCGCAGGCGGCGCTTGCCGTCCACCACGGTATGACCGAACTCGCGCAGGTCGGTAAGGAACGTGTTGAGGCGCGAGGTGCTGATCTTCTGCGAGCGCGTCTTTTCGGCGGCGTCTACCATTGCCCAGATCTTCTCGACGCTGCGGCCGGTCAGGGCAGAGATGCGCAGGTACTGGGCCCAGGGAGCCATGACGCCCAGACGGCGGTCGATGGTCTCCATGCAGGCCTCGCGCTTACGGTCGTCGTCGAACAGATCCCACTTGTTGAGCAGCACAACGATGGCACAGCCGCGCTCGATGGCAAGACCCATGACCTTCTGGTCCTGTTCGGTAACGCCAACGGAGGCGTCGACGACGAGCAGCGCCACGTCGGCGCGGTCGATGGCGCGCAGGCCGCGAACCATGGAGTAGTACTCGATGTTCTCGTACACGGTGCTCTTCTTGCGGATGCCCGCGGTGTCGACCATGCGGTAGTGCTTGCCGTTGCGCTCCACGACGGTGTCGATGGCGTCGCGCGTCGTGCCGGCAATGTTGGACACGATAGAGCGGTCGGCGCCCAGGATGCGGTTGAACAGCGAGGACTTACCGGCGTTGGGGCGGCCGATGATGGCGACGTTAAGCGCGTCGGGGAACTCATCGGCGATCTCGTCCTCTTCCTCGGGAAGCAGGGCCACGATGTCGTCGAGCAGGTCGCCCGTGCCGTGGCCGTGCAGGGCCGAGAGCGGCGTGGGCTCGCCGATACCGAGCGAATAGAACTCCCAGATGCTGTCGTTCTCGCGATCGGGGTTGTCGAGCTTGTTCACCAGCAGAAAGACCGGCTTGTCGCAGCGCTTGAGCATGCGAGCGACCGACTCGTCCTCCTCGGTGACGCCGGTGCGGCCGTCGACCACAAACAGGATGACGGCGGCTTCCTCGGCGGCGGCGAGGGCCTGGTCGCGAATGGAAGTGGCGAAGACGTCATCGCTCTTGAGCGGTTCGATGCCGCCCGTGTCGACGATGGTGAACTCGCGGCCGTTCCAATCGGCCGTGTGATACGAGCGGTCGCGCGTGACGCCGCGGGACTCATGGACGATGGCGTCCGAGGTCTGGGCCAGGCGGTTAACGAGCGTGGACTTGCCCACGTTGGGGCGTCCGACGACGGCGACGATAGGTTTCATCTGCACTCCTTTAATGGGTAGGGTCAGTGGAAATGTTAGAGTCCGCGGGCACAATGCCAAGGATGTGCTCCAGGGTATTGAGCAGCTCATGCGGCATGGTCGACACCACATGAACCTCGGCGCCGCGACTGGTAAGGCTTGCGAGTAAATCGTCACGATGATACTCGTCAAGCGTCATGCCGTCAGCGTTGAACATGAGCTTAGGCACAAAGAGCATAACCCCCGAGAGGTCCTGCGGCAGCTGCTCCAGAATGTCACACGCGACGATGAGGCCGGTCACGTCCACGTTGCCGCCAAAGTAGCGGTTCTTGATGGCCGTGACAGTGCCGGCGAGTCCCTTGGGCGATTCCACAAAGCGGGCCACCGTGTCGCGTGCGCTGGCGCCCGAGAGGCACAGCAGGTGTTGGCTGCGGGCGGCGATGGCCTCGCGGACGCGGGCCAGTCGCTCGGCATCGGCAGCGAGCACGTCGTCGGTCTCGTCCAGATACGAGCGGATCATGCCGATGCCGTCGTAGTACTGCGGGTAACCGTCGTAAAAGTCCGCCTCGGGCGGATCGATGCCGGCGTCCAGATAGAACTCGTCGCTCATCTGGAAGGTGTGGCGGCCAAAGCGCTCATAGGCGCGGTCCTGGAAGGGCCTGATCATGGCGATGGTCTCGCGCGCTAGCTCGGGCTTGTCGCTGTAGGACCAGCTAAAACGGTTTTGATGCTTGGTAAAACCGAGCGGCACAATGCCCAGGCTTGTGATTTGCTCGTGCTCCTCACAAAAGCGCAGGGTCTTTTCCAGCTCCTCGCCGTCGTTCATGCCGGGGCACAACACGATCTGCGCGTGAATCTCGATGCCGGCGGCCATGATGGCCTCGAGCACGTCCATGCCTCGCTGGGCGTTGCGGCCCATCATACGACGGCGGACGTCGGGGCTCACGGCATGGACCGATACGTTCATGGGGCTCATGTTGCGTTGGATGACGTTTTGCACGTCCTCGTCGGAGAGGTTCGTGAGCGTGACGAAGTTGCCCTGCAAAAAGCTCAGGCGGTAGTCGTCGTCGCGAATATAGAGCGTGGAGCGGCCGCCCTTGGGCAACATGGTCATAAAGCAGAACACGCAGGCGTTTACGCAGGTACGCATGCCGTCGAAGATGGGGCCATCGAACTCCAAACCCCAGTCCTCTCCCGGGAAGCGGTCGAGCTCGACGGAGGTGACGGTGCCGTCGCGCGGGTCGAATACCTCCAAATCAACGGTGTCGTCGTCTGCTTCCCAAAGCCATACGATCATGTCGGTGAGTTGCTCGCCGTTGACCGTGAGCACGCGCATGCCCGGCTCGATACCCACATCCCATGCGGGCGACTCGGGACGCACGTTCTTAACGAGCGCGCCCTCACCCGGCTCGGGGTCGCGGCTGCGCCCGTAATCGGCCACCTCGGCGGCGTATGCGGGTACGGTCTGGTCCATGATTAGCGGTAAAGCTCCTTGATGCGCGCAACGGCGCGTTCGATGTGTTCTTGCGGGGTGGAGGCTCCGGCAGTGATGCCGATGTGGCGCGCGTTGGCAAACCATGCGGCCTGGAGCTCGGAAGCTTCCTCGATGTGATACGTGCGCTCGCAGGCGTCTGCGCAAATCTGCGCCAGGCGGCGCGTGTTGCCCGAGTTCTTGCCGCCCACGACGACCATGCAGTCGCAGCGGTTAGCAAGTGCGGCGGCTGCCTGCTGGCGCTCGCTCGTGGCTGCGCAGATGGTGTTGATCACGCGTAGTTCCTGCACGCGCGGGGTGATGGCAGCCACAACCTCGGCGAGGTTCTGCGCGGTCTGGGTGGTCTGCACGACGAGGCCCACCTTGCCCTTGAGCGACAAGGCGTTGGCGTCGGCGGCACAGCTCACGACCTGCGCATCATCGCCGGCGTGACCCAGAATGCCCTCGACCTCGGGATGGCCCGGCTCACCCACGACAATCACGCGGTAGTCCTCGCGCACCAGGCGCTCGGCCGCCACATGGACCTTCTTCACGTAGGGGCAGGTGGCGTCGACCACGGTAAGGCCGCGCTCGCGAGCGACGTCAATGACCTGCGGCACCACACCGTGGGCGCGGATGATTACGGTGCCCGACGCGGCTTCGTCCAAGGTGTCGGCCAGCCCCACGCCTGCCTCGGCGAGCTCGCGCACCACGATGGGATTATGGATGAGCGGACCCAGGGTGTGGACCTGAGCGTTCTCCCCCGCCTGCGGCGCGGCGGCCAGCGCCATGTCGAGCGCGCGCTGTACGCCGTAGCAGGTGCCGGCGTGGGCAGCGATCTCGATGGTGGGGACGACCTCCTCAGCGGCGGTCGCGGTAGTATTTATGACGTTCTCACCCATGGCTAGAACCTGCCCGGATGCTCGGCACACAGGTCATCACGCATGGCGTAGACGCGGCTCATGGCCTCGGACTCAAACCATGCCAGGCGCTCCTTGCGCTTGAGCTCGGCCGGTGCGTCGGATAACGAGATGGCCTTGCCGGCACGGATCCAGCACTTTTTGGGGCGCATGAGCTTTTTGCCTTTGGGCGTGATATCGGACCAACCGCAGATGGCGAGCGGGTTGACGGGTGCCTTGCCCATCTGGGCAATGAGCGCAAAGCCGCCATGGACCTCGGGTTTGATCTCGCGCGAGCGGATGCGCGTGCCCTCGGGGAAGATCAGGACGTCCTCGCCGCGCTGCAGTGCATGCTGGGCGGCGCGCAGGCACTTCATGTCGGCGGTGCCGCGCTCGACGGGAATGCCACCCACGCGGCTAAAGGCCCAGCGCACAATTTTGCTCTTGGCAAACTCGGACTTAAAAATGGGACGAATGCGGCGGCCCCCAAAGAACAGCGCCGTCTCTACAGCCAAGAGCTCGGCCATCGAGGTGTGGTTGCAGATGACTACGCTGCCGCGGCCTTCCTGGCGCTCAAACAGCAGATCGGCGTCCTCGACCTTCCAGCGCCACATGAGCTTGGAGAAGGCCCAGAGGATTGCCATGACAACGGCAACAGTGCCGCGGATGAGCGCCGGGAACTCGGCGTAGGGGGCGTTGTAGTAATCCTCGGGCGTCTGCTTAAACAGGCGCATGGGCTACCTCCTTTGGTTGATGAGGTCCTCGATAATCGAGACGACCTCATCGATGGTGTGGGCGGTGGAGTCGACGTGCACGGCGTCCTCGGCTGGCACAAGCGGCGCGACCTCACGGCTGCTGTCGAGTTTGTCCCGCTGCTTGAGGGCGTCGAGGGTCTCATCGACCTCAGCCTCGAGCTGCTCGGCAGTAAGCGGCTGAGCGTCGTTTTGGTGGCGCTGCAGCACGCGGCGACGGGCACGCTCGCGCGGGTCGGCGGTCAGGAATACCTTGACCTGCGCGTTGGGGAACACGACGGTTCCGATGTCTCGACCTTCGGCGACGATATCGCGGTCCTCGGCGGCGCGGCGCTGGTGGATGAACATGGCCGAGCGCACGCCCGGGTAGGCCGAGACCTTGGACACGTTGGCGTCCACCTGCGGGGTGCGGATAGCAGCCGAGGCGTCCTGGCCGTCAATGGTCAGGCGCGTGTCCTCGCCGGTGCCGTTGGTAAAGCGAATCTCGATCTGCTCGGCGAGGGCGTCGATAGCCGCCTCGTCGTCCAGATCGATGCCGCGGTCGAGCGCGGCGAAGGTGACGGCGCGATACATGGCGCCCGTGTCGAGCTTGTTAAAGCCCAGCTGGCGGGCGATCTCCTTGGCGATGGTGGACTTGCCGGAACCGGCGGGGCCGTCGATGGCGACGATCATGTAATGCTTCCTTTCGGTGGTTGACGTGCTGGTATGGGACGCGGACGCTGGGGCTTGGTGGACTGGCTAGCCTGTGTAGCGCTCGCGGTAGGTGTTGCGCTTGGGCGCGGAGCCGTGGCTGCCGTGGTGGCGCGTGCGGCTCGCGGGCGTGTCCTGGGGCTTGCCGCCGCGTATGGCGCTGGCCTGCTTGGGAGGGATGCCACCGCTTTTGAGGATCTGTACCTCGCGCTCGGTGAGCTCGCGCCATGAGCCTTTGGCCACGTCCTTGAGCTCCAGGCCGGCAAAGTTACAGCGGTGTAGGCGGATCACCGGATGGTGGATCTTGCTCAGCATGCGCTTGACCTGGTTCTTGCGGCCCTCGCGGATGATAACTTCCACGGCGGTGGTGCCGGGTTTGACGCCTTGCGGAGCCACGGCCTCGGCCTCGCGTGCGGTAATGACGCGGCAGATTGCCGGCTGACACAAGCCGTCGTCGAGCTCGATGCCACGGCGTAGCGGGTCTAGATCGCGGTCGGTCAGCTGCCCGTCCACGAGTGCCTGGTAGGTCTTGTAGACGTGCTTGCTGGGGTTCAGCAGGTCCTGAGACAGGTCGCCGTCGGTGGTAAAGAGCAAAAGACCCGTGGTGTCGCGGTCCAGGCGGCCCACCGGGAAGAGCCCCGGAAAGCGGTTGCGCGGTACCAGGTCGGCCACGCAGGGGCGCTCCTGCGGGTCGCTCATGGTGGTGAGGTAGCCGGTCGGCTTGTAGAGCATCAAGTACACGGCGCCCTGGTTGAGCTTGACGGGCATGCCGTCGACCTCGATGTGATCGTGGTCGACGTCGACCTTGGTGCCCAGCTCGGTCGCGACCTGGCCGTTGACGGTCACGCGGCCGGCGGTCATCAGGTCCTCCGAGCCGCGGCGGCTCGCCACGCCCGCACGCGCCAAAAAGCGCTGCAGGCGCATGGTGTGCGGGTAAACGGGCTGGGCGTCGGTTGCAGGTACTGCGTTGCCCACGGCGTGCGCCTCCCCTGCTTCGCTAGTCCTCGTCATGCATATCCTCCGAGGTCTCGTCGATGACTAGGGTCTCCATGTCCTCGACTGCCTCAACATCTTCAATATCGGTATCGAGAAGCTCGCGCTCTTCGTCCAGATCTTCGGCCTGCTCCACGAGCGTGGACTGAATACTGCGGCCGCTCAGGCGCTCGCGGATAAACTGACGCGACTGCTCGTCGGGGGCAAACTGCTCCAGGTCGGGCAGATCGCGGGTGGAGCGCAGACCGAACTTTTCCAAGAAGGCGTTGGTCGTGCCGTAGATGATGGCTTGACCGCGCTGGGGGTCGCGGCCGAGCTCACGCACCAGACCCTTGTCGACGAGCGACGCGATGACGCCGTCGGAGTTGACGCCGCGGATGCCCTTGACCACCTCGCGCGTCACGGGCTGGTGGTATGCGATGACGGCCAGGGTTTCGAGCGCCGCCTGCGACAGCTTTTGCGTGTCCCAGCTCAGCACGTAGGCCTCGACCACGTCGTGGTAGGCGGGATGCGTAAACAGGCGCCAGCCGCCGGCGACTTCGCGAAGCTGAAAGCCGCGGTTGGCCTCCTCGTACTCAACCTTGAGCTCGGCGAGCAGCGACGCGCACTCGCCGGGGGCGATATCCAGTGCGCCGGCCAGCGCGGGCGCACTCACCGGGTCGCTCGATACCAGCAGCAGCGCCTCGAGGGCACCTTTGAGGCTGTTTGCCTCCAGCGTGGAAAGGGTTGACATGGTTGCGGCTCCTATTCGGTGAGCTCGGGGCCCTCGCCGGGCACGTAGGCCTCGGCGCCCTCGACGCGGTTGATGCGGATGGTTCCAAAGATCTCGTCCTGGCTCAGCGTGAGCGAGCCGCGCTTGGCGAGCTCCAGCATGGCCAGGAAGGTGACGACGAGCTGCTCGGTGGTGGCGTCGCCGTCCAGCAGCTCGCGGAAGGTGCAGGTTTGGTGCGCCATGGTAAAGCGGTCGACCGAGGCCACGGTCAGGTCGAGCGGTACGCGATGCGGCGCCACATGCTCGGCCTCCAGCAAGAAGGTCTGGCGCTTGCCGTCCAGGTCGGCACAGATGACGGCGAGACCGCGCAGGGTAATGCCGGCAAGGTAGTCGGGCATAAGGCCTAGGAACTCCGGGTCGGGACCGGCCACACGCGGATGCATACGGCTTTCGGCCTGCATGCGGGCACCGAGGGCCGCAGCCGCGCCCTTAAACTGCTTGTAGGCAATCAGGCGCTGGATCAGGACCTCGCGCAGGGCGTCGCCGTCAAGCGTGCTGAGCTCCTCAAGGTCTTCGTCGAACTCGTCATCGTCTTCATCGGCTTTGCGTGGGGCCTCCTGCGGCACCAGAGAGGCAGCCTTGATGTCCAAAAGGGTTGCCGCGACCAGCAAAAAATCGCTCGCCACGTCCAGGTCCAGTGCTTCGATGCGCTCGGCCTCGGCAAGGTATTGCTCGGCCACCTCGCTGATGGAGATGGCGCCAATATCTACTTTTTGGCGGGTTACCAGCTGCAGCAGCAGGTCGAACGGTCCGCTGTAGACCTGCGTCGACACGCGATACGACATCTTCGACCTCCTTTGACGGCGCCTTCGCGGCGCGGTTTGGGTGCATATTGCGACAGTTTTGCACGGTCGACCTGTAAGTTTACCTTAGATGCCGGCGATTGCGAAGTTGAGCAGCTGCTCAGCAAGCGGATACACGGTAACGTCGAAATAGCGGCCGATCGCATCGATGCCGGTCCACATGGGCAATAGGTACAGCACCAGGATGAGGATGGGCATGGCGTATTGCTGCAGACGGTAGTAGTTGGCGAGCGCCTTGCCTTTGAGAAACGGGACGACGATCGACGAGCCGTCGAGCGGCGGGATCGGGATGAGGTTGAAGAACGCGAGTGACAGGTTGACCACGATAAACGTGGCGCCGAAGTTCATGATCTGCGATGCCACGGCAAAGGACATGCTGGTGTAGAGGTTTCCGTACGTTGCGTGCATGAGGGCGGCCGCGAGGCACGCGAGTGCGATGTTCGACGCGGGGCCTGCCACGCTCACCAGGACCTCGTCGCGCTTGGGGTGCTTGAGGTTGTTGAGATAGACGGGCACGGGCTTGGCGAAGGCGAACACCGGGCCGCCGGCGGCAAGCATGAGGAGCGGCAGGATGATGGTGCCAAACGGATCGATATGGTTGAGCGGGTTGAGTGAGACGCGGCCGCGCGAACGGGCCGTCTTGTCGCCGAGCGCCCAGGCCACGGCGGCGTGCGCGCTTTCGTGGATCACGATACCCACGATGACGGCGACGGCGCTCGCGAGCAGATTCATGAGGTAGCTGCTGGACATGGCGCTCCCCTAGCGGACGCGGCGCGAGGCGCGCGTGAGCAGGTAGTCGGCCACAAACAGGATGACGGCCACGATGGCGTAATCCAGGCGGAACACGCCACCAAAGGGCGATGTGATGATGCCGTAGCCGGCGATGGCGCTCGGCAGCGCGCGTGAAAGCTCAGCGACAAAGCCCACGATCTGCAGCTTGGCGGTGAGGCCGCTAAAACACAGCAGCACGGTCATCGCGCTCATAAAGATGCCGCAGATGCGGCACGCGATGGCGATGATGCTCATCGCCACAGCAGCGGCCTTACGAGAGTTCACGCGCGGTCTCCTCTTCGATCTGGGTGGAAAGTTCGAGCCATTCGTCCTCGAGCTTGGGAAGCTCTTGCTTAAGGCCGTTATATTCCCCCAGCGCGGCGTTGAACTTGTCCTGATCGGCATAAAGCTCTTCGCTGGCCATCAATTCCATAAGCTCGTCATAGCGGGCGCGCTTTTTGTCGAGTTCCGTCTCGATCTTCTTGAGCTGGTTGCGCACGCCCTTGAGCTTTTTGTTGAGCGCAGCACGGGCCTGGGCCTCGGCACGCTTTTGCTCCTTGGTCTTCTTGCCCTCGACCGGCTTGGGAGCGGCGGCGGGCGCATCGGGCTGGGCCGCGGTGACTTTGGCGGACTTGGCCGTGGCCAGCGCACTCTCCCCTGCCGCCTCGGCGGCGGCGCGGGCTGCGAGGTCCTCGCGCTTGTAGAGGTAGTAGTCGTAGTCGCCGTCATAGACCGTGACCTTACCGTCGCGGATGTCGATGATGCGGTTGGCCACGGCGCGTACCAGGTGCTCGTCGTGGCTGATCAGCACGATGGTGCCGGGGAAGTTTTGCAGGGCGTTCTCGAGCATGTCCACCGAGTCGATGTCCAGGTGGTTGGTGGGCTCGTCCAGGCACAGGAGCGCCTCGGGGGCCACAAGCATCTTGGCGAGCGCCAGACGCGCCTTTTCGCCGCCGGAGAGGACGCGCACCTGCTTTTCGATGGAATCGTTGTCGCTAAACAGGAAGGCGCCCAGCAGGCTGCGCTGCTGCGGTACGGTCCACTTGGGCGTGACGGTGTCGATCTCTTGCAGGACGGTATTGGACTCGGTCATACCCTCGAGTGCGTGCTGGGCGTAGTAGGCTACACCCACGTTTGTGCCCAGATCGCGGGTGCCGGTGGTGGGCGGCTCCAGGCCGGCGAGAATCTTCATGAGCGTGGACTTGCCGGCGCCGTTGGGGCCGACGAGCGCCACGTGCTCGCCGCGGTAGAGCTTGAGGTCGATATCGCTGTAGATGTGCTTGTTGCCGTAAGACTTGGACACGCCCTCCAGACCCACGACCATGTCGCCCGAGCGCGGCGGGTCAGGGAACTTAAAGTCTATGTGCTTGTGGCCCTCGGGCAGGATGACGAGCTCCTTTTTGATCTGCTCGATCTTTCGGATGCGCTCCTGAGCCTGGGCAGCCTTGGTGGGCTTGTAGCGGAACTTGTCGACGAAGACCTGCATGTGGGCGATGTCGCGCTCCTGGGCGGCACGCTTGGCGCGCATCTGCTCCAGGTTGTCCTCGCGCTGCTTAAGGTAGCTGCTGTAGTTGCCGGTGTAGGTGGTCACGCGACGGTTTTCGAGAGCGGCGACGTGGTCGACGCAGGCGTCCATGAAGGCGCGGTCGTGGCTGACGATGAGGACGGCGCCGTCGTAGTTGGCGATAAAGCCGCGCAGCCACTGGACGCTTTCGAGGTCCAGGTGGTTGGTGGGCTCGTCCAGAAGCAGCAGGTCGGGGTGGCGTAGGAAGAGCTTGGCAAGTGCGATACGCATCTGCCAGCCGCCCGAGAACTCGGAGCACGGGCGCTCAAAGTCGGTGACCTTAAAGCCCAGGCCGGACAGGATCTTGCGGGCGTTGCTCTCGAGCTCGTAGCCGCCCAGGTGCTCAAAGCGGTCCTGGACTTGGCCGTACTCGTTAAGGAGTGCGTCGACGTCCTTGCCCTGCTCGGAGAGCTCCGTGATCTGGGCCTGCAGCTCGTTGGCGCGCTCGCCCATGCGGCGGATTTCCTTGGCGGCGGCCATGACCTCGGCGAGGATGGTGGTGTCCTTTTGCTCCAGGTTGGTTTCCTGCTCTAGGTAGCCCACCTGGCAGTCCTTGGCGTACTGGACCTGGCCGGCGTCGGGACTGTCGATGCCCATGATGATCTTGAGCATGGTGGTTTTGCCGGCGCCGTTGGGTCCCACGAGCGCGAAGCGCTCGCCGGGGTTGATCTGGAAGGACGCGCCGCTAAAGAGGACGCGTGCGCCGAAGCTTTTTTCGATCTTGTCGACCAGGAGGATCATTGTGCCGCCTTTGACCTTGTGTGCCTATATGAAAAAAGGCCCCAACTTGCGTTGGAGCCTCATTCAATGCTCGGGTGGAGACGAGGGGGATCGAACCCCTGACCTCTTGACTGCCA
>JAUMSH010000056.1 GCA_031292915.1 Collinsella sp.
AGCATGGGAGCCCCTTCCATGAATGCGGCGTGGCCGCCACGGTTGGATTAGACACTCACCATTGTCGGCCTAATCCGCGGTCTTTCATGCAGCAGGGGCTCTCAATGTTTTTATGTCCTGCTCATATCGTCTGTGCCGGCACTTTGGGACACTCCTTGTCCAGAGAGTGATGCAAGGGGCTCGTCCTTTGCTTTACTGAGATAAAGTGAACGTGTAGATTCGTAACCCACTCGCAACCGTTCTATGGCACGATATTGAACGAATGTATGCTATGCGCCCAAATCTTTTGGGCAGAGTGGGAGACAGTATGGTCAAGCTGTACGAGGACGGCATCTACCTGCGCGGCGGCAGCGAGGTTGTGCCTGCGGCCGAGGCCGCTGAGCGCGGCATTACGCAGACACCCGAGGATGCCAAGCGCGGCACCATCGCGTATTTGATCCTCCAGGCACACAATACGTCCGGCGACCCCGAGGCGCTCAAGATTCGCTTCGACGCCATGGCGAGCCACGACATCACCTTTGTCGGCATCATCCAGACGGCGCGCGCCTCGGGCATGGAGCAGTTCCCGCTGCCCTACGTGCTCACCAACTGCCACAACTCGCTGTGCGCCGTGGGCGGCACCATCAACGAGGACGACCACGTCTTTGGTCTCTCGGCTGCCAAGAAGTACGGCGGCATCTTCGTCCCGCCGCACATCGCCGTCATCCACTCCTTTATGCGTGAGAATTTCGCCGGCTGTGGCAAGATGATCCTGGGCTCCGACTCGCACACCCGCTACGGCGCTCTGGGCACCATGGCCGTGGGCGAGGGCGGTGGCGAACTGGCAAAGCAGCTGCTGCGCGACACCTACGATGTCACCTATCCCGGCGTCGTTGCCATCTACCTCACGGGCGCCCCGCGCCCCGGCGTTGGCCCGCACGACGTGGCGCTCGCCATCATCCGTGCCGTCTTTGCCAAGGGTTACGTTAAGAACAAGGTTATGGAGTTCGTGGGCCCCGGTATCGCGAGCATGACGACCGACTACCGCAACGGCGTCGACGTCATGACCACCGAGACCACCTGCCTTTCCTCCATCTGGGCCACCGACGAGGACACGCACGCTTTTTTGACCATGCACGGTCGCGGCGAGGACTACCGCGAGCTCAAGCCCGCCGATGTTGCCTACTACGACGGCTGCGTCGAAGTCGATCTGTCGAGTATCAAGTCCATGATCGCGCTGCCGTTCCATCCTTCTAACGGCTTTGAGATCGACGAGCTCAACGAGAACCTCGAGGACATCCTGCATGAGGTGGAGCTCGAGGCCGCCAAGATCGGCGAGGGCAAGACGCACTTTAGCCTGCTCGACAAGATCGTCGACGGCAAGCTGCACGTGCAGCAGGGCGTTATCGCCGGCTGCTCGGGCGGCAACTACGACTCCGTGGTCCAGGCTGCTCGCGTGCTCAAGGGCGCTAACACCGGCTGCGGCGAGTTCTCGCTGTCGGTCTATCCCACGAGCCAGCCCGTGGCACTCGAGCTTACACGCCGCGGCTACATCTACGACCTTATGGAGGCCGGCGCGATTGTGCGCACGGCATTCTGCGGCCCGTGCTTCGGCGCCGGCGACACGCCTGCCAACAACGGCCTTTCCATCCGCCACACCACGCGTAACTTCCCTAACCGCGAGGGTTCCAAGCCGGGTAATGGCCAGCTGAGCGCCGTGGCCCTGATGGACGCTCGCTCCATTGCGGCGACGGCTGCCAACGGCGGCGTCCTGACGCCGGCGACCGACCTGCCCGAGGAGACTTGGGACGAGGCCTGCGAGTACACCTTTGACGACGCGCCGTACAAGAAGCGCGTGTACTGGGGCTTTGGCAAGGCGGAGCCTGCCGACGAGCTGGTCGAGGGTCCCAACATCAAGCCGTGGCCCGCGATGGAGCCTCTCGGCGACGACATCCTGCTCAAGGTGTGCTCCAAGATCATGGACCCGGTCACCACGACCGACGAGCTCATTCCCTCGGGCGAGACGAGCTCCTTCCGCTCCAACCCGCTGGGTCTGGCCGAGTTTACGCTCAGCCGTCGCGACCCTGCCTACGTGGGACGCTCCAAGGAGGTCGACGCGGTGGAAAAGCGCCGCGTTGCCGGCGAGGCAGCGGGCGACCTGGCGGCACTCGATGCCGAGCTTGCCAGCGTGTTTGAGGCGCTGGCCGGCGCGGGCGTCGCGGCCGATACCAAGGCGACCGAGTACGGCTCCATGCTCTATGCCAAGAAGCCCGGTGACGGTTCCGCCCGCGAGCAGGCCGCGAGCTGCCAGCGCGTAATTGGCGGCCTGGCCAACATCGTCCACGAGTACGCCACCAAGCGCTATCGCTCCAACGTGATGAACTGGGGCATGGTGCCCTTCCAGATGGAGGCCGAGCCCAGCTTTGAGGTGGGCGACTACGTCTTTGTGCCGGGTATCCGCGCCGCGCTCGATGGCGACCTGAAGGGCATCGCCGCCTACGTGGTGCGCGCCGATGGTGCGGTCGAGCAGATTGAGCTCTACATTGCCGATATGACGGCAGAGGAGCGCGCCATCGTCAAGGCTGGCTGCCTGATCAACTACAACAAGTTCAAGGCAGCTGCCGAGTAACGCACTTAATTGTCCGCCCGGGGCCACACCTTTCCCTCGTGCTCACGCGCTTCGCGAGGGTCGCGTTCGGGAAAGGGTAAGCCCCGGGCTACATTTCTGCGTTCTCGTTGGGCCTTGAGGGACGCTAATAAATAGACTTGCTTGATGCCGCCTCTGTTATCGGGGCGGCTTCTTTTTGTCGAAAACCACCACAAAGGGGGCAGGCACCTTTGTGGTGGTCGCGGTTTGTCTCGTTCTGTAATAGGTAGACCCTTATTTGCCGAGTGGTTGTTACGGATCTAGATAAACGGGCACTGCTAAACAATTCATCTCGATCCGTAACATCTGGACCCAAAAACGGCCGCTAGATGTTACAGATTGAGATGGTGAACGCCGGGGCCGAAGATCACCACAAAGGCTCCTGTCTCCTTTATGGTGGTGGGGGGCGAGCTCGATGTTGCCGTGCTCGTTGAACGACATTCTAATGAGCGTCTCTACAGAATTTCATCTGGGCTGGCGGGTTTGGTTGTTTTGGGGATGCCGAGTTTGGATGACGCGAAATCGTCAACATTGTCCTTAATTCCGTCTTTGGTGTAGACGGTGACCATATAGGTGCTGTGTCCGAATTCGCCCTTGTCGCGTGTTGCCCAGGCATCCCAGTAGGCGGCCCTGTTTCGCCCTTTGATTTTTCCGACACGGCGGAGTTCTGTTCGCTTTAATTTCTGGTTGCTATAGATGGTTCGACCGGCCTCCTCGGTGAGCCCGCACTGTCCAAGCATCTTGTCGAGGACTTGGTTCATGTGGCGCTCATCGGTGTTTGGTGCGTAGTCGTAGGCAAGGCCGATGGAGTCGAGTGGCTGGTCGTCGATTAGATAGTTTAGCGCCTGAGGTCCAAGGCAGAAATAGGGGGAGCATCCGTCGATCTGACCGAGCAACGGTAACTTGGACTGCCAAAGTCCGGTGGGAATTGCATATTCGTAGAACACGCCACGGCAGACAAAGGAGAGCGAGGTGGCACGCGAGCCGGCGTCGATCATCCCGCAAAGATCGAAGGGCGAGGCGATACCAAAAGAAAAGGGCGTGATGACGATAAGGAAGAGCATCACGATGGGTATGGCGAGAATGGCGATGACGTTGCGACCGGTGGAATGAGGCGGCTTCATATGCGCTCCTCGAGACAAAGATCTGTTGAGGATAGGCAGAAATGGATATGTTCAGAGAACAATTCAAGTTTAATCTCATGGCGCGAGATGGTCGACCGTTAGCGTCGAAAACCACCACAAAGGTGCCTGTCCCCTTTGTGGTGGTTCTCGGTTTGTCTCGATTTGTAACAGATAGGGCTCTATTTGCCGAGTAGATGTTACAGATTGAGACAAACGGGCGCCGTTGGTCATTTCGTCTTGATTTGTAACATCTGGAGCCATAAACAGTCGCTAGATGTTACAGATTGAGATAGTAAGGGGACGAGGCCGCAGTGGGTGAGCGTGCCTGCCCCTATCTCTCAATCACTCAGAAAATCTTATATATAGAGACTTAGATTTGTGTATAAGATCGCGCAAAGCTGGCAACAATACTTCTCGAACAACGTGAAGCCGCCCCGTAGGGCGGCCACCCCAAGAGAGGTGATTCCATGAGAATCGATAAGCTAGCAATGACGTCGCGCGAGGCGCTGCAGACCGCCATGAGCACGGCTGCCGACGCGCAGGCTGGCGCGGTGGAGCCGATTCACTTGCTGTCCGCCCTGCTCGGTGCCGGTGAACGCAACATCTCCGTGATCATCGAGCGTATCGGCGCCGACCCGGCCCAGCTCGCACGCTCCACACAAGATGCCATCGACCACGCGCCCAAGGTTTCGGGCGAGGGCCAGCAGATGGGTCTTTCCAACGAGCTCGTCCGCGTCATCGAAAAGGCCGAGAAGAAGGCCACCAAGATGGGCGACAGCTTTGTGGTGACCGAGCATCTGCTGATGGCACTTGCCGAGGACAAGGGCGAGGCGGGCCGCGTGCTGCGCGATGCCGGCGTCACCAAGGAGCGCATCGAGCAGGTCTACGAGGAGCTGCGCGGCGATGACCGCGTGACGTCTGCCGAAGACAAAACCCAGTTTGAGGCCTTGGAGCAGTACGGTCGCAACATCTGCGACCTCGCCCGCGCCGGCAAGCTCGACCCGGTCATCGGCCGTACCGACGAGATCCGCCGTACCATCCAGGTCCTGTCCCGTCGCACCAAGAACAACCCCGTGCTCATCGGCGAGCCGGGCGTCGGCAAGACGGCCATCGTCGAGGGCATCGCCCAGCGTATCGTGGCCGGCGACGTGCCGAGCACCCTGCGCGACCGCGACCTCATCGAGCTCGACATGAGCGCGCTGGTCGCCGGCGCCAAGTACCGTGGCGAGTTCGAGGGCCGCTTGAAGGCCGTACTCAAGGAAGTCCAGAAGTCCGAGGGCAAGGTCATCCTGTTCATCGATGAGCTCCACACCATCGTGGGCGCGGGTGCCACCGAGGGCTCCATGGACGCCGGCAACATCCTCAAGCCGGCGCTCGCCCGTGGCGACCTGCACGCGATCGGCGCGACCACGCTCGACGAATACCGCAAGTACATCGAGAAGGACGCGGCGCTCGCCCGTCGTTTCCAGACCGTTATGGTGAGCGAGCCTACCGTCGAGGACACCATTTCGATCCTGCGTGGCCTGAAGGAGAAGTACGAGATCTTCCACGGTGTGCATATCACCGATAGCGCGCTCGTGGCAGCTGCCGACCTCTCCGATCGCTACATCGCCGACCGCTTCCTGCCCGACAAGGCCATCGATCTGGTCGATGAGGCGGCAAGCCGCCTGCGCATGGAACTCGACAGCATGCCGGTCGAGATCGACGCCACCACGCGTCAGCTCACTCAGCTGCAGATCGAGGAACAGGCGCTCATGAAAGAGACCGATGACGCCTCCAAGGAGCGTCTGGAGGCCCTGCGCCAGGAGATTGCCGAGGTCCAGGAAAAACTCAACGTGCAAAAGGCCGGCTGGCTCAACCAGAAGAACGCCATTGACCACGTGCAGGAGCTTAAGAGCCAGCTTGACGAGGCCAAGAGCGAGGAGGAGCGTGCGACGCGCAACGGCGATTTGGGTCGTGCGTCCGAGCTGCGCTACTCCGTGATTCCGGGCCTGCAGCAGCAGATTCAGGATTCCGAGGCCGCGCTCGAGGCACAAAAGCAGCAGGACGGCGAGGGCCTGAACGAGCAGGTGACCTCCGATGAGATCGCCGAGGTCGTGAGCGCCTGGACCGGCGTGCCCGTGTCCAAGATGATGCAGGGCGAGCTCGACAAGCTGAAGGGCTTGGAGGGCGAGCTGCATAAGCGTGTCATCGGCCAGGACGAGGCGGTCTCCGCTGTCGCCGCGGCCGTGCGTCGCAGCCGTGCGGGCCTCTCCGATCCGGACAAGCCCATTGGCAGCTTCTTCTTCCTGGGCCCCACCGGCGTGGGTAAGACCGAGCTCGCCAAGGCGCTGGCCGAGTGCCTGTTCGATGACGAGCGTGCGCTCGTGCGTATCGACATGTCCGAGTACATGGAGAAGTTCAGCGTCCAGCGTCTGATCGGTGCGCCCCCGGGATACGTGGGATACGACGAGGGCGGCCAGCTCACCGAGGCCGTGCGCCGTCGTCCGTATTCCGTGATCTTGCTCGACGAGATGGAGAAGGCTCACCCGGATGTCTTCAACGTGCTGCTGCAGGTGCTTGACGACGGCCGTCTGACCGACGGTCAGGGTCGCCAGGTATCCTTCAAGAACACGATCATCATCATGACGTCTAACGTGGGCTCCAAGGCTATCGCTGAGCTTTCCGGCAAGGACGAGGAGGAGATGCTCCATCAGGTCGACGCGGCCATGGCTCAGACCTTCCGCCCCGAGTTTCTCAACCGTATCGACGATATCGTGGTGTTCCATCCGCTCGGCATGGCGCAGATCGAGAAGATCGTCGACATCCAGCTCGCCGACGTCCGCGCGCGTCTGGCCAAGGAGCGCATGACGCTTGCCATCACCCCGGCGGCCAAGCAGATGCTCGCCGTGGGCGGCTTGGACCCGGTCTTTGGCGCCCGTCCGCTCAAGCGTCTGGTTCAGCGCGAGGTCGTGGATGCCATCGCCGCCGCCATCATCGATGGCACGGTGCGTGAGGGCGATCAGGTGACGGTCGATGTCGACAAGGACGGCGGCTTTACCGTCGTGTGCGACAACACGCCGGCGGCCACCTACGAGGTCCCCGACGCCGAGTAGGTTTTGGGCCATGCCTTAAAATCTGCCTTTTGAGCCGAACGCCAAGGGCGGCGGATCCGATTGGGTCCGCCGCCCTTTTTCGTGCGACAATCGATAATGTTGAACACGATTGCATGGCAAGGAGATATGCAGATGATAGACAAGAACAAGATGAATGCGCCGGCGACCGATGCCGCACCCAAGCCTGCGCCTAAGCCGGCGCCCAAGCCGCGCGACCCCTACATCCGTGCCGAGAACGAGGACGACGACGGCTACGATCCCTACAGCGACCGACGCCCCGAGCGCGAGCCAATGTTCGAAGCCGACCCGTGGCGCTGAGTGCCACCCAAAAGGCCACCAATAAGTTGCGGTGAAATAGGGACTGTTTTGCGGTTCGACCAGCAAAAACATCCCTATTTCACCGCAACTGCGTTAGGGATTTTTCTACAGGGGGAGGGTAGTCAAAAAAGCCCCGTCCCAAATTGACTGCTCGGGGAGTCGCATTCGAGCTTGGTTGTCCTCTCAGCCACTCGGCATCCTTCGAGCAGTAATAGTGAAAAAACTTGCTTAAGTGTTAATCAAGTCAGACATAATCTTGCTCTCTAATTAATCAAGAATCGCTATAATTTTGATTAGCTAGAGAGCAAGATTGGAGAATCATGGCATTCAACGACTTGATCGCCCAGAAAATAAAGGACTTTGAACAGCAGGGGGTTCCGCAGGTCTTTGAGCGAGACCTTGATTTAGGAAACCCACAGGAGCCAAAGCGCGACAACATCGTAAATGTGATTGTGGGGGCCCGCCGTTGTGGAAAGACGTATCGCCTGTATCAGGAGATGCGGCGGCTTCAGGGCCGGGGCGTCGAGCTTGACCGGATGCTTTACTTTAATTTTGAGGACGAGCGCTTGCGCCCGTATGAGCCATCGTTGCTGGCGGACGTGCTCGACACGTTCTATGCGCTGTATCCTGCTGCTCGAACCGAGGGCGTTTACATTTTCTTTGACGAGATCCAGGAAATTCCCGAATGGGGTGCGTTTCTGCGGCGTGTAGTCGATACGGAGAAAGCGACCGTCTATGTGACGGGATCTTCTTCTAAGATGCTGTCCTCAGAACTTAAGAGCGAGTTCAGGGGTCGTTCTCTTGTGCGAGAGCTTTTTCCGTTGAGTTTTTCGGAATACGTTCGATATAAGACGGGGAGCGTTCCCGAGCCAGATGCGACCTTTTCCCCGAGCGATGCAGCGCTGCTTCGACATCATCTGATCGGGTATCTTGAACAAGGGGGATTCATCGCGACACTTGAGCAGACGCCTGCAGACGCGATTCAGCTGCTACAGGAATACGCTTCGCGAACGGTCGCCATGGACGTCGTTGAACGTTACGACGTCAAGAACCCTCGCCTGGCGTCGCTGTTCTTGACGCGGTGTATGGCATCTTCGGGACGAGAGCTGTCAGTGAACAAAGTGTACAACGAGTTCAAGAGCAGACAGATACCCGTCAGTCGTAATTCGCTCAGCGATTTACTTGAGTATTATGAGGACGCCTACCTGTTATTTTCTGTGCCGGAGTTCACGCGTTCACTGGCAAATAACATGCGGTCTGCATCTAAGGTCTACGCTGTCGACCCTGCGATGTTTGGAGCATTCTCTCCCGCATCGGCATTGGACCAGGGCCAGAGGCTCGAGACCGCAGTGTTCAATGCGCTAAGAAGAAGGACTCCCGCGGTGAGGACCGGCTCGGTCTGCCGCCTGCTAATCAAAGAGAAGAGCAAAAGCCATGAGGTGGACTTTGTGGCTGGGGACGCGCTTCTCATGCGGGCTTATAGCCTGATTCAGGTGAGTACGGATATGGCAAGTGAGAAAACGCGCGAGCGCGAAATTGCCGCGCTTGATGCCTCGATGGCCCAGTTCGATCTTGGCGAGTCGGCAATCGTTACCATGGATGAACAGATCGATATTCCATGCGAGCACGGTGTGGTCCACGTAATGCCCGCATGGAAGTGGCTCCTTGCCTAATCACCTATGGACCTGTGGGGTCAGGACCTCCTGGCTCCTTCATCACGGTTGGGGAGCACCTTGCTGTGCCAGGCTAGTCCTGGGCTTTGATGCTCGGCAGGAGAATCTGGGCGAGGTAGTCGGTCTCGAGTTTGGTGGCGGCGTCGGCCTTGCCGTCTTTGCCGACCAGCACGTTCTTGATCTGGCTATAGGTGTAGCGGTTGCCGGTCGTAAGCTCGACAAGCTCAATGGCCGTGTCCATGGGGTAGGTTGACACGGGGTTCTGGGTGCGCCCGTTGATAGTCTGGGGCACCACGTACGGATAGACGGGGCCGCTGGCATAGACGGTGTAGCCGTTGCCCAGGCTGACCGTGCCCAAAACCGTATCGCCGTCATCGGGTGTAAAGGTTTCGCCATCGCGCACGGCGACGAGCGTCACGAGCGGCGTATTGGCGTCGTCGCCCAGATAGATGCATAGCGTGCTGTCGTTTTGCCAAGTTGCGACCTTGCCGTACCACTCGACGGGAATATCGAGCTGGTAGAGGTCGGTTGCCTTGTGGCGAGCGTCAGCATCACGGGACGCCTGTGCCTTTTGCGCGCTCACGGCATTGACGGCGGCGTCGCGCCGCGCGGTTGCTGCCTGCTGGAGCACTTTGGCAGCCGCGGCGGAGCTCGCACCGCCCTCTTCGGCATACTTGGCGGCGGCATCGATCTGGTCGTCAGTCACCGTGTCGGCCGAAGGCACCTTGAGCTTAAAGGTGGCCTGGGCACTTAGATCCTGTCCATCGCTCTTAACGGTGACTTGCGTCTTGGTGGTCGGGACGGTATAGATGGTGCCGTCGGCCGCGATGGGGGAGGCAGCGATGGAGAGCGTGTAATCGCCAGGCAGCAGTTTGATGCCGCGGCCGTGCTCGTCAACATAGAGCGTTTCGCTCACGGAGGAGCCATCAGCGTCCTGGCCGCTCACCTGTACGGGAATCTTGGAGCCGGTAGAACAGTCGAGGCCCGCGGCATGCACGCCAATCTGCACTGACATCATCGTGTGGGCATTGGCGGCGACAGCGGCAGCCTGCTCTTGCTGATATCCGTTCCAGGCGGCATAGCCTGCGCCGCCGGCGACGAGCGCGACGGCCACGACACCGGCGACCATCAGATTGCGGCGCTTGGGCGACATCTTGCGATGGCGAACCTCGGCCTCGCGTGCTGAGGGAACGGACGGTAGGGGGATATCGCCCATGGCGATGGTCTCGTCCACGGCAGGCGCAGAGCCCAGGCCGGGAAGCTCGCGGGTCAGCGAATCTTCGGCCGGCAAGCTGTCGAGCAAGATGGTTTCCTCGCTCGTGTCGGATTCGGGCTGGTCGTTGGCCTCGCTATCGTCCTCTTTGGCTTCGTCAGGAGCGTCTTTGGCGTCGCTGTCTTCGTCCTCAGTGCCTTCGTGCACCTCGTCCTGCGCGTCGACGGCCGAATCGCTAAACGAGAGCTCGTCTAGCGCGATCCGGTCAAGGCTCTCCAGGGCTTCGGCACATGCTTCCGCATCCTGGGCCGCATCCTCGCGGCCATACGTCTCATCGCTCATATATCCCCCAATGCAATATCGGCTCAACACTGTACCCAAAAATGGAGCCATATAAAGCGCATACGAAATATAAGATCCGATTTAACCTGAGCGCATCGTTCGACCGCATCCTCGCGGCAGCAAAAGGCCCCCGGAACGCGGACGAATCACATTCCGGGGGCTCTGCAATGCGTTGAGTTGCGCGGAGCCGGCTATGCTGCTTCGCGCTCAAGCGATGTCTGCGCTAGGCACGTTACTCGGCGTGCGCGTAATCAACCTTGGCGCGGCGAGCGGTAGCCTTTTCCCAATCGCTGGTGCCCTCAAAGACATCCTGCTTGTAGGGATTGCGGCCGAGCTTCTTGGCGCGGTAGGCGATGTAGATGATCGCGGCGACGTTGGCGACCAGTGCGGCGATCGAGACCGCGGTAGCGGCGCCGGGGTCGAGCGTGGAGTGGGTCACAAAGATGGACTCCTCCTGGAAGTACGGGAACACCTGGGCAAACATGCACCAAATAGCAAGCGTAAAGGCGCGGTTCTGGATCCAGCCGCCCTTGTTCCAGATAAAGGCGGCGACGGTGGGCGCCAGCAGCAGCGCAAAGCCGCAGAACCAGGAGTGGGTGGGCAGGCAGTTGTAGGTGTAGCAGAAGTTCCAGATATCGTAGGCGATGATGTAGACCCAGGTCATATCGGGCCACAGCATGTCGGTCTGATCCTCGGAGGCGTAGACGCTCCACCAACCGGTCATGCAGAAGATGTTGATGATACCGGCGATGCCGTTGAACACGTTGTTCCAGCCGGCCAGCTGCGTGGCACCCTCGGAGGTGACCCAGGTGGACTGGCCCAGGACAAAGAAGTGATAGGCGCTCTCGAAGTCGGACACGACGGCGATCATGATGTTGATGGCGACGATCACAAACGGCCATGCGCGGAACCAATGTGCCTTGCCGATCTTGCCCCACTGGTACTTAATGGCAATGAAGCCCCAGCAGCCGGCCAGCGCCGCGTATACCTTGGCGTAGTGGAACCAGCTGTTCTGGTACACATGGGTGGGGTTGGTGAGCGCCCACTCGGCACCCTGCGAAACGCCCACGGCGATGGCGACGCAGTAGATGGTCATGGCCAGCGGAGCCACGCCAAAGATGATGGCCGCGCCCAGCTTGGTGCGGCGGCCGACCTCGTTGAGCACGATCAGGCCAATAAAGACCATGGCCCAGCCGGCCCAGTGGATAAGGGTATCGCTACCCCAAACATCGAACAGCATGCTGCTCTCCTTTCACACGCCCGCGGCCCCTCTTCTGATCGCGGGCAGTTTGGCCAAATGTCGTCAGTTCTGGGGCTTGCGTTCCGGATACTTGGCGGTATAGCCCTCGATGTGGAGTGTCGAGGCGATGATTTCCTTGACCGTCTCGTCGGGCACATCGGGGTGCGTGCGGATATACATCAACAACCCCATGATGAGGGTGTAGAACGTCTCGTAGACATGGTCGATGCGTAGCTCATGATGGGCGACAAAGTCCACCACGGTGGTGTCGCAGATATACTGCGCCACGCGCTGGACCACGTTGTGCAAAAAGCCGCCGTAGAGCGCGCCGCTGCTTGAGGTGAGCGTGCTCGGCAGCTCGTGGCCGCTGGCGACCAGACGCTTAAAGAGCGGGGCGACGGTGTCGAGCGCGCCCTCGATATCGCCGACGGTGCGGTCGGCGTTCCACTGCTCGAGCTCGGAGATAAAACCGTCAATTGCCTCGTCCATGACGGCGGTGACGGCGGCGTCCATGTCGGCAAAGTAGTGGTAGAACAATGAACGCGTGCAGCCGGCTCGCTTGGTCACGGCCGAGACGGATAGATGCGACACGCCCAGCTCAGAGCTCACGGTGCGCACGGCATCGAGGATCTCGCGACGGCGTTCGTCGCCCGTCAAGCGCTTTGCCGCGCTATCGGATGCGGGGACGGCATCGACTACAGAGGTATCTGCTGTGTTGCTGCCCATGTTTTGCCGCCTTTCATCCTCTTTTGCCTGACCGTTCGCCTAACAGTCTTGAATATTGTTGACGGTTCGTCAATACTATTTTTGACACAATGTCAACAATGGCGGGTGAACGGCATGGGGGCATGTCCGGCCTGCAAAAATGAGGGGTGCCGCGGTCTCGCCGGGCTGTGGCAAGAGAAGGGACAACCATGATTCTCAACGGACCGGGGATTAGCTATACCGAGCCCGATATCGGCGCGGAGTTCGTGCCGCCGATACCGGAGCATCCGCGCGAGGCCATCGTCAAACTGTGCGAGCACTGCACCAACCGCCTGCTGCATCGCGACGAGCTGCTGGGCTACGAGTACTGGTCGTTTGCCGAGGCCGCGACCGACGAGCAGGCCGAAGTGCTCTGCAAGATGAAGATGCGCCGTCCCTACACGCTGTCCGAGATGGTCAAGCTCACCGGCATGCCCGAGGCCGATATCGAGAAGATGCTCGACGACATGAGCTACACGGGTCTGCTCGAGTACAACTGGGAAAATCCCGAGCGCGCCAAGCAGTGGGTCCTGCCCATGCTGGTGCCGGGTTCCGCCGAGTTCCTCAACATGCGCGTGGGCCAGCTCGAGGAGCACCCGGTCTACGCCAAGTTCTTTGAACAGGCATCCAAGGGCCCGCTGTCCAAGGCCACGCCGATGGTGCCGCCCGGAGGCGCCGGTATCGGCATGCACGTCATTCCGGTCGAGAAGGCCATCGATGCCGCGAGCACCTCGGTGCCTATTGAGCATATCGAGCACTGGCTCGACAAATACGAGGGCAAGTATGCCGCCAGCACCTGCAGTTGCCGCGCGAGCCGTCGCGTGATGGGTGAGGGCTGTGCAGACGACCCGGCCGATTGGTGCATCGCCGTGGGCGATATGGCCGACTACGTGGTCGAGACCGATCGTGGCCATTACGTGACCCGCGACGAGGTTTACGACATCCTGCGCCAGGCCGAGGACAACGGCTTTGTGCACCAGATCACCAACATCGACGGCGAGAACAAGATCTTCGCCATCTGCAACTGCAACGTCAACGTGTGCTATGCCCTGCGCACCTCGCAGTTGTTCAACACGCCCAACCTGTCGCGCTCGGCCTATGTCGCCAAGGTCGAGAAGGACAAGTGCGTGGCCTGCGGTCGCTGCGTTGAGGTGTGCCCGGCCGGTGCCGCTAAGCTGGGCCAGAAGCTCTGCAGCAAAAAGGCCGGTGGCCGCGTGCCTGAGTATCCGCGTCAGGAGCTGCCCGATGCCACCAAGTGGGACCACACCAAGTGGTCGCCCAACTACCGCAACGACAACCGCATCGAGACGCATGAGTCCGGCACCGCTCCCTGCAAGACGGCCTGCCCCGCGCATGTCGCCGTTCAGGGCTATTTGAAGCTCGCGGCTCAGGGCCGCTATGACGAGGCCCTAGCACTCATTAAGCGCGAGAACCCGCTGCCCGCTATCTGCGGCCGTGTGTGCAACCGCCGCTGTGAGGACGCCTGCACCCGTGGTCGCGTGGATGCAGCCGTGGCTATCGACGAGGTCAAGAAGTTTATCGCCCAGCGCGATCTTGATGCCGCGACCCGCTATGTCCCGCCCGTGGTGACGCCGACGCGCGCTGGCGGCTTCGACCAGAAGATCGCCGTCATCGGTGCCGGCCCGGCCGGTCTGTCCTGCGCTTTCTACCTGGCCGAGAAGGGCTATAAGCCCGTCGTATTCGAGAAGAACGAGCGTCCGGGCGGCATGCTCACCTACGGTATTCCCAGCTTTAAGCTGGAGAAGGACGTTATCGAGGCCGAGGTCGAGGTCATTCGCCTGATGGGCGCCGAGTTCCGCTATGGCGTGGAGGTCGGTCGCGATGTGACGCTCGACGAGCTGCGCGAGCAGGGCTTTAAGGCCTTCTACGTGGCTATTGGCTGCCAGGGCGGCCGCCTCGCCGGTATTCCGGGCGAGGATGCCGAGGATGTGACCGTGGCCGTCGACTTCCTTCGCGAGGTTAACAGCGGCAAGATCGACGCGCTGCCCGGCCGCACCATCGTGGTGGGCGGCGGCAACGTGGCTATCGATGTCGCGCGCAACGCCTGCCGTCTGGGTTCCGAGCACGTTGAGATGTTCTGCCTGGAGAGCGAGGCCCAGATGCCCGCCAGCGAGGAGGAGCGTCGCGAGGCCGTTGAGGACGGCGCTCACATCAGCTGCGGTTGGGGTCCCAAGGAGGTTCACCTGGACGAGGCCGGTCGTGTGTGCGGTATCACCTTCAAGCGCTGCACGCGTGTTTTTGACGACGAGGGCCGGTTTGCGCCCGAGTACGACGAGAACGACCTGCGCCGCGTCGATGCCGACCGTGTCGTCATGTCGATTGGCCAGTCCATCGTGTGGGGCGATCTGCTGGCTGGCTCCAAGGTGGAGCTTGGCCGCGGCCAGGGTGCTCTTGCCGATCCCCAGACCTACCAGACCGCCGAGCCCGACATCTTTGTGGGCGGCGATGTCTATACTGGTCCGAGCTTTGCCATCGATGCCATTGCCGCCGGTCACGAGGCCGCCGTGTCCATCCATCGCTTTGTGCAGCCGGGCTCCACGCTCACCATCGGCCGCAACCAGCGCCGCTACACCGCGCTCGACCGCGACGACGTTGTGCTCGAGGGCTACGACAACGCGAGCCGCGAGGTTGCGCATGTGGACCGCGAACGCGAGAAGGCTGCGCCGTTTAGCGAGTATGTTGAGACCTTTACCGAGGAGCAGGTGCGCGCCGAGACCGCTCGCTGCCTGGGCTGCGGCGCCTCGATTGTCGACCCCAACAAGTGCATCGGCTGCGGCCTGTGTACCACCAAGTGCGCGTTTGACGCCATCCATCTGGATCGCGACCGCCCCGAGTGCTCCACGATGGTCAAATACGAGCAAAAGCTCCCAAGCCTGGGCAAGTACGCGCTCAAGCGTGCGATTAAAATCAAATTCGGGAAGAAGTAAGAAACGCAACAAGCAGGAGAACGGCGTAGAGAGCGGTTGGACAGCGAGCGAGTCCCAGGCGTGGCGAGGTGCCTTGAAAGAGGAGGGCATAGGGCTTTTGCCCATGCCCGACGATTGAAAGGCAGATCGCCCGTCTGGGACTCGCGCAGCGTCAAGCCGACCGCCGTTCGGTAGAACGGCGGAAGGAAATAAATGCACGAGCTCGGAATCGTCTATCACATCATTCGTGATGTTGAGAATGTGGCGCGCGCTCATGGCGTGCGTCGCGTTTCGAGCGTGACGTTGCTGCTGGGCGAGGTCTCGGGCGTCGTTCCCGACTTGCTGCTCGACGCTTGGCGCTGGGCAGCAGATAAAAAGCCTATCACCGAGGGCGCGGAGCTTGTTGTGGAGCCCGTCGAGGCCGTGACGCATTGCGAGGCGTGCGGCTGCGACTACGCGACGGTCGAGCACGGCAAGACCTGCCCCCATTGCGGTAGCGGCGAGACCTATCTGCTGCAGGGCCAGGAGGTCATGATCAAGCAGATCGAGACCCCCGACGAGGACCCGGCAGACGCTGCTCCTGACGGCCTCTCCGACGCCCCCGACGCCGTCGATGCCGTCGACGCCGCCAACCCCCTCCACATCGCCTAGGATTCCCTATAAGTTGCGGTGAAATAGTTCCTAAATCCAGCCTTCTGGCTCTTAAACAAGAACTATTCCACCGCAACTATTTTGAGTGGTTTCGTAGACCATAAGTCACGAAAAAAGTCAAGCCATGTCTGTTTAAACAAAATGGCGGCAGTACAAGCGCATTCGCGCTTGCCTAAAATCGATATTAATGAACAGCCTGCTTGTATCTGTAAAAGGCATGGCTTGATGAGCGACGCCTTGTCGTGTAATGAGTCAAAAAGCAGTAACGTAATCAATTTGTAACAAACTTAGACGTTTAAACAAATAATCCAACCTTTTGCGGATTCAGCTATAATTCCACAATCCAAACAGGTATACTCCTTTCATGTCGTGTAGGAAATACGTAGACAAAAAGGAGGTTATGTGATGGTAAGTATTGTTCTTGCTAGCCACGGGGACTTGGCAGCTGGAATCAAGCAGACGGGCTCGATGGTTTTTGGCGATCAGCCGTCTGTTGCCGTGGTCTCGCTCGAGCCGAGCATGGGCCCCGACGATTTCCGCGCCAAGGTCGAGGAAGCAGTCGCTTCCTTCGAGGACCAGGAGCAGGTGCTCTTCCTCGTTGATCTGTGGGGCGGCACGCCGTTCAACCAGATCAGCGGGCTCATCGAGGGCCACGATTCCTGGGCTATCGTCACCGGTGTCAACCTGCCTATGCTCATCGAGGCATATTCGCAGCGCTTTGACGCAAAGAACACTGCACATGCGATCGCAAAACATCTCGTGACTGAGGCTAAGGCTGGCGTGCGCGTCAAGCCCGAGTCTCTGGAGCCCGAGGAGAAGAAGCCGGCTGCGGCCGCCGCTGCTCCTGCAGGCGCCATTCCTCCGGGAACGGTCATCGGCGACGGGCACATCAAGATTGCCCACGTCCGTATCGACACCCGTCTGCTTCATGGTCAGGTGGCCACCACGTGGACCAAGCAGATCAACCCCAACCGCATCATCGTGGTTTCCGACGGCGTTGCTCACGACGAGCTCCGCAAGACCATGATCGAGCAGGCTGCCCCTCCGGGAGTCCATGCCAACGTCGTGCCCATCAAGAAGATGGCCGAGGTCGTCAAGGATACGCGCTTTGGTGACACCAAGGCCATGCTGCTCTTCGAGAACCCGCAGGATCTGCTCAAGGCCATCGAGGCCGGCGTCGACATCAAGGAAGTCAACATCGGTTCCATGGCTCACTCCAAGGGCAAGGTCGTCGTCACCAACGCCGTCGCTATGGGCGATGACGACGTCAAGACTCTCGAGGCCCTCAAGGCCAAGGGCGTCAAGTTCGAGGTCCGCAAGGTTCCTTCGGATTCCTCTGAGGATCTCGACGCCATGTTGAAGAAAGCTAAGGCCGAACTGGCCGCTCAAGCATAGTAAAGGAGGGTCCGATACATGTCTGCAATCACTATTCTGCTTGTTGCGATTGTCGCGTTGCTTGCCGGTATGGAAGGCATTCTGGATGAGTTCCAGTTCCATCAGCCGCTCGTGGCATGCACGCTTATCGGTCTCGTAACCGGTCACCTTCAGGAGGGCATCCTCCTGGGCGGTTCGCTCCAGATGATGGCCCTTGGCTGGGCTAACGTCGGCGCCGCCGTCGCGCCTGACGCCGCTCTGGCCTCGGTCGCTTCTTCGATCATCATGGTGCTCGCCCTCAACGGCGGCGCCACTGATTCGGCCAAGGCCGTTACCGCGGCCATCGCCGTCGCCGTCCCGCTGTCGGTCGCTGGTCTGTTCCTGACCATGATCTGCCGTACCATTGCTACCGCTATCGCTCACGCCATGGACGGTTGCGCCGAGAAGGGCGACTTCTCCGGCATCGAGCGCTGGCAGTACGCTGCCATCCTCATGCAGGGCCTTCGTATCGCCATCCCGGCAGTACTTCTGTGCATCATCCCGGCCGAGGCCGTTACCAACGCGCTTAACGCTATGCCCGACTGGCTGTCCGGCGGCATGGCTGTCGGCGGCGGCATGGTCGCTTCCGTCGGTTACGCCATGGTCATCAACATGATGGCCACCAAGGAGACCTGGCCGTTCTTCATCCTCGGCTTTGTCCTTGCTGCCATCCCTCAGCTCACGCTGATCGCCCTTGGCCTCATCGGCATCTCCCTTGCCCTCATCTACCTTGGCCTTAAGGATCTGGCCAAGCAGGGTGGCGGCATGGGCGGCGGCTCCGGTGACCCGCTCGGCGACATTCTGAACGATTACGAGTAGGAGGGGAGTGATACATATGGCAGAGAACAAGATTCAGCTCACCAAGGCTGACCGCAAGAAGGTTTGCTTCCGTCATCAGTTCCTTCAGGGCTCGTGGAACTACGAGCGTATGCAGAACGGCGGCTGGTGCTTCGCAATGATCCCTGCGATCAAGAAGCTCTACACCAGCAAGGATGACCAGATTGCCGCTCTTAAGCGCCACCTGGAGTTCTATAACACCCACCCCTATGTTTCCGCCCCCGTCATTGGCGTTACCCTCGCTCTCGAGGAGGAGCGCGCCAACGGTGCCCCGATTGACGACGTCGCCATTCAGGGCGTCAAGGTCGGTATGATGGGCCCGCTCGCCGGTGTCGGCGACCCCGCCTTCTGGTTCACCCTTCGCCCGATTCTGGGTGCTCTGGGCGCTTCCCTGGCCCTGTCCGGCAGCATCGCCGGTCCGCTGCTGTTCTTCTTCGCGTGGAACATCATCCGTTACGCCTTCCTGTGGTACACGCAGGAGTTTGGCTACAAGGTCGGCTCCTCCATCGCCAAGGACCTCTCCGGCGGTCTGATGGGCAAGGTCACCGAGGGTGCTTCCATCCTGGGTATGTTCATCATCGGCGCCCTGGTCGAGCGCTGGGTGTCCATCTCCTTCACCCCGGTCGTCTCCAAGGTCACGCAGTCTGCTGGCGCCTTTATCGACTGGGCTAACCTGCCCTCCGGTTCTGAGGGTGTCAAGGAAGCACTGACGATGTATAACTCCATTGGTGCTAACGCCCTTGATCAGGTGAAGGTCACCACGCTTCAGGCCAACCTCGATCAGCTCATCCCCGGCCTTGCCGCCGTGTGCCTGACCCTGCTGGTCTGCAAGCTCCTCAAGAAGAAGGTCAGCCCGATCGTCATCATCCTGGCTCTCTTCGCCATCGGCATCATCGGTCGCGTCTGCGGCTTCATGTAAGCACGTTTCGGCTTAAGACCGAGAATTGTTAGGCAAGGGCTTTTGAGCCATTGAAACGGACCGCACCCGGTGTGTACACTGGATGCGGTCCGATTGTTTTATTTGGAGGGCGAGGCGCGCATGGCGCAATCTCAGAACAGCACGGTCGATCTGGCAACGCCGGCAACCTGCCTGATGGGGCTTACCAGCCACGGTAACGTGATGGTGGGCAATAAGGCGTTCGAGTATTACAACGAGCGCAATCCCGAGGATTATATTCAAATCCCGTGGGACGAGGTCGACTATATTGCCGCCGAGGTTTTACGCGGCACCAAGAAGATCACGCGTTTTGCCATCTTCACCAAGGACAACGGTCACTTTACGTTTTCGACGCGCGACGACAAAGAGACGCTTCGTGCTGTCCGAAAGTACGTCGACGAGGATAAGCTTGTGCGTTCGCCCGACTTTATCGATGTGACGGCCAAGGGCGCCAAGAGCATCCCCTCCGTTATCAAAAACCTCTTCCACAAAGGTAACTAGCTCTTCACAAGTTGCGGTGAAATAGTTCCTAAATACGGCTTTAGATGCTTTAGGCAAGAACTATTCCACCGCAACTTCGAAGTCTAGTCATGCGACGTATGGCGATGCAGTAAATCTGCTACACTAGTACAACATGCCTCCGTAGCTCAGGGGATAGAGCACCGCTCTCCTAAAGCGGGTGTCGACGGTTCGAATCCGCCCGGGGGCACCAGACAAATCGCAGGTCAGGAGTTAATTTTGCTTCTGACCTGTTCTGGTTTTAGGGTTAAGAACTGCTTTTGTTTGTAAATCTGGTAAGTAAATAATTTAACTTACCGAGTTTTCCACTGAAAACAGGAAATCACCATTTTGGGGATAAAAAGTTTTCAACAGCCGTTAGTCGGTTCCATTTTGGTGAAGCGCTTCCTCAATTTGGGTAAAAAATTTCACCATTTTGATGATTCGGCTGCTTTGAGTTTTTGATAAAAATGCCTGTTCAGAAGCTTGAGCTATACCCATTTTGGTGAAACCAATTAATAGAGAAATATACTATAAAGATATAGGGACGGCGATGCCGTCCTCTTCGCTCGCGAAGCTCGCTGCGCGGCCACGTACCGTGTCCTTGCCGCCGGCTGTGCCGTCGATTGATTCGCTCACTGCGTTCGCTGATTGATTGATTGATGGACTAATCCGTTTTCTCAGTCACACCAGTCATGAGTGCAGCGATTGTCATGTCGAATCCGTTAGCAATTTTACAGAGGTTAGAAAGACTGACATTTCTTCGTCCGACCTCTATCGAGGCGTAGTAAGACCTGTCCATGCCGATGCGATTCGCAAATTGTACTTGAGAGTAACCAGACTTTGATCTTAATTCTTTGCAGCGTAGACCAAAGGATCGTTGTAGCGGCGAGATATCCATGACAAAAAGAGTCATGGATTGTTGTATAAAAGCCAACGGACTATATACAATAATCCCAGTTAAGGCGCATAATTATCTCTATTGGAAAGCGCTCTGATGCCCAGTCGGATAGGGCACGGAAAAGGAATGGAACAGCACAATGACCCAGGGAAAGCACTTCGCTGCCGGCGGCGATCACTTCGCCGCACTGCCAAACAAGAAGATTCACACTCCGAAGGGGATCGCGCGTCTGACCGTCACCGCGGCGACCATGGCCGCCATGACCGGATCGAGCCTCATCTCACCGTTCACGGCATTCGCCCAGACCGGTGACGGGGGCACGCAGCACCCCGCCGTGATGTCGCCGATCGCCGCCCATGCCGGCGCGGCATCCGGTACCGGCGCGAAATCCGCCGCACAGACCATCGCGGACCTGCAGAAGGCAGTCGACGAGGCGAAGGCGAAGGAGGACGCCGCCAAGGCATCCTACGATGAGGCCGCCGGTCCCTACAACGAGGCGGCTTCCGCCCGCGACCAGGCCAAGGCATCCTACGATTCGGCGGTCAGCGCCGGCACGGCAGCCGACCGAGCGGCAATGGACGAGTACGCCCGTCAGGTCGCGGAGGGCAAGGACGCCGCCGGTGCCGCCGGCAAGGACCTCGAGCAGGCGAAGGCGGGTCTCGCAGACGCCAAGGCGGATGCGTCCGAGGAGGACGAAGCGTACCAGTCCGCCCTCAAGGCGGCCCAGGATGCCAAGGATGCCCTCGATAAAGCCAAGGCAGATGCCGTAAGCGCCACCCCGGAGGCAATCAGTGCCGCCGAGCAGGCCGTGCGCGACGCCCAGGCTGCCGTGGACAGGGCACAGGCTGAACTTGACAACGCCAACGCGACGCTTGCCGATGCCCAGTCCAAGCTGGTTGCGGCCCAGTCTGCAAAGGATTCCGCCGATGCCGTCCTCTCTGCAGCCCAGCAGAACAAGGACGCGGCGGATGCGAAGGCCGCAGCCGCCAGCGCCGCCTATGAGCAGGCGAAAGCAGACCTCGCTGCAGCGGAGGCAGGCGCCAGCGGTCCGGAGTACGATGCGGCAAAACAGAAGGTCGCGGACGCGGAGGCAGCCCTCGCCGCCGCACGAGCGGTGCAGTCCCAGTGCGAGTCCGAGCTCGAGCAGGCGCAGTCCGCTGCGGCAACGGCACAGACCGAACTGAATGATGCCCAGGCGTCCCTCTCCGCGAAGCAGCAGGCCGCGACCGATGCCGAATCCGGCGTGAACGCCGCCCAGTCCGCACTCGATGCCGCGAACGCCGACCTCGATGCCGCCAAGCAGGCGAATGCCGATGCCGTCGCCAAGCTGGATGCAGCGAAGCAGGCTGTCAAGGACGCCGAGTCCGCCAAGGCAGCCGCCGACGAAGAGCTCGCGAACGCCAAGGCCGCAAAGGATACCGCAGACGCCGCCGTGACCGCCGCGCAGCAGAAGGTCGGCGAGGCCCAGGCGAAACTCGATACCGCCGACGCGCAGCTCAAGCAGGGAGCCATCGGCTTCTTCCGTGCCATGGGTGCCGAAGATGCAGCCAACATCATCCTGAACGCCAAATATGCCGGAAAGACCGAAGTCGGCAACTCCAAGGACGCCACGTCTCTTGACAATATGCTCAATGCGATCAGGTGGATGAAGTCCGTCAACGACTACCGCAAGTCGGTCGGCCTGTCCGAGCTCCAGGTCACCTACAAGCTCATCGCCGGTGCCATTGCGGATGCCAACTACAGTGACACCGTGCTCGATCATGCCCGTCAATATGATTTTGCCGAAAACCTGGCATGGAATTACGGAATCGATCCGAGTGGGCAGTGGATCGAGCAGGAGAAGGGCTTTTTCGACAAGGCAACGGAGGCCCTTTATGGAGTCACCGGTCTTGTCGGCAAGGATGCCTATGATTTCTATGCAAAGAACGGCGTCGCAATCAACCATTGGATTGCAGACAACTGCCGCTGGGAGAACGGCAGCAGCGGCACCGTCGGCCATTACATGAACATCATCAATCCCGAACTCGCCGTTATGGGAATGGCAACCTGCACCAAGGGTACCATGTCCGGGCTTCAGACGCAGTGCTACACCGCAGAGATCTCCGGCTGGTCCGGCTCCGGTTGGAACACGAACCCCATCTCCGTCGACGAGTACGAGCAAAAGCTGACCTCCTATATCAACGGTCTCAAGAACGCCAAGAGCGCACTCGACGCAGCCAAGGCCGATCTCGCATCCAAGAAGCAGGCAGCCGCCGGCGCCGCCACAACCGTCCAGCAGAAGCAGGTCGCAGCGGATTCCGCACAGGCAGATGTCGATGCCGCGAAGCAGGATGTCACCGATGCCCAGCATGCCGTCGATGCCGCCAAGACTGATCTCGCATCCAAGCAGCAGGGCGTCACGGATGCCCAGACCGAGCTTGATGCGGCGAAATCGGACCTCGATGCCGCCAACGCGGCAGTCGATATGGCAAAGTCGACCGTCCAGCAGAAGCAGGTCACCTTTGATGCCGCCAATGCGGTCGTAACGGCCGCCCAGACCAAGCTGGATTCCGCCAAGGCGGACACCGAGGCCAAGCAGCAGGACGTCATGGATGCGAACGCCGATCTCGCGAAGTTCTTCCAGGACGTCGCTGACGCCAAGAAGGCGCTCGATACCGCAAAGAGCGTCCATGACGCGGCGGCAGCCGATCAGGTCGAGAAGGCGACCGTCCTCGCCGCCGCCGAGCAAAAGGCGGACGCCACCGCACGCGCCCTCGCGGATGTCCAGCGTGCCGTCGATGCCGCCAAGGCCGACACCGGCGTTGCCGCCGACAGGCTTACCGGCTCCCAGACCGATCTCGAGGACGCACAGTCGAACCTCGACATCCTCACCGGCCTTGCCGCGAAGCTCGCAGAGGCACAGCAGCGCGAGCAGGATGCAGTAAAGGCCGTCAATGACACCAAGGCCGCCCTCGATGCCGCGAAGGCGGATACCGCCGCCGCCGAGTCCCTGGTCTCCGCCGCCGAGCAGGCGAAGGCGCAGGCAGACGCCAAGCTGTCGAAGCTGAACTCCATCGACGCCGGCGCGGCGATCGCTTCCGGCCATGACGCGAACGCGGATGACGCCCTCAACGCGCTTTTCGCCGCAGCAGTCGAGGCACGTGCCAAGGTCGCGCCCACAAAGGCAATCCTGGACGAGAAGCAGGCCGCGGTGGACGGGCTCCAGTCCGGCTATGATGCGGCACTCGTCGCCTACGAGCAGGCGAAGTCCGACCGCATCGCGGCGGAGCAGAAGCTTTCCGATGAGATCGCACGACAGGAGGCAGAGGAGGTCGCAAAGCAGCAGGCGGCATACACCCCGAAGCATCTCGCCGGCACGGATACCGCCCAGCCCGGCAGCCTCGCCCAGACCGGTGACCGCGCGGAACTCATCGGCGAGACGTTCGTCATCGGCGGTACCGTCCTCGTGGCAGCCGGCGTCTTCCTCGATCAAAAGAAGCGCCGCGAGCAGATGTAAAAGCGAGCCGGGCGTTGGATATCGGCTGGTGTCCAACGCCCGGTTTCATGGGCAGGGAGATCGGTGTGAGAACAAAGGCTATTATCGTTGCGCTTCTGGTGTGCCTTTCGGCACCTCAACTTGGATGTGCCAGCGTTGCAAAGCAAGGGAGCGGCTCTACGGAAAGGGCCGCCACAGCGGTAAAAAATAAAGACAAAAAGAAGCCGAGCGAAGAAAAGGCGACGCAAACCTCTGGAACCAAGACCGAGGAGAAGAAAGAATCCGACAGCAAGGACGAGCAGTCCGATGACTCCAAGAAGGAGGATAACAAGTCTTCCGACTCGTCGAAGTCTGACAGCAAGGGAAACTCCTCCGACTCGAAGCAGAATTCCGGCAATTCACAGGGTTCCGGCAGCAATAATTCCTCTTCCAACAGCGGTAGCCAGAAGAAATGGGTTGCCGAGCAGGGCCACTGGGAAACCGACTACAGCCAGGTCTGGGTACCGAACGTGGTATACACGCGTCATCCTCGTTTCTGGGTCAATCATGGTGGTACTATGGTAGGGCCCTTCGATTCATCCGATGCTGCCTACGCTTGGATTATTAACGATGGCGAAAACGGCGGTATCGGTGGATCCGTTGTAGATGATTCGTATACCACCTCTGAGGACCAGGGACATTATGAACAGCAGGCTACGGGACAGCATTGGGTTGTCGACGTCGCCGGTCACTGGGAGTAATGTGCATCGTTCCTCTCCTCTTACATTCGGTAAATGTTTATTTATTTGTGGGCGGCCGGTTCGGCCGCCTTTTTAGACGCCCAGTCTGGGAGCAAACGATAGGAAAGCAATCAAACGAGAGGCCGTTCCAAAAGAATCCGGCGGTGCCGGATTCTTCGGGCAAAACCTCCCGCAAATCGGTAAGGTCTTCCATCAACTTGCTCTAGCCCTCGCCCGGAGTCCGCTGCGCGGGACTTCAAATTCTCGGCATCTCTCGCATTCGTATTACCGCTCCGCTCTCGCTACAGCGAATCTCTAACACTCGGCATCCCTCGCGTTAAAAATTCGCTTCCGCTCACGGTCTCCGCTGACACTACGACACCGCGAAGCCTTTCGCTCGAAACGAGGCCTCTCATTTCGTGTCTACGCTCCGCTCCGCCCAATCGCCGTTCCGGTGATTGCAAGATTGGTGTTGGGCTAGATAAATGGGGCCATACTCGGCCCCTTTATCTGCCAAAACATCTTGTTTATCGCCTCCCACGGCGATAAAGTTAGAAATGAAGTTACGCCTTCATTTCTAAGGGAAGCGACGGCGTCACTTCAAAAATCGGCGCGACGTCAGTCGCTCCCAAAAAAAGGAAAGCAATCTCATATTGGTTTTGAATCGGTGGCCTCACCGATTCGCTCTGCTTTCCTGGGGGCATGATGAGTTGCAAGCGTCCACACACCGTTAAGGCGACACTCACTTCTGAAGAATACGAAACGTTTTCCGCTTTGGCGGACAAGGCAGGCATGACGAAGGCCGAACTCATTCGCTATGCCTTGATTCATCGGAGTGATTCACTCGATGATCTAGTCATTTCTAAAAATGATGACGGTGGCCGCAGTAAAAAGCTGCAACCCGTTTCAGGTGATTCGGACAAAAAGCGTTCGAAGGTCATTTACGTTAAAGTCAGCGATGACAAACACGAGGCAATCTGCAAACAGGCGGATGCACTCGGTGCGACCGTCAGTGCGTATGCCCGCCGCGTGATGCTTGCCGGGAAAATCGAGAAAATCGATTTCGATATGAGCCAGGTCGCGAAAATCTATCGCGAGCTGTATCGCGAGGGAACGAATCTCAATCAGCTGATGTACTTTATGAACGCACAGGGTCTTCCGGCCTACAACGAGAAAGCTGTTTTCCGCACACTCGAAAAGGTTTACCAAAATGCCCGTAAAGTCACTCTCTTCATCGAAGAGCTCGAACAGCGCTATTTCACCGATGGCGGTGAGCTCGATGACCGTCGTTAAGCAGAAAGGTGTTTCGTCCGAGCGCTACGCGAAGAATGTGCGCGAGTACATTAACGGCAAGCACGCTTTGGCCCGCGGCGGCTGGAACCTCGCGAACCGAAAGCACTGGTTTTCCGAGATGGCTATGACGCGGAAGATGTTTCATCACGACAGGCCCGCGCGTGCCGGCGCGAAGAACATAACGATGCTTCATCAGGTTCTTGCGTTTCTTCCCGAGGAGTGCAGCTGCAACGGAGGCAAGATGACCCCCGATGCATGTATGGCCTACGCGGAGCAATGGCTTGCGAAACACTATCCGCATCAACAAGTGATTGTCGCCTTGCATGAGGAAAGCGATAAGGCGGGAAAACGTTTTGCGGTTCACATGGCAATCAACCGCACGGATCTTTTGACGGGTAAGCGTTGCGAGACGGGTGGGCGTCGCGGAAAGTACGAACGCGCTGCGTGGGTTCGTGAAATGGACGAGGCCTGGAATCTCGCTCAGCTCGAAAAGGGAAAGAAGAACTCGAAGATTCGAGACCGACAGCCGCGCGACACTGAAAAGAAAATCGTTGAGCGGGGAGAGTACAGTTATAAAAACAATCTGCGCGAGTTGATCCATCTTGCAATCAACGAAGGTCATCCGAAGAATATGGAGCAGTTTAAAAAGTTACTTGCCTCATGGGGCGTAGACATTTTCATCAAGAACAATCGAGTCTATGCGACAGATCTCGATATCAAGGAGGCCGGCAACCCGAAGTGCACTTTCAACCTGACTCGTCTTGACGGGAGGTTTGCGGTCAAGCAACTTGAGGCGGCCTTCAAAAATAACGTGCTGGAGGCCGAGCGAGCCCTTCCATACGAGAAGCGCTGTGAGATCTACATCCAACGGCTTAAAAAGGCGTATTCGGCGTGGGTCGAGCAGGCAAAGGCGAGCAAGGGCGTCGCCTACAATCTCTTTCCTAAGTTCATCGCACCGAAGTGCGATGAAGATCTGCTCGAGGATCCGGCGGTTCGTGATGAGCTTCTTGCCCGGCGCGGTTACGCAAGGGAGATTCGCAACCGTTACGCCGGCGCCGTTCCCGATGCTGGCGATGACCGCGTTCGCGCCGCAGGACGAGCCCATGGTGGCAACGGCGACATCTCGCCGCAGGTCGATCGTGCGGTCGACCGAGGCGATTACGATCGCGGCGACGCGCCTCGCTAGTTTTGGAAAGCCTATCGTCGGTGCCCTAGCGCGCTGCCATCCAGTGCCGATTCTGCCATACTCGCAATTCGGCGAGGATGAGGAGTATGAATTGATCGGCGGGGGTCAGCCGCTCTGATAGAATCGTCCTTGCTGTCGGCAGCCCTCGTGCCGGGCAGAGCCCTCCATTTGATGGGAGGTGATGCCCATGACCGATTTCACCGAGCTCGTGAAGCTCCTGACCGCTATGGTCTCGCTCCTCACGGCCCTTGTCGGCCTTTCCAAGGCACTCAAGCAGGGTTCGAAGCCCAAAAAGAAAGGCCACCGTCGCTAAGACGATGACCCAACTTCATTAAGCAACGGCTCTGCCCAGCTCTCTACAACTTGGGCTGCCGTCGGCACCATTTTACCCTCCTGACGAGGAATTCGTCCATATTTCAAAAATCAAATCCTGTTCGCGCGTGGGCGTAAACTTATATAGTTGGGCAAATCCGGCAGATTGGAGCTTGAAACATGAGGGATATGCACCTCATGTCGCTCATAAAACGTCTCCTGACCTCGAAGGAGAACGTTTTTTAGCGATAAAAGGAGACATAAAAATGATCTGGTTTACCAGCGACACCCACTTCGGGCATGAGAACGTGCTGAAGTTCACCGACCGCCCGTGGGAGACGATTTGGCAGATGAACGACGCCATCGTCGACAACATCAATGGCAAGGTTGCCGTGGACGACGAGCTCTACATCCTGGGGGATTTCTCATTCAAGATGACCGCCCAGGACGCCTACGGGCTGCGCAAGCGGATCGCCTGCAGGCGCATCCACCTCGTCCCGGGAAACCACGACAAGGACTGGACCCAGCCGGCGGTCGCGGGCGCCTTCACCGTGGAGCCGCCGATTTGCGTGCTCAAGATCGACGGGCAGAAGATCGTCCTGAGCCATTACCCCATGGCCGACTGGCAGGGCATGAACCATGGATCGTGGCACCTCCACGGGCACATCCACAGCAGCGGCGGCGCGTACAACGAGTTCAACCGCAAGCAGGGCCTTCTGCGCTACGACGTCGGTTGCGATGCCAACGGGCACTCCCCGGTGAGCCTCGATGAGCTGAGGGAATGGTTCGCCGGAGTCGACGAGCCGTGCGGCCGGGTGAAATGGCCCTGGTGGGTCAACGAGACCGGCGACAGGCAGGTCGAGCGCGAGCTGGCGGCGTACAAGAGGGAAGAGGTGATTCGATGACGGTCTATGTGACGGGCGACATCCACGGTGGGCTCGACATGCAAAAGCTCCGCGACTGGGAGCTTGGGGATAGTCTTGGCAGCGACGACTATCTGATCATCGCCGGCGACTTTGGCTTTCCGTGGGATTTCTCTGCCGAGGAATGCGCCGACATCGCCTGGCTGGAGTCGCGCCCCTACACGGTACTGTTCGTCGACGGCAACCACGAGCGCTTCGATCACTGGGAGGAGCGCCCCATGGAGTTATGGCATGGCGGGCTGACGCAGCGCCTGTCGGATACTTCGTCTATCCGCCGCCTCATGCGCGGGGAGGTCTTCGAGCTCGACGGATCGACGGTCTTCACCATGGGCGGTGCCACGAGCGTGGACAGGGAATACCGCGTGCCGTATTCCAGCTGGTGGCCTCAGGAGCTCCCGGACGAGCGCGAATTCGATGCCGCGCGGGCAAGGCTCGACGAGGTCGGCTGGAAGGTCGACTGCGTCATCACCCATACCTGCGCCACGCGCATGCTCTCGCCGACGCTCTACCCGGACCCAGGCTGGGAACGCCCCGATGTGGACCGGCTGACCGGATTCCTCGACGAGCTCGAGGGCCGCCTGGACTACAAGCGCTGGTATTACGGCCATTTTCACCGAGACGGCAACCCGGACGAACGTCATACCGTGCTGTACGACCGAATCGTGAGGCTCGGGGACAAACTCCTGCCGTGGGGTGCGTACTGATGGCTATCTATGTGACAGGAGACGTGCACGGCAGGGCCGAGTACGGGGCCAGCAGGTTCGCCTTCAGGTCTTGGCCGCTGGGCCGGACTCTGACGAGCGACGATGTGGTGATCGTGGCCGGCGACTTCGGCTTTGTCTGGGACGGCTCGAATGCTGAGAGGTATTGGCTCGATTGGTTTGAGTCGAAGCCGTGGACCACGTGTTTCGTAGACGGCAACCACGAGAACCACCGGATGCTGGCAGAACTGCCGGTGCGGGAGTGGAACGGCGGCCTCGTTCATGAGGCGCGACCGCACGTGCTGCACCTGATGCGCGGAGAGGTGTTCGACATCGACGGGCTCACGGTCCTTGCCATGGGCGGTGCCTCGAGCAACGACAGGCAGTATCGCAGGGAGGGGAGGAGCTGGTGGCCCGAGGAGATGCCGAGCGAGGAAGAGATGGAGCACTGCCGCGCCTCGCTCGACCGCGTGGGCTGGAAAGTCGACCACGTTGTGACTCACGAGGCTCCTGCTGCCCTTGCTGAGGGGCTGTGCCGCGAACGCGGACGTGAGTACCGCGGGGATCCGCTGCAAACCTTCCTGGGCGAGCTCGACGGACGGCTCGATTACTGCGCCTGGTTCTTCGGACATTACCACGGTGACGAATGGCTCGACGCCGGGCATCGCTTGATCTACCAAGACATCGTGCCGATCGAAGATGCTGCGCCCGGTTCTCAGTTCTAGAAACCCCCTAGAAATGCTCTAGAGGGTTTCTAGAAAATTAGATGCTATGCGACCTACTCATCCTTCATCTGGGTCATGGCCTCGACCTTGGCCTCGGCCGCGGCTGCCCGCTGCTCGGAGGCGGCGAGGCGGTCCTTGAGGGCGGCTACCGCGGCCATCAGGTCGTGCTGGGCCAGGAGCGCATCGCTCAGCTCGGCCTGGGCTTTCAACGCGGCGTCACGCTCGACGCGCAGGCGCTCGATCTCATCGGCCATGGCTTCAGCCTCGGCGCGGAGCTGAACGACCTGCCTGCCGAGCTCCTTAGCACGGGAGAAGTACCTGACGCTTGCGGCGTGGAGCTCGTTGTTCTCGAGCTCGAGGCTCGCGGTATCGAGCTCGAACTTCTCCTCTATAAAGGCAATCCGCTCATTGCAGTCGGCCTCAAGTCTTTCGTTCCGATCCGTCGCCTCGACGAGCTTGCGGCTGAATTCATCCACCTGGGCCATGAGCAGCGCGTTCTCGGTCATGAGGTTGCCCGTCTCGCGCAGCAGCTTCTCCCGCCATGTCGCCTCGATCCGCTCGGCGGCCTCATCGAGGACGGACTTCACGCCGGGCGTCTCGCTGATTTTTCTCTCGTTTGGGTTGTCTGTCATCGTGCGGCACTCCAATCAACAATGGGCATGGCTCCGCCATGCCGTACGGCTGGGAACAAATACGCTGCCGCTGTTGAGTTGTGTTTGTCCTGCGCTTGGTGAGTTCTAAAAGCGTCTCAAGTCATACGTTCATGCAGGTTTTCGGTTGGAGAAATACCGCACGTTTTCATGGTATCACGCGCCTTAAAGACCATGAATGGACGGCCATATCGATTCGTTGTAAATGGCTCCTACGACGTGTTGGTGGCGGGAGAGTGATGGCGTTAAAGATGTCGAGAATGATTATGGGATTGTTTTAGATGCGGGCATGAAAAAGGGTCGAATCGAAGTGTCTGGCCGGACGCCAATTGTCCGGGAACTGTTTCGGTTCGACCCTGTTTCATTTTACATCCGTGGCATGCTCTTATAGACGCCCGGCGATTACCGACCTTCACGACCTCGATAGTCGGGCTATGGACTTAAGATTTCTTGGGCTCCCAGCCGTTTTCGATTGCGGCGGGGTAGACTGCGGCGTAATTAAGCATCCAGCTGCCATCGCCCGCTTTTTGAATAAACCCTTTATCCTTCAAAGAGGTATAGGCCCGGGAGATCGTGTTCTTACTCAGGTGGTAGCGCTCCTCAATCCATTTGCTTTTTGCGTAAAAGCCCATGGCTCGTTTGTTTTTTGGAAGGATTTCCAAGCTTCCATACTAGGCCGAGGATGAGGCGCTCGGCAGCGACAGTGGTGGCACAACACGCCCAGTCGGGCACCGAAATAAAATTCGCGTTATCCATTTTCCTTCTAATCTCTCGTTGCTCAGTAACATCATCGGAATATTTGTCGGAAATCGACGGTAGCTCGCTCATGTTTACCGCCTAGTCAAGGTGGGCGGTACGACCTTCGAGCTGCTTGAAAAGTTCGTAGAACGAGCTTTCAAACATGTAATTCGAGCGATGGATTTGGATGAGCTTGCCGGACTCGCGCATAAACTTGCGCGCGGTATTTTCGCTCCAGCCAGTGAGTTCGCGGATATCGTTAACGCGGAGCAACCGATCGCACTGAGCGGCACCAGTGGGGAAAGTCGGTGTGGACGCCTGAGTGCTAATCTGTGGAGTAGCCATGATGAGCTATCCTTTCAATGAGGGCCCTCCCTGTGCTTGTAAGACTTACCAGGTTCATAAGCACTTGGGGGGGCCGGTTTTTATGACTACATGCGTAGCCATCTGACAGCTTTAGAATCTATTAAAACTCATTAGATGTCAATCAAATAAAGCGTTTACCTGCGGAAATAGTAGTATAGTACCGTAATATTATTGATGAAACGATGAATGAATAACATGCTATTTCTCGCTTTTCTGTATATAGGCGTTGATGAAGTCTTCGTAGCCTTTAACTGCTTTTATTTCTGATTGTTGAACGAGGCTTGTATACGTTTTGAGCGTGATATTGGGGTCCGCGTGGCCAAGAATACCTTGCACGCTTCTAACGTCCGATCCGTTCGCCAGCATAAAAGTGCTTACACAATGCCTGAGCTGATGCGGGCAGATGCCCTTATATAGTTTTCCGCCAGTCGAATTGTTCGGCTCATAGATTCCAAGATTGCAGCTAACTGCGAAATCGCGAAACCAATGGTTGAAGATGTAGTTTTTCATGTGACAGACAGTAGGGACCCCCTGCTTGACAGCAATATCGCTAATGATGGGAGTGCTGCCAGTCTGGGACAGCCCCAGAGAGGCCAGGAGCTCTTTTTGTATGGCTGACCATGATTGAAGACGTTCGGCCAAGGTTTCTCCAACGGGGATTTTGCGTTGGCTTTCTTGTGACTTGGGTGCCCTCAGTTCATGGTCGTTGGTGTACTGCCTGTCAATTTTCAAGGTTTTATTGGCAGGGTCCCAATCGCGCCATTCGAGGCCCAGCATCTCGCCTTTCCGCATACCCGTATACACTAGTACTAGCGTACCAACAGCTTCGGCGGTGAGCTCAATGTGTTGAAGATGTGTGCATAGGGTAGCTACTTGGTCGATTGTCAGTGATTCTCTTTTGTTGCGTGGTCTGCGAACATGAACGGTAGCGCAGGGGTTTCGGTCAATTATTCTCTTTGCGACTGCATTTGACAGAATCTGACGCAGTTTCGAATTGATTCGTACAAGCTCTGATGGTTTGTATTTTCCCGTACGACGAGCTTCGGCATATGCTTCTTCGATTAGATCGGGAGTTAGCCCCTCTATTGTCTGAAACGCACCGAATAGGTCTTCGATATGCCTGCAATCGTACGCTTCTCTTTCATAGCTCGTTGGCGCAAGCTCGGTGTCCCTATTTTCATGAAAGGCCCAGCAGTAGGACGCAAGCAAAGTGGGCTTTTTAGTTTTAGTGATCGTGCCAGAGGAGTTGATTTCAGCCAGCTTGGCCTGCATTGCAGCCTTAGCTTCTGTTTTAGTCTTGCAACGAACCGTATAAGTTGGGGATCGTTTGTAGCGCCCTGTCTTCGGGTCCTTGACTCCAAGGGAAAAATAATAGCGATAGGTGTTAGGTGATCTCTTGTCTTTCCAACACGTGCCTCTTCCGCTAATTAGTGGCTGTTCTGACATCTTTGCACTCCGTTTCTTTGAATAGTTTTCAACAATTCATTGAGTGCAGTTTAGCTAAAGCCGTTAGTAATATGTTTGTAAAAGCATAGGCGCAGCTACCGGAGGCAAAAGACACAAACTGCTATGTTTATCTGCGGTTATATGATGTTCAATGATGCTTGATGAATGGTAGGGGGTAGCATTAAATCATATCTCCTAAAGCGGGTGTCGACGGTTCGAATCCGCCCGGGGGCACCAGAGGAATATCGAGCCCGGTACCGCTATGGTGCCGGGCTCTTCTGGTCTAAGGGCAGGATTCGGACCGTCGGCACCCGCGTCACTCATTTCCCCGCGGGGGGAGTTTTCGAATCCGCCCGGGGGCACCAGATATTTGCCGAGCTCGGTACCACCACGGTGCCGGGCTCTTCTGGTTCATGTCATGTCAAAAACGAAGCGCCCGCTTGCTGGGGGAGCAAGCGGGCGCCTGTGAGCGAATATGTTTGCGGCGAGAGCCGTGATGAGCGGTGGGGTGGCGACTAGTTGGTCGTACCGGAATCGTCACCCGTGCCCGAGCCAGAGCCCGAACCCGAGCCAGAAAGTGCGACTGTTAGCGTGATCGTGCTGTCGGTGGACTGCTTGCCGGTGGGGGAGACGCCCGTAACGGTGGCATCCTCGTTACCGCTTACGGGATTGCCGTTCTGGTCACAGAAGCCGATGTTATAGAAACCGGCGTTGTTGAGCGCGGTGACGGCGGCGGAGATGCTCTTGCCGTACAGGTTGCCCGGAACACTGGCCTTGCCGGACTTCTTGGCAATGACGACGGTAATCGTGGCGCCGGGCTTCTGCTTGCCGCTGGGGTTCCAGCTGATCACGGTGCCCTCGGTCACCGAGTCGTTCTCCTGGTAGCTCACGTCGACGCCAAAGCCTGCCATATCGAGGGCGTTGCGTGCTTGGGCCTCGGTCATGTCGGTCAGGTCGGGGACGGACGTGGTATCTGGGCCGCTCGAGACCTTGTACGAGATGGTCGTGCCCTTCGCGACTTCCCTACCGGCTTCGGTGCCCTGCTCAAAGACCTGGCCCTCATCGGCCTCGTTGGTCTCCTCGGAGGCGTTGCCCTTCAGGCCGACGCTTGCCAGCGCGGCTTCTGCCTGGTCCTTGGTCAGGCCGACAAGCCGGGGAACCTCAACCTTCTCGGAGGGCTTGGGGCCCTTGGAGATTACCAGGTTCACCTTGGTGCCCTTGGCCTTCTTGGTGTTGCCGTTGGGCGTCTGCTCGGCGACCTTGCCCTCGTCGACATCGTCGTTGTAGCTTTGGTCGATGGTGCCGACCTCGAGGCCGGCTTCCTTGATCAGCTCGACGGCAGTCTGCTGGTCCTTGCCCAGCACATCGGGCACGGTGACCTGCTCGCCGCCAAAGAGTCCTGTGGCAAAGGCCACCACGATGCCGATGACGGCAACGGCTGCCACCACGGCGGCGATGATCTTGTTCTTGTTGGATTTGGGCTTTTCGACCTCGTAGGAGCCGGTGGAGCCCGAAACCGAGCTACGGGCGGTATTCTGGCCGCTCACGCCCGAGACGGGACGCACCATGGCGCGCGTCTGATCGGAAAGCTCGCGAGTCTTGGTGGCGCCCAGCTCACCGGGGGCACCGATGATGCGCGTGGGCTCCGAGACGTTGACGGCACGGCCCGACAGGTAGCTATTGAGCACCTGACGAAGCTCGTCGGCGGTCTGGAAGCGGTTTGCCGGGTCCTTCTCCATGCACTTGAGGATGATGCGCTCAAGGTCGGCGTCGACACCGGAGTTGATCTGGCTCGGCGGAATAGGCAACTCGTTGACTTGCTTGAGTGCGACCGAGATGGCGTCGTCACCGTCAAAGGGAACGCGGCCGGTGGCGCACTCATACATCACGACGCCCAGCGAGTAGATATCCGAGGTGGGGCCAAGGTCCTGACCACGGGTCTGCTCGGGGCTGACGTAGTGGGCGGTTCCCAGCACGTTGTTGTCTTGCGTGAGGTGGCTGTTCTTGGCGCGCGCGATGCCAAAGTCCATCACCTTGATGTTGCCGTCGGGCAGCACCATGATGTTCTGCGGCTTAATGTCGCGGTGGATGATCTCGTGCTTGTGGGCGACCGAAAGCGCGGAGCTGATCTGCGAGCCGATCTGGGCGACCTTCTTGGGGTCGAGGGCGCCGTGGCTCTTGATGCCGCTCTTAAGGTCGGTTCCGCGCAGGTACTCCATGACGATGTAATAGGTGTCGCCGTCCTTGCCCCAATCGTAGACGCCCACGATATAGGGGGAGGAGAGACCGGCTGCTGCCTGGGCCTCCTGCTTAAAGCGTGCGGCGAAGGTTGCGTCGCCGGCATACTGCGGCAGCATAATCTTGACGGCTACCGTGCGGTCGAGGACCTGGTCCTGTGCACGGTAGACGGTCGCCATGCCGCCTGTTCCCACCTTATCCTTGAGGAGGTATCTTCCCCCGAGGACCCTCTGTTCCATTCCTGCTCCTAACATAACTATTCGCTCAACGATGTGTGTAGTACCTACGATGTGGCCGCTGGGGCCGTGTGGCGCTTTGACGCTAGCTCTTCGGCCGCGGCGCGCCTCGGGTGTCCGATTCGATCATGGGCATCACGCTCCCTGTGCGGCAAGCGCCGCGGTCAGGACGATGCCGGCGATCTTGGCGGCTTTGACGTCATGCTTGTCGTAATCCTCCAAGGCCACCGAGATGGCGACCGTGGGTGAATCGTAAGGTGCAAAGCCAACGAACATCGAGTTGACGTTGGTGCCGCCGGTCTCGGCCGAGCCGGTCTTGCCGGCGACCTTGACGCCTGGGATCTGGGCATCGGTGCCGGTGCCGGACTGGACGACGGCAAGCATGGCCTGCTTGACCTGGTCGGCCGTGGCGGAGCTGACGGCCTGACCCAGCGAGCGGGACTGCGTGGTCTTGACCACGGTTCCGTCCGGGGCGAGTACCTGGGCTACAAAGTACGGGTCCATGACCACGCCGCTGTTAGCGATGGCAGCGGCAATCACGGCGTTTTGCATGACGGTGGTCTGCGGGCCGGGCGTATGGTCCATGCCGACAGGCTGGCCGGCGCCGGCCCAGGCGGTTTCCCACTCGGTCATGAGCGACGGGTCGGCCATGATGGAGGCCGCGGAGGTCAGGTCCTGGCCGAGCTTTTGGCCGTAGCCAAAGGCGTTGGCAAACTGCACGAGCGTGTTTGCGCCAACTTCGTTTGCCACCTGGCCAAAGACGACGTTGGAGGACACGGCAAAGGCCTGCTGCAGGCTGATGGTGCCGTAGCTCTCGTTGGCATCGTTGGTGACCGGTGCGTTGCCGATGTCCATGGAGCCGGGCGCCTGGTAGGTGCTGGAAAGGCTGGCGGTACCGGTCTCGAGTGCCGCGGAAAGCGTAACGACCTTAAACGTGGAGCCCGGCGTGTACAGCGCGTCCATGGCGCGATTGTACATGGAGCCGTCCTCGCCGCCGCCCGTCTGCAGCAGGGCATCGATGTTGGTGTTGTCGTAGGTGGGCGAGCTGGCACATGCGAGCACCGCGCCGGTACGCGGGTCGATGACCACTACAGCGCCCTTAAAGCCCTTGAGTGCCTGCTCGGCCGCCGTCTGGATACGCGAGTCGATGGTGAGCTTGGCGGTGTTGCCCGGCTGGGTCTGGCCCGCGAGCGACGCGATGGCATTGTTCCAGCTGGAGTAGTCCTTAGAACCGGTGAGCGTGTCGTTCATGACGCTCTCGATGGCGGTGGTGCCATACTGCTGGCTCACGTAGCCAACCACGTGCGCTGCCAGGTTACCGTTGGGGTAGGAGCGTACGTAGGTGCCGTCCTCCTGCTGCAGCGACTCGGCCAGCGTCACGCCGTCGGACGTGATGATGGAGCCGCGCTGGATGTACTTGGAGCGGGCGATGGTGTGGTTGTTGGTCGGCATGTCCTGATAGTCCTTGGCCTTAATGACCTGGACATAGGTGAGGTTGCCGATAAGGATGGCGAACAGCGCCGTAAAGGCGAGCACCGCACGGGTTAGACGGTTGGCGAGCGCCACGCGACCGAGCACACCGGATTCAGGCGTGTCGAGCAGGCGACGGCGCATGCGCGAGCCGACGGAATGGCTGCCGCTGCCGTAGGAAGACGAGGTGGCAAAGCGCGAGCCCGTCGGGGCGGCGGCAGATGCGACCTGATCATCGGTGATGGCGGCCATGGTGCCGGTGCCGGTAAGCTCGGCCTCGCGTCCGGTCGCCTCGTCACCGGCACGTAGCAGGAGTGCGACGATGATAAAGCTTGCCAGCAGCGAGGAGCCGCCCTGGCTCATAAAGGGCAGGGTGACGCCGGTCAGCGGGATCAGGCGGGTTACGCCGCCAACGATCAAGAAGGCCTGGAAGCTGATGGCTGCCGTAAGACCGGTGGCGCTAAAGGCGGCAAGGTCGGACTTTGCGCGGGCAGCTGTGGTCAGGCCACGCACGGCAAAGAGCATAAACAGGATGAGCACGGCGCCGCCGCCCAAAAGGCCCATCTCCTCGCCGATAGCCGAGAAGATAAAGTCGGACTCGACGACAGGGATGTTGTTGGCCATGCCGTTGCCGATGCCAACACCGACCAGACCGCCATCGGCAAGCGAGAAGAGCGACTGGACGATCTGGTAGCCCTGACCCTGGGCGTCCTTAAACGGATCGACCCAAACCTGGAAACGCACCTGAACGTGCGACAGGAACTTGTAGGCGCCCACGGCTCCAACGGCTAAGAGCGCAAGGCCGATAACGACATACGAAAAGCGCCCCGTGGCAACGTAGAGCATCAGCAAGAAGATGGTGTAGAACAGCACGGCCGAACCCAGGTCGCGTTCGAAGACGACGACGAGCAGGCACACACCCCACACGGCAAACAACGGCAGTAGCAGTCGCAGGCGAGGGATCTTAAAGCCCAAGATCTTGCGGTTGGAGATGGAGAGCAGCTCGCGGTTCTCGGCCAGGTACCCGGCCAGGAACAGCACGATAAAGACCTTGGCGAACTCGCCGGGCTGGATGGTAAAGCCCGCGATGCGAATCCACAGCTTGGAGCCCGAGATCGTGGTGCCGATAAAGATAGGCAGCATCAGCAGGATGATGCCGATGATGCCAAAGGTGTACTTGTAGCGCATGACCACGTCGAGGTTTTTGACTAGTGCAAGCGTTCCCACCATGAGCGCCACCGAGACAAACAGGATGATGAGCTGTGAGATGGCGAGAGCGGGGGCGAGACGCGTCACGAACGTGATGCCGATGCCCGAAAGTATAAATACGATGGGCAGGATGGCGGGGTCGGCACCGGGCGCCAAGATGCGCACGGCAATGTGGGCCGCGGCAAAGGCGGCAAAGAGGCCGATCGGTACGGCGAGCGTCTCAAAGGAGATAGCGGCGCCCGCAGTGAGCACGTACATCGCATACAGCAGGATGACGGGGAACGCCGAGGCGATGAGCAAGAGCAGCTCGGTGTTGCGGCGACTCATAAGCGGCACTCCCTTTCTAGTTCTTATCGGAGGCTTCGGCCTCGGCGGACTGTTCGGCGGTTTTCTCGGAATCTGATTCGGAGGCCGATCCCTGATTGGTGTTGTCGCGAATCGTTTGCGCGTCGATCACCTGGCGGGTCTGCTCCTCGTCGATCTGGTGGCGGTACTTGGATATCGTGTCCTGCGCATCGTCGACACTTGTTTGCGGAATGCCCGCCTTGAGGCGGTTTTGCGTGTCTTCGGGCAGGTCGGACAGCTTAATGCTGGTTTCGCTCTCGAGCCAGTGGAGCTTGAGTCCGAGCGGCTTGCCGGGCAGGCCGCGCCAGACGGCGACATTGCCCTGGTAGGTACCCAGGTAGTATGAGCCGGTGACACCCGTGTAGGCCCAGATGCCAGCTGCCAGCACAAAGACGAGGGCCAGGATGGCGGCGATAGTAATGTTGCGGCGACGCACGCGTTGCGCCTCGCGCATAACGCCATCGTCAACCAGGTCAACGACTACTACGGTCACGTTGTCGTGGCCGCCGGCGGCAAGCGCCGCGTCCACTAGGTTGTCGACGCAGATTTGCGCGGTTGAGGACTGCGTGGCGATGTTCTCGATATCGCTATCGGGAATCATGCTCGAGAGGCCGTCGGAGCACAGGATCAGACGGTCGCCTTCCTCGATATGCAGAGTGAAGTGGTCGGCATACATGGCGGGGTCCGAGCCCAGTGCGCGGGTGATGACCGAACGGTTGGGGTGGACGCGAGCCTCGTCTGCCGTGATCTCGCCGGCGTCCACGAGCTCCTCCACGTAGGAGTGGTCGCGGGTCACGCGGATGAGCGTGCCCTCGTGGAGCAGATAGGCGCGAGAGTCGCCCACGTGGGCGATGGCGAGCGTGTCGTTTTCGATGTAGGCGCAGGTGGCTGTGCAGCCCATGCCGGGCTTGCCCAGGCCGTTCAGTGCCGCCTCGATTACGGCGGCGTTGGCTGCCTCGACGGCTGCGGCCAGGCGTGCTGCGTCGGCGGACTGTGGGGCCGTCTTGGCAATAGTCTCGACGGCGATGGAAGAGGCTACCTCGCCGGCAGCGTGACCACCCATGCCGTCGCATACGCAAAAGAGCGGCGACTGCACCAGGTAGGAATCCTCATTGTGCGGGCGCACACAGCCAACGTCGGAGCGGGCGCCCCACATGAGTTGCGTGGTGGTGCCGGCATCATAGGTCGAGTCGGTCTCGATGCGCTCCTCGGTCAGGGGCTCAAAGCTCATGGTCGATCCGGGGTCTTTGAGCTTGGCCTCAACGGCGGCAACGTCGATCTCGGCTGTGTCACCGGGAGAGACGGTGTCGGTCTCGGCGTTTGATTCGGAATCGCCGGTGTCCGGGGAGTCGGGCTCCTCGGACATGCGGGCGGTCGACTCGTCGTCTTGCGGGCTGACGTCTATAGGCTCGGGCGTCGAAAAGTGCGACGGCGCGGGCGTGCTTTGCGACTGGGCGGCGGGCTCGGCCACGGCATCGGACTCGCTTGCGGGCGCAGGGCCGTCCTCGGGGGATGGCCCTGCCTCGGGCGCCGGCGTAGACGCGGGCGCAACCTCGGATGCCGGGGCTATGGGAAACGCCGGCGCGGCGGGCTCGGGTGCTGCAAACACCGCAGCGCTCTCGTTGATTGCCGCGGCGACGGGCTCTGCAAAGTGAGCCGGCGCCGGGGTTGCTTCGGGCGCTGTGGGCTGTTCCGCAGCATGTGCGCCGATGGGCGCCGCTGCGGCATCCTCTTCGTCCTCGTTATCGGCGAGATCCGAAATATCATGCGTTACATGCGAAAGAGGCAGGGAGAACACGGTGTCCTCGGGCTCCACGGGTGCGGAGCCCGCCGGAGCGGCGTGGGCCGGCGCAGCTGTGGCGGCAGCCGGTGCCTCGGTCATAGTTGCGGACTTGTTCTCCTCGTCGATCATCGACGGTTCACCTTCATGACCACATCGCCAATCTGGACTTCGTCGCCCTCGCGCAGCGTTGCGGGCTCCACGAGCTGGCGGCCGTTGACGAGCGTGCCGTTAAGCGAGTTGAGGTCCTCGATGATGAGCGCCGGGCCCTGTAGCGAAAAGCGCGCATGCGAGGCCGAGACGAACGGTTCGTTGATGCAGATGTCCGAAGACGGCGAGCGACCGACGATGACGGGGCCGAGCATGTCTACGTGGATGCCGCGGATACCGCGCGGACCCTTGTCCACATCGATCGTCCAGATAGCCGAGTCGCGGCGCTGTCCACGCACAAGTCCCACGCCGGTCTTCATGACGGCGAACAGAAAGATATAGAGCAGGGCGACCAGGACGATGCGGCCTGCAAAAAGGACGATATCGATGTTCATAAGCGACTATCCCCTAAATTCAAAGGTACTCAGGCCAAACGTCAGCAGATCGCCGTTGCGCAGCGGGCAGCGCGTAATGCGGCGGTTGTTGACGAGCGTGCCGTTGGTGGAATTGAGGTCCTCGATCGACCAATCCGAGCCCGTAAAGGTGAGCTGGGCGTGGCGGCGCGACACGTTGGGGTCGCGCAGGGCAATGTCGGAAACTGAGCGCTCGCGACCGATGGTCACCTGTGCGGAGGTGATGCTATGGCTCTCGCCGCTCACGACGTCGACGAGCTGGGCGAGCGGGCGCTGCGGGGCGCGAGTGCTCGCCATGTTGGAGGCGATGCCGGCTGCGGCGCCTAGGCCCACGGCGGCACCGGTCGCGGCGGCTCCGCCCATGCCGGCAAGCGCGTCGCGCGAGACGGTCTGAGGCACCGGGATGGGTGCGGCGGCGGGGTCGGGGACGCTAGGCGCGAAGGGGTCTGCCACGGCAAGCGGGTCGGGAGCGGCGGCGCGAGGCGTCGGCTGCTGCTGGGGCATGGCGGCGGGGCGCTGCTGCTGCGGGGCAGCAAACTGCTGCTGGCCGGCGCGCGGGGCGCTGGCGGCACGGCTTGTCGCGGAGTTGTTCTGGCCCAGGCCGTTTTGATAGGCGCGCTCTTCTTCGTACAGGCGGCCAAGCGTGGGGGCATCGACGTTCTCGGCAAAGACCGAGAACTTGCCGGCGCGCAGCTGCGGATCGATCATAAAGCGCACGAGGGGCTCGCCGACAAAGACATAGCGGCGCTTTTCGGCCTGCGCCTTCACAAACTCGCGGACCTCGCGCGAAAGCTCGGGGTAGAACGGGGCGAGCATGGGATCGTCGTCGGCGGCGATCAGGATGGTATAGAGTGCCGGCGCCGTGTTGACGCCGTTGATCACCAGAGTCTGATCCTCCATGTCGCGAGCGGCCTGCTTGGCAAGCTTCTTAAAGGAGAACGGGGCACGGGTGGCACCGAAGATGCCGGCCACGTGGTCCTCGAAGATGTTCAGGAAGTTCACGAAAGATCACTCTCCGTATAGGTTCTTTGGTATCCGAGCAAATATAGGCATATCCCAACGATTATAGAGGATAGGGTTCCCGCAACCGCCGCCTTGGCGATGACCGCGGCTGCAAGGCTGGCAATTTCCATATGGTGTGCAAGACAGGACGCCGCTGAGCAGCCGATGCCGGTGGCAATGATGGCGGCGATTGCGGCAAGGTTTGAGCCCTGATCGGCACGCTTGGCATGTGCATTGAGCAGCGCAGATGACGCCGCGGCAGTTGCCGCGACCAGCCCAAAGGCAGCCCAAAGGAGCGGGTCTCCCAGCGCTGCGGCAACGTTACCGAGCCCCAGCACGCCTCCGGCTGAAAGCGCGACCGTGGCCAGACGGGCAAAAAGCGCGCCCATGCCCGTTGCCGCGGCGGCGCTTGCCGGGCCGAGCCAAAATGACGCGACGCCGGCGGCGACCCCAGCTGCCAGGAAGGTATTGCCGGTCAGACAGCCAAGCGCGAGTGCACAGGTGAGTGCGGCGCTCGCGGCAGCCTCGGTGCGACCCCAGGCGATCCACCAACCGGACATGGCGGCGGCAAAGATCACCGCGACGGGCAACATCGACAGGATGCCCTGTGCCTGCATGGTGGCGTTGGCCATGAGCACCAAAAAGCCCACAGCCGAGATGGCCGAGCCAATCTGGGGGGCCAGGCCAGCCGCCGCTCCGATTGCGATAGCCGCAATGACCAGGCCGGGAAGCGCCGCGACCCCGGCCGTTTGCATCAGCAAAAAGCTAAAGGTGCCACACGTTAGCGCCGAGATAATGCGCATGGTGTAGTCGCGCGCATGGCTCCAGCGCGTGCCCGCCCAGCCGAGTGCGGGGTCGACCTCGATGGCGTCGTCCTCGTAGTGCGACGGCTCGATACCGTCGAGCTCCTGCTCGTCATCCGAAAGCTCGCCAACCATTTGCTCCAGGCTGCGACGGCCCTCGCGCACGCTGCCCAGACCGGCAAGGAGCTGGTCGCAAAATGCCTCGATGCTGTTGGGGCGGTCCTGCGGCATGGGGGAGAGCGCGCTCATGAGCGCGGCCTCGGCTCCCGGGGGAAAGTGTGGTATCAGCTCGCTGGGATAGGTGGCGCCGCCGATGATGCGGTCGAGCGAGTCGGCGGGCGTGGCCGCCATAAAGGGAGCGCTGCCGCACAGGCCCTCGTAGATCACACAGGCGAGGGCAAAGACATCGGCGCGCTCGTCGACCGTGCCGGTCTCGATATCGAGCTGCTCGGGCGGCATGTAGCCGATGGTGCCGCCGCGCGAGCCGCCAAAGCCACCGGCGGACGACAGTCGCGCCATGCCAAAGTCGGTGAGCTTTACATTGCCCGAGTGGTCGATGAGCACGTTGGCGGGCTTAATGTCCAGGTGGAGTACGCCATTGCTATGGGCGAAGGTAAGCGCCTGGCCCAGGGCATCGGCAATGGCTGCGGCCTCGTCAAAGGTAAGTGAGTGGCCGTCCACGCGGTGCAAAAACTCGGCCAGCGACATGCCATCGACATATTCCATAACCAGGTAGGCATAGGCTGTGTCGTGCGTAAAGTCGATGACCTGCACGATATTGGGATGTTGAAGCATGGCGGCAGTGTGCGCCTCGCGCAGGACATCCATGATGTCGCTGGCGGGCATGCCGGCACCGTTGATAAGGGGGATGCGCTTAATGGCGACGCGGCGGCGCAGGTGCGTGTCGCGGCAGATCTCGATGGAGCCAAAACCGCCGGTCGCAAGTGTCTCGAGCGGCTGGTACCGCTTGAGCAGCTCGCGAGAGCTGGTGCCCTCCAAAGGAACGTCCGGCGAGAACCGGGCGGTATGTTGCGAGAAAAGCGGCATGGCCAACCCTCGTGCGTTTAAAGTTCGTTTGCGAGCGGCGGGCGCGGAGCCGAGCCGTTCGCGGTGGCATAGATGCTGCTAGTGTAGCACGCTCGGGCGGATGGCGAGGATAACGGGATGCGAGGCTGCCTGTCTGTCTTGGCCTTAGCGCTTCTTCTTGTTCTTCTTCTGCTTGCGCTGCTTGCCCTTGGTCTCCTGGGGCTTGTCGCCCTGCTTGGCCTCGGCGGCGGCCTTTTCAGCCTTCATCTTCTTGCGCTTGGTCTCGATGCGGAGTTTTTTGTTGATGCGCGCCTTAAGGAAGGTGCCAAACTGCTCGGCATCGCCGCGAATAAAGGTTTCCTTAGGGATCGTCACGCCCTGGTCGGCGAACATAGCCACAAAGATGCGCTCGCCGTCGAGCACGTGGTCGAGCTTTTCAAACGGGAAGAACTGCGACTTGCCGCTCTTGCCCCAAACCATCAGGCCGTCCTCGTTGACGGCGACGCGGCGATAGCGGCCACCCATGGACTCGTCGGCCTCGACGGCGTCGATAAAGTCGCGGGCGAGCGTGTGGTGCAGGTTCTTGCTCCACCAGGCCAAAAAGGCGCCGAACACGATCAGCACGACGCCGAACTTGATCCAGCTGCCGCCGGCCACCAACATGCCGATGCCGATGAGCGCGGCAATCGCGGCGGCGACGTACAGGGAGCCACGGCGCCTGGGCGAGGCGACCAGGCGCGCAAAGTCGGTGACCAGGTCGTTTTCGTACTGGTACTCGTTGAGGTACAGGATGCCGTCATCGGCCGCGGCCTGCTCCTCGAGCGCGACCTCGACCTGGTCGGCTGCTTCGGAGGGAACGAGGTTGCTCTCTGCGTCTGCCATGCTCTTTGGACTCCTATCGCGGCGGGCTCGCCGTACGGGTTATTATGAATGCAGTATGCCGTGCGACCGCATGGCCGTCGCGGCAACAAGTCTCAGTATACCCGGGGGAGCACCCATGGAATCGTTGTACCGAAAGTATCGCCCGCTCACCTTCGACTCCGTGGTGGGCCAGCAGCATATCGTCTCGACGCTCGAACACGCCATCACCGAGGGGCGCCTGTCCCACGCCTACCTGTTCTGTGGACCGCGCGGCACGGGCAAGACCACTATGGCGCGCATTCTGGCCAAGGCGCTGCTGTGCCGCAATGCCGAGGCGGCGCGCGCCGAGGGTGCAAGCGGCTGCATGCCCGACGGTACTTGCGAGGAGTGCGAGCTCATCGCCGAGGGCAACCACCCCGATGTCTACGAGCTCGATGCCGCAAGCCGTACCGGCGTGGACAACGTGCGCGAGGAGATTATCAACTCCGTCAACTTTGCCCCGGTGCGCGGCAAGTACAAGATCTATATCATCGACGAGGTCCACATGCTCACGACGGCGGCGTTCAACGCGCTGCTCAAGACTCTTGAGGAGCCGCCGGCGCACGTGATCTTTGTGCTGTGCACCACCGACCCGCAAAAGATTTTGGAGACCATCCTCTCACGCTGCCAGCGTTTCGATTTCCATCGCATCGGCAACGAGGATATCGAGCATCGCCTGGCATACGTGTGCGAGCAGGAGGGCTTCGATTACGACGACGAGGCGCTGGCTATCGTGGCGCGCCATGCAAAGGGCGGCATGCGCGACGCGTTGTCCACGCTGGAGCAGCTGAGCGTCTTTGGCAACGGTTCTGTGCATGCGGACGACGCCCGCTCGCTTTTAGGCGAGGTTTCGGACCAGATTCTGGGCGAGTTTTCCCGCGCCATTGCCGATCGCGATGTTGCCGAGCTGTATGGGCTTATTCGCGCGCAGGTCGAGGAAGGTAACGATCTGCTGGAACTGACGCGCGACCTGGTGGCGCACGTGCGCGACGTGTATGTTGCCTGCGTTGCCGGTGCCCGTGCCGAGCTGTTTGAGGGTGGCTCCGAGCAGGCCGAGGCGCTTGCTGCCGAGGCCGCTGCCTTTGGTGAGCATCCTGCCGACCGTCTGGCCCGTGTGCTGACAGTGCTCGACGATGCCGCACTGGAGATGAGGGGCGCGAGCGACGTGCGCCTGGTGCTCGAGATCGCCTGCACGCGTCTGGCGCGTCCTGAGGCTGATTTAACGATTGAGGCATTGGCCGAGCGCGTGGCACGCCTGGAGGCCATGGTTGCCAATGCCGCCGTGCCGGCGAGCGTGGCGGCTGCTCAGGCCGCCGCGCCTGCAGCATCCGTACCCGCTGCTGCCCAGCAGCCGACGCTCATTTCGGGCGCCCGTGCTGCTGCTCCTGCGGCGACCGCCGCCCCCGCTGCTACGTCCGCGCGCCAGGGCGGTATGCCTTGGGACCGTGGTGCTGCTGTTCCGGCTGCCCAGCCTGCGCCCCGTTCTGCGTCCGTGTCAGCTTCCAAGCCTGCGGCGCCTGCACCTCAGTCTGCGCCGGCTCCGACGCCTCAGCCCGTTGCGGCCTCCGCGCCTGCTACCGCTCCGGCACCTAAGCCCCAGTCCAACAATGCCGCCCAGGTTGCCGCCGCCGGTGCTGCCGAGACGCCCGCGGTCGAGGATGCCGGAGAGCTGCAGCGCAAATGGGCCGAGGTTGTCGAGCGTGTCAAGGCACGTCAGGCTTCCTACGCAGGGCTTTTGCTCAACGCCCGCGCCACGGCCGACGACGGCTCCAAGCTCACGGTCTCGTTCCCCGCGGGTTCGACTTTTGCCATTAAGATGCTCGGTCGCGCCGATACGCAGTCGGTGGTCCTGCCGACGGTCTGCGCGGTCTTCGGTCGTCGTACCGTCGACTATGTCCTGGATGGGGGTGGCACGCCGGCTCCTCAACATGAGGAGCATTCTCCATCTGCACGGGCTGCGGCATCTGCGGACCCGCAACCCGTGTCCTCGGCGGCCCCTGTATCCTCGAGCGCCAGCGCGCCGCAGCAGCAAGCGGCGCCGGTAGCGGCATCGACCCCGTCGGCGCCTAAGCCCGCGGCGCCCAAACCGGCTGCTCCGACACCCGCGCCCAAGTCGTCTGACCTGGGCAAAGCCCCCTGGCTACGCTCCGACAACCCCGCCGGCGCTCCTGCCACGGGTAAGCTCCCGACCGAGCCCGCGCCCCGAGCGCCCGAGCGCGCGTCCGCTCCCAAGGCTCAGCCTGTCGCGCCGTGGGAATCCGAGCAGGTGCCCTACGACGACGCTATGGTCGGCGGCTTCGCCGGCGATGCGAGCGGGGACGATCTGCCTCCGTTCGACGTGCCGGGTGCGACGCCCGCGCCCAAGTCCGCTGCAGCTGCCCCCAAAGAGGAGGACGCTCCTGCAGCTCCCTGGGAGTCCAACCCCGGCGCCGGCAGCCCCTTCGGCCATCAGGGCGCAGCCCCGAGCATCCCGCAGACCGAGGACGAGGCCAAAGCCCTCATCCGCAGCGTCTTCGGTCAGTCCACCATCTTCAAACCGGTGGAGTAGCTGCGCAGGCGGGTATACTGCTCAAGAAGAGGACCCCTTGTCCGGGCGCATCTGTATTTCGGACATGTGTAATGTGGTGCCGCGTATATCGCATTCGAGCAGACAGGTGCGTGACGGTCGGCCTAGGATGCTGAGGTCGATACGATACGCCGCATAGCTGTCCGTGTACTCGACTTGCTCGGCGTTGAGGGTTGCTCCGATTGTCAAGAAAGCGCCTGGTTCGGCATCGACAATCTTGGAGTCCTTTATCTTGACCCTGAACTCTTGGTAGAGGGACGGGCTGTTGTAGTAAACAGTTCGGGTTCCGTCGGTGCACTCATCGGTCGTCTCCCATTTGACGACGGGCTGGTCCGAGCTGGCTATCAGCAGTTCTGCTCCAAAGGCTATGGCATGGGTGATGACAACCAGTAATGCCCAGCCGACAAAGAGATAGAGAACCACATATGCAACGGGGTGTTTTGAGCGGATGTTTTGGAGCGCGTCGGGGGCATTCATGGGGGCACCTCCAAATTGCTGTCTGTGACAATCAAATTATACCCTGCCATCATGAGCGCCGCCTCGAGCAGCGGTTCGGCATTTTGTTATCTAGCCGGATGCAAAAAATGTCGGATTCCGGCTCTACAAGATTTAACTTTCAATATTATGCAGATGCGAATTATTCAACTTCGCATAATCTTTGAGTGCGGCTTGCACTCCAGGACATGTATATCGACTGAGGTAACACGTCCGCCCCGCTCTCTCGCCGCGCGCCGTGGTACGATTTTTGAGTTTGAAAGTCCCGCCGTGCTCCGGCTGCCCTTGCAGCTCGGCGTGCGGCCGCACGTAAAGGAGCCATCATGGCCGGTATGAACATGCAGCAGATGATGAAGCAGGCCCGCAAGATGCAGGAGCAGCTTGCCGCCGCGCAGGAGAATCTCAAGTCCCAGACCGTCGACGCCTCTGCCGGCGGCGGTATGGTCAAGGTGACCGTCAATGGCGAGATGGAGCTCGTCAACCTCACCATCGACCCCGATGCCCTCGATCCCGAGGACGTCGATATGCTGCAGGACATGATCATGGCTGCCGTCAACGAGGCCGTCCGCGGCGTCAACGAGCTCGCCAACAAGCAGATGGGCGCCATCACCGGCGGCCTCAACATCCCGGGTATGCCGTTCTAAGACACGCATATATATGAGTGCGAATCACAGTCTGCAAAAACTGCTCGATGAGCTGGGCCGTCTGCCGGGCATTGGTCCCAAGTCGGCCCAGCGCATCGCCTATTACCTGCTCGAGGCCGATGCCGAGGAGGCCCGCCGCCTGGCCGAGGCCATCCTGGAGGTCAAGCAGGAGATCCACTTTTGCAGCCGTTGCTTTAACTACGCCACGGCCGATGAGTGCTCCATCTGCCAGGACCCGATGCGCGACACCACCCGCATCTGCGTGGTGGGTGAGCCGCGCGATGTCCAGGCGATTGAGCGCACGGGCAGCTACCACGGCCTCTACCACGTATTGGGCGGCGTGATCAGTCCCATGGACAAGATTGGCCCCGAGCAGCTGCACATCCGCGAGCTGCTGGCGCGTCTGGGCCACGAGGATATCCATGAGGTCATCATCGCCACCAACCCCAACATCGAGGGCGAGACCACGGCGAGCTATCTGGCCCGTACCATCAAGCCGTTGGGCGTCGAGGTGTCGCGTCTGGCAAGCGGCCTTCCCGTGGGCGGCGACTTGGAGTATGCCGACGAGCTTACGCTTGGCCGCGCCATCGAGGCCCGTCGCGCGATTTAGGTGGCGAGCCTGCTCCTGCCGTATGTTTTCCTCGCGACGCACGGGGTAGTCATAATTTCCCCGTGCGACTGTGAGTTTGTTGTGCAACAAAGATGCTTCGTATCCGCTTATCGCATGGATGCTTCCGCTCGCATCCTTTATTTGCCCATTCGTTGCGCAACCTTTTGGGTTCGCTGATACACTCAAATATGGATTTGAATGAATGCGCCGCTTCTGAGCGGCGTGTTTTTCTTGGAGGAGAACGCATGCGGCCCGGTGGCACTCAGACAAAGCGCGGCGCCGCGGTGCGCATGCGACGCCGGCTGGGCTTGGCGCCGCGGGCGTACGCACTGCTGTCCTGCTCGCTGGTGCTGGTCATAGCTGGCGTTTCTGCCTATGGCATGACCGTGCCGTCCATGATGCAGGCGCATGCCGCACGCGAACCGCGCGTGGGGCATGAGGTCAAAAGTGATCTGGGTACCACGACTGGATATGCTTGGGCAAGTGTAGTCGCGCATATTGTGTTTGGCACTGACGATGCGGACGGCGCCGAGGCCCCGGACAACGAAGTCACGCTTGCCAATGGCAAAACCATCGTGCTCACCAACACCAAGATCATCGATCGGTTGTCCAACAATAGCGTGGCGGCAACGGTGAATAAGGTCGAGCAGCGGAAGGAGCAGGACGCCCGGCAGTCCGGAAAGCCCGGTAGCTCGGATACTTCTGGCTCCGGCTCGGATTCATCGAGTTCGGGCGGCGGCTCTGGGTCGGGTTCCTCTACCGGAGGGTCTGGAAACGGCGGCTCGACGGGCGGCAACACTGACAACGATGCAAACTCCGGTGGCCTTTCCGCTGCTGAAGAAGAGAGCATTCACAGTTGGCTTGTGACCAAGTACAACATGCTCGACGGCTATGTTTCTCGTGCCAATGACGTGGTCTCGACCTATAACTCTACGGGAGATCCCAGACCGTGCGACAGCCTGGCGAATGACATGTTTGCCATCCGTGCTGAGTTCGGTCGACAAAGGTTCTCGACCGAATCTAAGTGGTATCAGCAGTATGCCAATCTGTGGGGCTGTTATACCAACCTATGTCAATGGGTCGGCCATTACGGCGATGATGACGTCGCGCTCGGTAACTTCAACAATAACGTGGCGGCGCTTGCCCTATGATGACCGATCTTGCATCCACCACACCACAATCGCTCGGTCGCGATCCCATGGTCGGCCTGCGCCTGGCGCGTGTCGACGGGTTTGAGCCGGCCATTGCGCTCGGTCAGGACGAACTGCCTGCCTATCTGCGTCGTTTTACGATGCTGTTTGCCGACGATGTCACCATGCGCCGTGGCGGTATCGGCCGCGTGACGCGTGCCGTCAACGCCCAAGGCGAGGCCGTGGCACTCAAGCAGCTCATCTTGCCGACGCGCGATGAGTTTGACGACGATGCCGCTCACGAGGCGCTGGTCGCCAAGTTCAAGGCGGCGTTTCGCGAGGAATACGAATGCCATCGCGCCCTTTCGGGCCTTAAGGGCTTTCCCCGCCTCTATGGCTGGGGCGAGGTCGACGGTGTGCCTGCAATTGTCATGGAATGGGTCGAGGGCGAGACGCTTGCCCGCTTGCGTTCGCGACTCGCCGTGGACGATGCCGGACGTCTGTCGCCGCTCGTGGCGGCGCGTCTGGGTCGCGACCTGTTCGATTTGCTCTGCCGTATGAGCCTGGTGGGCGAGGGCTTTGTCCATCGCGATATCTCGCCCGCTAATATTATGGTGCGCACGGCGCGTCTACCGCTTGACCGGCAGCTTGCCGAGGGCACCTTTGACCTGTGCCTGATCGACTTTGGCTCGTCGCTGGCGCTTGAGCCTGCGTCGGCCGTGGCCGGTACCGGCGGCAAGGCGTCGTTTACGGAGCGTTATGCCACGCTGCGTCGCGCGACGGTTGCCTATGCCCCGCCCGAGATGCTCACCGACGATATTCCCGACCTGCGCGCTTTGCGTATGTCGCCGGCGATTGACGTCTACGCCGCGGCAAGCACGGTTTACGAGCTCATTGCCGGCGTCGCGCCATACGAAGCCGCGCCGAGCACTTCGGGCACCTCGGGTTCGCGCAAAAAGACGCGCGACATCGCGAGCCCCTACCGTCTCAAGATGGACACGCGGCCCGATTATCCCATTGGTGCCCATGCGCCCGGTTGTGATTTGACTCAGCTGCTTCGTCGTGAGCCCGATGTGGCGCTCGCTGCGGCCGAGCAGGCCCAGCAGCTAGGGCTTGAGCCGGATTCCGAAGAGCTACGCGATGCGCTGGCGTTTGTCGATGCCCAGCTGTTCGACGTGGTGATGGCCTGTCTGTCCAGCCATCAAAAAGATCGTCCCGAGCCGGCGGCGGTCGAGGCGGCGCTCTCGGCGTTTTGTGACCACTATGCGCAAAATGTCGGTCGTTCGCTCCGCGGCGAGCCGCTCACGCCGTGCCCCATGGATGCGTCTGGCCGCGCGGTTCGTCGCGCGGCGATGATCGGTGCGGCGGTCGTTTGCAGCGTGGTTTGGGCTGTGGTCGTGGTTTCGGCCGCGCTGCTGGCGTCGGGCGCTCGCGTGACGGCGACTTTGGGATCGCTCGTGTGGTCTGGGTCGCTACCGGGTATTATTGCCGCACTGGCGTTGGCGCTGCCAGGTATAGCCGGCGTTGCCGCGGGGGCACTTGCGCGCGATCGGCGCTCGGGGTTCCTGCAGGGTGTGCTTGCGCTTTCTGCCTGCGAGGTTCCGGTGCTGGTTGTGGCTGCATGTAGCGTATTTTCCCAACGCGCCGTGACGGGCGGCCTTGTTGCCGCTCTGGTTGCAACCTATACGCTTACGTGGTTTTTGCTTGCGATGGGCTTTGCCTTTGAACTTCCCGTTTCGGCACCGCGACGCACAAAAGCCCAGATGGCGACTCCGCTTGCCGGTGGAGCCGCAGCTGCCCGTACTTTTGGCGGACCTGTCGAAGTATCGTCCGATTCTATTTCTACGACCAAGGAGGCCTAGGTCATGGCATCTCAAGTTGAGCTCACCCCATGCGGGGCCATGTTTGACATCTTTAAGCGCGCGGCGCATCTGAGTCATATCGAGCTGTGCGGCTTGGTGCTTTCGTCCCGTCCGCTCGCCGACGGCCGCAGCCCGCAGAGCCGAGCCGCCGATCGCTCTTGGGTTTCCCGCTTTATCGTTCGCGCGCCGGTCGGCACGCTTCAGCAGCGCTACTTTGCCGAATACGGTACCTCGGCTGCGCGTATTATGTCGCAACTGGCCCTGCGCCAGCGCAATCCCATGGACTCCACGGCTGTAATCAATATGGTGTGCGGTCCTGCAGGTGAACCGATGGTGCGCGCGCTCGAAGAGTGCCACCAGGACACGAATCTCTATCGCAACGCGCTCGATCGCCTGTCCCAGGCGGCGGAACTCATGCCCGCCGAGCGCGCCGAGGCCGTGCTGGCGCTGTTTGTCGCCGTCGGTTGTTCGGCGGATGTGCGGACCTCGGTGAACTATGCCATCGACTACGCGCACGCGACCTGTGGCGGAGGCACCTCCACGCCGCGTTCGCTTGGCATGTCGATGACCGCAGGCGAGCGCGAACCCGCCCCGGCGCACCCCTTGGGCTTGCTGCGCGTGCAAAACAGTTTTGTCGTGAGCGCTCCGCGCTGGATTCAGCCGAGTGAGCAGGGTGTTGAGATTGGCGCGCTGGCCACTGGTGAGGGCGATATTACCGACGTCGGCGACGATGTCTCGGCCCGCCATGCCCATATCTGGTGCGATGCTCAAAATATCTGGCACGTCGAGGACTTGTCGTCCACCAACGGAACCGTGGTGGTAAACGGGGCCACGCGCGTCTGCATTCAGGTCGAGCCCGGCCGTTCCGCCCAACTCAATCCCGGCGACGAGCTCAAGCTCGGCGAATCCACTACCTACGCCATCCTCTTCGGTGCCCTCTAGCCGGCAGATAGGGACGTTTCTTTTCTGCCGGCACTTGGGGACACTCCTTGGCGCGTCAGAGCCAGTCGTCCGGGGATGGAGGGACCATTCTGGCCTTTGGCGGTCACCCGAGGTAAACCTTTACCGCCCGCCTATATTTGTCGAAATTACACTTAACGGCGGGGTACAATAAACCCGCATGCGGATTTCCGTTGCGGGCGCTTCCCATCGCCGGGGCGTGCCCGGGAGCATCCGGCATGCGGCCTTTGCGGCGCTCGGTCATGTGCAAGACGGGCGGTCGGGTCTGTGGGGCGCATCAGCTGTCCCTCGCCTCGGCATGTCTTCTCTCCACGCCACGTACCTGCTGCTGAGCCTGCCTGCCAGATGATTGGAAGCAACAGCGTAAATCCCATCACGCCAACATCCCGGCGATCGCCGGGGCCTGTATACCTATATGAGAGGAGAGGGGTATATGGCGCGTAAGTTTAAGTCTATGGACGGCAACGAGGCGGCCGCATATGTTTCGTATGCGTACACCGAGGTAGCGGGAATTTATCCCATTACGCCGTCCAGCCCGATGGCCGACCATGTCGACCAGTGGGCGGCCCAGGGTCGCAAGAACATCTTCGGCACCCCGGTCAAGGTCGTCGAGATGGAGTCCGAGGCAGGTGCAGCCGGTACCGTTCACGGTTCGCTGGGCGCCGGTGCTCTGACCACCACCTACACGGCTTCCCAGGGCCTGCTCCTGATGATCCCGAACATGTACAAGATCGCGGGCGAGCAGCTCCCGGGCGTCTTCCACGTCTCCGCGCGTTGCGTCGCTTCGCACGCCCTGAACATCTTTGGTGATCACTCCGACGTCATGGCCTGCCGCCAGACCGGTTTCGCCATGCTCGCCGAGGGCAACGTCCAGGAGGTCATGGACCTCTCGCCGGTGGCTCACCTTGCCGCCATCGAGGGTAAGACCCCGTTCCTTAACTTCTTCGACGGCTTCCGCACCAGCCACGAGATCCAGAAGGTCGCCATGTGGGACTACAAGGATCTGGCCGAGATGTGCGACATGGACGCCGTCCAGGCTTTCCGCGATCACGCGCTCAACCCTGAGCACCCGCACACCCGCGGCAGCCACGAGAACGGCGACATCTTCTTCCAGAACCGCGAGGCCTGCAACAAGGTCTACGACGAGCTCCCTGCCGTCGTCGAGGGCTACATGAAGAAGATCAACGAGAAGCTCGGCACCGATTACGGCCTGTTCAACTACTACGGCGCTCCCGACGCCGATCGTGTCGTCGTGTGCATGGGCTCCTTCTGCGACGTGCTCGAGGAAGTCATCGACTACCTCAACGCTCACGGCGAGAAGGTCGGCCTGGTCAAGGTTCGCCTGTTCCGTCCGTTCTCCATCAAGCACTTCGTCGACGTTCTCCCCGAGACCGTCCAGAAGATCGCCGTCATGGACCGCACCAAGGAGCCGGGTTCCATCGGCGAGCCGCTCTACCAGGACGTCGTCTCCGCTCTCTACGAGGCCGGCAAGACGGGCATCAAGGTCGTCGGCGGCCGTTACGGCCTGGGCAGCAAGGACACGCCTCCCGCGTCCGCGTTCGCTGTCTTCGAGGAGCTTAAGAAGGACGAGCCCAAGCGCGAGTTCACCATCGGCATTGTCGATGACGTGACCAACCTGAGCCTGCCCGAGGCCGAGGATGCGCCCAACACCGCAGCCCCCGGCACCATCGAGTGCAAGTTCTGGGGTCTGGGTGGCGACGGTACCGTCGGCGCCAACAAGAACTCGATCAAGATCATCGGCGACCACACCGACAAGTACGTCCAGGCCTACTTCCAGTACGACTCCAAGAAGACCGGCGGCGTCACCGTCTCGCACCTGCGCTTTGGTGATTCCCCGATCCGTTCGCCGTACTACGTGACCAAGGCCGACTTTGTCGCCTGCCATAACCCCAGCTACATCGTTAAGGGCTTCAAGATGGTCCGCGACGTCAAGCCGGGCGGCACCTTCCTGGTCAACTGCCAGTGGAGCGACGAGGAGTTCGCCGAGCACATGCCCGCCGTGGCCAAGCGCTACATCGCGAACAACAACGTCAACGTCTACCTGATCGACGCTATCGACCTGGCGGCCAAGGTCGGCATGGGCAAGCGCACCAACACGGTGCTCCAGTCCGCCTTCTTCGCGCTGGCCAAGGTCCTGCCCGCCGAGGACGCCCTGCAGTACATGAAGGACGCGGCTACCAAGTCCTACATGAAGAAGGGCCAGGCTATCGTCGACGCCAACCACAAGGCCATCGATGCCGGCGCTACCGCCTTCCGTAAGTTCGAGGTTCCGGCCGACTGGGCTACCGCCGAGGATGCCGCCCCCGTCGAGCTCTCCGAGGAGACCAAGTCCGCCATCGCCCAGCAGGTCAAGAACCTGCTCGAGCCCATCGATCGCATGGACGGCGACAGCCTGCCTGTTTCCGCCTTCGTCGATTGCGCCGACGGCCAGTTTGAGCTGGGCGCCTCCGCATACGAGAAGCGCGGCGTCGCCGTGGTCGTTCCCCACTGGGACGAGACCAAGTGCATCCAGTGCAACCAGTGCGCCTACGTGTGCCCGCATGCCACCATCCGTCCGTTCGCGATGACCGAGGACGAGGCTGCCGCCGCGCCCGAGGCTACCCGCACGCTCGACGCCATGGGCCCCAAGGCCAAGGGCATGAAGTTCACTATGGCTGTGTCCCCGCTCGACTGCATGGGTTGCACCAACTGCGTCAAGGTTTGCCCCAAGGGCGCCCTCGAGATGGTTCCCACCGAGCAGGAGATGGACCAGCAGCCCGTTTGGGACTACATGGTCGAGAACGTCTCCGAGAAGAAGGAGCTCATCGCGGCCAACGTCAAGGGCAGCCAGTTTAAGCAGCCCTACCTGGAGTTCTCCGGCTCCTGCGCCGGCTGCGCCGAGACCGCCTATGCACGTCTGGTGACCCAGGTCGCCGGCGACCGCATGTTCATTTCCAACGCCACCGGCTGCTCCTCCATTTGGGGCAACCCCGCTGCCACCGCTCCTTACTGCAAGGACAAGGACGGTCACGGCCCGGCGTGGAACAACTCCCTGTTCGAGGACAATGCCGAGCACGGTCTGGGCATGGCCGTTGGCTATGAGGCCGTTCAGCACAAGCTGATCGCCGCTACTCAGGACATCATCGCTGCTGATGGTCCGTCTGATGAGCTCAAGGCCGCCGGCCAGGCTTGGATCGACTCCGTCAACGACGCCGAGGCCTCCAAGACCGCTGCTGCTGCCTACGTTGCCGAGCTCGAGAAGTGCGGCTGCGACGCTTCCAAGGCGATCCTCGCCGACAAGGCTTACCTCACCAAGAAGTCCTTCTGGATCTTCGGCGGTGACGGCTGGGCCTACGACATCGGCTTCGGTGGCCTGGACCACGTCCTGGCTTCCGGCCACAACGTCAACGTCTTCGTCTTCGACACCGAGGTCTACTCCAACACCGGCGGTCAGGCCTCCAAGGCCTCGAACCTGGGCCAGGTCGCTCAGTTCGCCGCTGCCGGTAAGGTGACCAAGAAGAAGTCCCTGGCCGAGATTGCCATGAGCTACGGCTACGTCTACGTGGCGCAGGTCGCCATGGGCGCCAATCCGGCTCAGACTCTCAAGGCCATTCACGAGGCCGAGGCCTACGACGGCCCGTCTCTCATCATCGGCTACAGCCCCTGCGAGATGCACTCCATCAAGAAGGGCGGCATGCAGAACTGCCAGGCCGAGATGAAGAAGGCTGTCGAGTGCGGTTACTGGAACCTCTTCCGCTTCAACCCCGAGGCTGCTGCCGGCAAGAAGTTCTCGCTCGATTCCAAGGAGCCCGCGGGCGGTTATCAGGAGTGCCTGATGAACGAGGCCCGTTACGCTTCGCTGACTCGTTCCTTCCCCGAGCGCGCCGAGGAGCTCTTCAAGGAGAATGAGCAGGCCGCTATGGACCGCTATCAGCACCTGCTGAAGCTCAAGACGGTGTACAACGAGGCCTAGGTCTCCCACCGCAGGATCTGAGGGCTGACCTTCGCGGACGTTCTCGGACATGAAAGAACCCCCGCTGCGCACTACGTGCGGTGGGGGTTCTTTCGTCCTGCGGAGTGTCCGCGAAGGTCAGCCCTCAGATCCTGCTACGACTACGTCCTCGGATTGTGTGGGCGGATGAAGGACGTAGTTGGCCGGGTGTTCCGTCCCTTTCGCTGTTTCGCGGCTTTGCCGCGAAACCTCGCGCCACTTTGGGACGCGGGGGAGGACAGGGTTGCTGCCGTCTTTTCGGAGCTCTTCTTTATTCCTTTTGCTGGATGAAAAGCCCCTTGTTTTTGCAGGGGTGCATACTCGACTTATAAGTGCATAGAATCTCGTATAGTGCGAGTAAGATATTGCGCTGTCCGTTTTGTGTTTAGCAGAGATGTAGTTTGCATAATCCGACATAATCCTCGCTTCATTTAAATAAAGTCGCACGTAAATTACGTAGATATGTCTGAGCTGGAGTTCTGTACGCTGAGCGGATAAAAACGACCGTTCACCGTTCCGCTATTTTCAAAATGAATAAAATGAGCGATAAAGAGAATATAAACCTTAATAAACTCGCGTATCGCACGGACGCGGGTTATTAATGGGTTGTAGGCCTTTTACAGAAAGGATTCCAGCAATGTCTAAGCCTCTTGGCAAGCCCGATCGTATTGTCGTCGCCCTTGGCGGCAACGCTCTCGGCAACAACCCCGTCGAGCAGATCGAGGCCGTGAGCAACACCGCCCACGCTCTCCTCGGTCTCATCGAGCAGGGCAACGAGATCATCATCACCCACGGCAACGGCCCGCAGGTCGGCATGATTCAGAACGCCTTCGCCGCTGCCCACGATGCCATCGGTACCCCCGAGATGCCGCTGCCCGAGTGCGGCGCCATGTCCCAGGGCTACATTGGTTATCACCTGCAGCAGGGCATCGGCCGCGAGATGCACAAGCGCTATAAGCGTTGGCACGCCGCCACCGTCGTCACCCAGATCGAGTGCGATCCGGATGATCCCGCGTTCAAGAACCCGACCAAGCCGATCGGCCCCTTCTACACCGAGGAGCAGGCCAAGGAGTTCATGGCCGAGGACCCCTCCAAGGTCTTCGTCGAGGATTCCGGCCGCGGCTGGCGTCGCGTCGTCGCTTCCCCCGATCCCAAGAAGATCGTCGAGGCTGACTCCATCCTCAACCTGCTCGACAACGAGTTCATCGTCATCGCCTGCGGTGGCGGCGGCATCCCCGTCGTCCGCGACTACGAGAACAAGGGCTGCTACAAGGGCGTTCCCGCCGTCATCGACAAGGACCTGGGCGGCGAGCTGCTGGCCGAGGACTGCGATGCCGACGTTCTGTTCCTGCTGACCGCCGTTGAGCATGTCGCCATCAACTTTGGCAAGCCCAACCAGGAGGAGCTCGAGGACCTCACCGCCGACGAGGCCGAGCGCCTGGCCGACGAGGGCCAGTTCGGCAAGGGTTCCATGGAGCCCAAGGTCCGCGCTGCCATCAAGTTCGCCCGTTCCCGCAAGGGCCGCACCTGCATCATCGGCGCCCTGGACAAGGCTGCCGAGACCATGGCCGGCCTCTCCGGTACCCGCATCCACGAGTAGTCTCTGCTCTGTTGCCTCTCTTGTGGGCGCCAGGCAAAGCGCCCACAAACTAGCCTCTCTTCATGAGCCCCGCAGTCCGCTCCGACTGCGGGGCTTTTGCTATTCACCTAGTCATTGGGGACGTTCTTAAATGACTAGTCAAACAAGAGCGTCCCCAATGACCACTCATTTAAGTCTGTCCCCAATGACTAGTAGTAGGCCCACATGGCTTCGACTTCGTTGAGGACCTCTACGACGCCCCAGCGGCGGGCGCTGCGGCTGGCCGAGTTGGGGTCGTAGACGCCAATCTGGTTGGCATCGTCGATGCCGTAGAGCACGATGTAGTGGCCTACGTTGGTAAACGTACCGGGGCGCACTGCGGCGATGACGGGCGCACCCGAGCGAAGTGCTTGGGCAATCGATTCACGATCGTTATAGAGCTGTGTTCCGTTGAGCCCCAGCTGCCACGCACCGCTTGTCATAAACGACCACTCGGTGGCACCGGTGGGGGCGTAGTTGCCGGCTTCGGCCAGTGCGCATATATCGACCGGCGTCTTATCGGTATGGCCGGTCTTAAAGATATAGACCATGGTGAGGCAGGTAGGACCGCAAGCGTTTTCGCGAATAGTGCCACCGGCATAGGGCAGCTCCGACCATGCGGGGTCAATTTGGTAGATGTGGGGCATGGTGCCGGCTTGCCATTGCGAGCGTGGGGTCGAGAACGCAAAGGAGTAACCGGGCGCGACGGGAGCTTTAAGCAGCCTGTCCTCGGCAGTGGGCTCAAGACCGGCTGATCCGTGGGAGATACAGGATCCCAAAAACACAAAGACGAGGCAGGCGGCGATGGAGCAAAGCGTAAGGCGTAGGCGGCGGGCCGGAAGCGCGTGACTTGTGGCGTGCGACGCAGGGTGAGGGGCGGAATTGCCGCGGTCGCGTTGAGGCCGCGAAAAGGAGCGCTTGACGTAGTAGTCGGTCTTACGGCGATCGTAGCGGCGTGGCTGCGATGTGTCGGTCTGGCGTTGGCGTGTGCTCGTACTCACGCGGTCTGACTGCTGCACGGTACGGCTTTGTTGCCGCGAAGAAGCCCCGGACTGCTCTTGGGGGCGCTGCGGGCTGTCGTTGTCGGAGGTGATTTTGGGCGTTGACGTGGTGCGGCCGGCAAGGCGCACGCTTTGTGGCCGTTGGTCGCTGTCATTGTATCCGTATGCCATTCGAATCACCTTGCCTCATGTGTAACTTGTCTATCCTACATAAAAAGATGCACGACACATGGGCATGTGCGCCAAAAGCCTGACAAATGGTATGAACGTTGCCGCGCCGCGCGCCAAGCGCCACGGCAACAGGTATTCAAAAGCAGACAAGATGAAAGCGTCCAAGACGAATGACGTCTCCCGCCGTTCGTCCCAAAAACGGTGCCGCTCGTTTTGCAGTTCTGCCTTCGGTCGAGCTGCGAGCGGCGCTGCTGCGCCAAGGCCGTATCTTAAAGCCATGGAATAAAAGCGCGCGGCAAAACGGACCGCGCAAGGGGTGACGCCAAGGGCGTCAAACAGGAAAGGAGGGGAACAATGGCGGACAAGAACGCAGAAGTTGCAGTCGAGGATAACGGCGGCATGAAGAAAACGCTCTCGCTCTGGAACTTCTTCACCATCGGTTTCGGTGCCATCATCGGTACCGGTTGGGTTCTGCAGGTCGGCGACTGGATGGTCGTGGGCGGCGGTCCCGTTCCCGCTATGATCGCATTCCTCTTGGGTGCAATCTTCCTCGTGCCCGTCGGAGCTGTTTTCGGTGAGCTCACGGCTGCTATCCCCATTTCGGGCGGCATCGTCGAGTATGTCGATCGTAGCTTTGGCCGTACGCTGAGCTACATCACCGGATGGCTTTTGGCCCTGGGCAACGGCATTCTGTGCCCGTGGGAGGCCATCGCCATCTCGACCCTCGTGTCCGAGATGTTCGGCAGCCTGCCCGGCCTTGAGTGGCTGCGCGCCGTCAAGCTCTACACCATCCTGGGGGCCGACGTTTACCTGTTCCCGACGCTGATCGCGCTCGGCTTTGCAGTCTACGTCATCTTCCTCAACTTCCGTGGTGCCAGCTCGGCCGCCAAGCTTCAGGCCTTCCTGACCAAGGCCCTGCTCTGCGGCATGCTGCTCGCCATGGGCGTCTCGCTGTTCACCGGCTCGCCGGACAACGCCATGCCCGTGTTCTCCCAGGTCACCGGCGCTGGCGGCGGCAAGGCCGCTACCGAGAGCACCAGCCTGTTCGCCGGCATCGTGTCGGTCCTGGTTCTGACTCCGTTCTTCTACGCCGGCTTCGACACCATTCCTCAGCAGGCTGAGGAAGCAGCCGAGGGCCTCAACTGGAACAAGTTCGGCAAGATCATCTCCCTGGCTCTGCTGGCCGCCGGCGGCTTCTACATGGTCTGCATCTACTCGTTCGGCACCATCCTCGACTGGCATGAGTTCGTTAAGAGTCCGGTTCCCGCGCTCGCCTGCCTCAAGGGCATCAACATGCTCCTGTACCTGGCCATGCTCGTCATCGCCACGCTTGGACCCATGGGCCCGATGAACTCCTTCTACGGCGCCACGAGCCGCATCATGCTCGCCATGGGCCGCAAGGGCCAACTGCCCGAGCAGTTCGCCGAGGTCGACCCCAAGTCCGGCGCTCCCAAGCTTGCCTGCGTCGTTCTGGGCGTCATCACCGTCGTCGGTCCGTTCCTGGGCAAGAACATGCTCATCCCTCTGACCAACGTGTCGGCTCTCGCCTTCATCTTCTCCTGCGGCATGGTCGCCCTCGCTTGCCTGCGCATGCGCTTCACCGAGCCCGACCTGCCTCGTCCCTACGAGGTGCCCGGCGGCAAGTTTGGCATCGGCCTCGCCATCGGTGCCTGCGCCATCATTATCGGCTTGCTCGTGATTCCGTTCTCTCCCGCCTCCCTCAACATGGTGGAGTGGAGCATCGTGATCGGCTGGTTGGCTATTGGCCTGGCCCTCATGGCTTTCACCAATTCCCGCAAAAAGTAACGCCTAGCCGGGGCGGACCAGGTGCGCGGGACCCTCTCTTCCGCGCACCGAACCCGGCATCACTTGGGTAGCTTTGTGAGGCCGCGACCCAACACGGCCTCGCCCACATATATGGATCCATAAGGAGGAACCATGTCCACTAAGTATGCAATCGTTGGCGGCAAGCTCATCGACGGTACCGGTGCCGAGCCGGTCGAGAACTCCCTCGTTCTCGTCGACGACAACGGCAAGATCGAGTACGCCGGCGCCATGCAGGACCTTCCCGAGGGCGTTGAGGTCATCGACGCCGCCGGCAAGACCGTCCTTCCCGGCCTGATCGACACCCACCTGCACTTCTCGGGCAACTTGACCGACGATGACACAGACTGGGTCATGCAGCCGCTCCTCGAGAAGCAGGCCGTCGCCGTCAAGCAGGCCTACGACTGCCTCACCCACGGCCTCACCACCGTCTGCGAGATCGGCCGCTTTGGTATCCAGATCCGTGACTGCATCGACAAGGGCGTCTTTAAGGGCCCGCGCGTTCTGGCCACCGGCCTTGGATTCTGCCGCGTTGCCGGCCACGGCGACTCCCACCACTGCAGCCAGGAGCTCAACAAGGAATCGCACCCCTGGGGCGATCAGGTCGACGGTCCTTGGGATCTGCGCAAGGCCGTCCGTCGCCGTCTGCGCGAGAACCCCGATGCCATCAAGATCTGGGCTACCGGTGGCGGCATCTGGCGCTGGGACTCCGGCCGCGACCAGCACTACTGCTCCGAGGAGATTCAGGCCGTGGTCGAAGAGGCAAAGATGGTCGGCATCCCCGTGTGGAGCCACTGCTACAACAACCACGCCGCTGCCTACGATTCCGTTCGCTTTGGCTGCGAGCAGCTGATTCACGGCTTCGATATCGATGAGCGCACCATGGACCTCATGGCCGAGCAGGGCACCTTCTTCACCCCGACGATCGCCTTCCTGCCCACCTGGTACGCCACCTATCCGCCCGTCTACGTCCCCGAGCTGCACGACAAGTACGAGGGCACCCTGGTCGAGAAGGAGCTGCAGCGCAACTACGACTGCCTGCGCGAGGCCAAGAAGCGCGGCGTCGTCATGACGATCGGCTCCGACTCCTTCTCCTTCGTCACCCCGTACGGCACCTGCTCCATCGAGGAGATGTACGAGTTCGTCGACAAGATCGGCTTCACCCCGGTCGAGACCATCACCTGCGCCACCCTCAACGGTGCCAAGATGTGCCACATCGAGGACGAGACCGGTTCCATCGAGGCCGGCAAGTGCGCCGACCTGCTGGTCGTCAACGGTGACGTCGCCGCCGACATCCACGTGCTCAACACCGACAACATGGACGTCATCATGAAGGACGGCTGGATTGTCGAGGCCGGCACCTTCGGCGAGGCAAACAAGTACAGCGCCTAAGCTACCGTTCATCGATGGCTTGATGTAAAACACAGTATTTGATTGCATAATGCAATGGAGAGGGTCGCTTGCGGCCCTCTTTATTGCTATGGGGTGCGTCAGTAAGAAGGAGATGACGGTGGATCTCAATAGGCTGATTCTGGGCAAGAGCTACAACTCTACCAAGGTCTTTCGTACCGCTCAGCATGTGGTTCAAGCCATCTTGCTCGGTATTGTCGTTCCGCTGCTTATCCTGCTGCTCATCTGGGATCTAACCGATAATCCCAATCCCGTTCCGGCCGTTGTCGTCATTGCCGGCTTGGTCATGCTGTGCTTCTTCTTCTCGTACGTCTTTGTCGTTCCCGACGACCTCACATCGAGCGCAACCGACCGCACGCTCGCCATCGCTTCAAAAATATTCGCCTACACGTCGCGCGGCCTTACGCCCGAAGCTGCCCTGGGCGCCTCTAAGATCATCCTGTCCGAAACTATCGCCTCTGCCATCTGCTTTACCGACGGCAAGCAGGTGCTGGCGAGCTGGGGCGAGGACTCGGCAAAATGCCCCGCGGGCACCCCGGTGGTACTGCGGACTACGCTCAACGTGATCAACAGCGGTGAGCAAAGCGTGTTCTCGCGCGATGCCTCGACCGAGACGGGTGGCTACTTTCCGCGCCTGCGCGCCGGTATTGTCGCACCGCTTACCGTGCGCGGGCATTGCGTGGGCACGCTCGAGCTGTATTATCCCCGTCTGAGCAGCATCGATATGCGCCAGACGGCGCTTGCCTCGGGCTTTGCCGACCTCATTTCCACGCAGCTTGCGAGCTTTGAGCTCGAGCGCCAGGACGAGCTTACGGCCCGCGTTGAGCTTCGTGCCCTGCAGTCGCAGGTCGACCCGCATTTTCTATTCAATACCATTAGCACGATCGTGTCGCTCGTTCGAACCGAGCCCGACAAGGCGCGATCGCTGCTGATCGACTTCTCCAACTACTACCGTCAGACGCTTTCTGATTCCGATACCCTCACAACGCTCGAGCACGAGGTGGAACAGGGCACTCGCTATATCAATCTTATGCAGGCTCGTTATGGCGACGGCCGTCTGCGCGTCTCGGTCGATATCGACTTTGAGGTGCGCGATTGCATGGTGCCGCCGTTTATCTTGCAGCCGTTACTCGAAAACTGCATCAAGCACGCGCAGCGCGAGACCGAGCCGCTTTCTATTCATGTTAGGGCTTTCGAGACCGATGACGGTTTGGAGATCATCGTCGAGGACGATGGCATCGGTATGAGCGAAGAGGTCTGCGCGCATCTGTTTGAGCAACATCGCCGAGAGGGGCCCGAGAGCATTACCGCCGACGGCTCCGTCAAGCGAGGTTGCGGCCTGGCGCTCTTCAACGTGCTTCAGCGCATCCATTTCTTTTACGGAGAAGATTCCGGCATGCGCGTGAAGTCTCAGGAGGGCGTGGGAACGCAGGTTATCGTCGAGCTGAACGGCGAGCCGCATGAGCCGGCGCCGTTGACGGCGTAGCACGTGGTTGGATTGAGAGAAAAAGAGGGGAAGCACATATGTCCGAAGGCTGGAACATCTTGGTGGTTGATGACGAGCCTCCCATTAGGGCTGAGCTACGCTATCTGTTGGAAAAGGATGCGCGTGTGGGTCAGATTGCCGAGGCGGGCAATGTCACCGAAGCCGTGGAGTCGATTCTGTCGAACAAGCCCGACGTGCTGTTTTTAGACATTACCATGCCCGGTCGCTCGGGAATTGAGCTTGCCGAGACGCTGCAGAACCTAAAGACGCCGCCGGTGGTTGTGTTTGTGACAGCGTTTGCCGAATTTGCCGCCGATGCGTATAACCTCGATGCGGTCGACTATGTCGTCAAGCCGGTCGAGGACGCACGCCTGTCAAAGGCACTCGACAAGATCGAGGCAGCCTTGGGTGCCCGTCGTGTTATCCATGCTCCGCGCCAACCTTTGCGTCTGACGGTGGACCGCGGGGGCAAAAAGGTGTTCATTCCCGCCGCAGACGTCTGCTACTTTGAGGCGCGCGCCGATTTTTGCAACGCCATCTGCGCCGAGGGAACGTACCTGATCAATGAGTCGATCTCTTCGCTCGAGCGTCGCTTGGACTCCGAGGGCTTTATTCGCGTTCATCGCAGCTACCTGGTCAATTTGGAAGACGTGCACAATGTTGAGATTGGCTCCACGGGGTTGATGGAGCTCAGGCTCGACCGCGTGAACTCGACGGTACCGGTGTCCCGTCGTCGTGCCGCCGAGGTCAAGTCGCACCTGGGGCTTGCGTAGACGGTCTGCATGCCGTCGTTTACCATCGCAGGTTTGGCATGGGCGCGCGGTGGGCATAATGGGTGGCATCGAATGAAATCGAAAGGATCATTATGCCCGCGCTTATCACCCATCATCTGTTTGGCGAGGAAAGCATCGACCGTCTTCCGCAGGGCGTCATCACGTCCGATGAAGAGCGCATTGCCTTTATCTTGGGCAACCAAGGCCCCGACCCGTTTTTCTTTCACATTCTGACACCGCGTGTTTCCGACTGCACGCTGCTGGCGCAGGTCATGCATCGGTCGCGTATGTCTCGCCAGTTCGCGTGCCTGCGCGACGGCGTGTCGCATCTGCTGCCGCGCGACGCCAGCTTGGGTCGCGCCTTTGCGCTGGGCCTGCTGTCTCATTACGTGCTCGACCGCAACGCCCATCCCTTTGTCTATGAGCAGCAGTTTGGCATCGTGGAGTCCGATTCAGAGCTTGAGGATTCGAGCAGTCAGGTCCATGCCGTGATCGAGAGCGACCTGGATGTACTGATGCTGCAGCTTAAACGCGATGGCGCTACGGTCGACGATTACCCGCCGGCGGGCGAGATCGTCACTACCGATCGCATCAATCGCGTGGCCGGCGTGCTGATGAGCTATGTTGCCGGACGCGTGTACGGCATTGACATTCCGGCGGGGGAGTACGGTGCTGCCGTTGCCAATATGCAGCGACTTTACCGCGCGATTGAGCCGGCCGGCTCCGCAAAGACGCGCGCGATCTCGCTGGTTGAGGGCTTGGTGCACGACTGCTCGCTGCTCGACGGCCTTGCCCATCGCGTGACGACGGAGCTGCCCGAGCGCACCGGTAACCTGGGCCATCTGACATGGAAGAATCCCTTTACCGACGAGGTCTCGAACGAGAGTTTCCCCGAGGTCTTTGATCGCGCGCTGGTCGATTACGAGTGCACGGTCGCACGTTTTATCGAGACCGGTGACATGGATGCCGTGACCAGTCACGTCAACTACAGCGGTCGCGTGCTCGAAGCCGATGAGGAGTTCGACCGCGAGGAATAACGAACCGTCTCGCCCACGCTCTCCAATAAGTTGCGGTGGAATATGGATTAAATAGGCGCCTTTAGTGGTCCAACAGTCCGTATTTCACCGCAACTGCGTTGGGGATGCGGGTTTGCCTCACCGCCCCGTATGGCCGCGTGCCCCTTTGCCGAATCCTTACCGGCGGTTCTGGACAATTGGGGTACGATGAACTAACTGCATATCGGGCGAATACGAAGGGTCCCTGTCCATGAAATACACCAAGCTCGAGCGTAACTGGGTTATGTATGATGTGGGCAATTCGGCCCTCGTGCTGCTCAATACCTCGGTGGTGCCCATTTACTTTAACGCCATCAATACCGGCGCTTCCTCGGCCGACCTAGTGGTCGCCTGGGGCAATGCACAGACGATCGCCTCGCTGGTCATCGCCATGCTCATGCCCATTCTGGGCGCGCTTGCCGACTACGCCGGCAACAAGATCAAGTTCTTCTTGGGCTTCTTCCTCACGGGCCTGGTGCTTTGCCTGGCGCAGGCTATCCCAATGTCCGCCATGGCATTTTTGACCGTGTACGTGCTGTGCACCATCGGCCTTAATTCTTCTATGACGTTCTACGACGCCATGCTGCCCGACATTACCACCGACGAGCGCATGGACGCCGTGTCCAGCTCGGGTTATGCCTGGGGCTACATCGGTTCCACCGTGCCGTTCGTCATCTGCCTGGCGCTCATCATGGGTGGCCCCGCTCTTGGCGTCCCCACCATGCTGGCAACGCGTCTGTCGTTTATCATCACCGGTGCCTGGTGGCTCATCTTTACCCTGCCGCTCATTCGCACCTATAAGCAAAAGTACGGTCGCGAGCGCGGTCCCGAGGACACCATCGGCCACATCGTGGGCGGTGTGTTCTCCGAGGTCGGACACACCATGCGCGAGATTGCCCACAACAAGACCGTGCTGGTCTACATGATCGCGTTCTTCTTCTATATCGACGGTGTGCACACGGTCATTTCCATGGCAACCAGCTACGGATCGGCCTTGGGCATCGATTCGACCCAGTTGGTCCTGGCGCTGCTCGTCACGCAGTTCGTGGCCTTTCCGTCCGCCATCATCTACGGCAAGCTCGCCGGCCGCGTGGGCACGCTCAACATGATCTTGGTGGCAGTCGCCGCCTATATGGGCATTGTGCTGTTCGCCGCGTTCTTCCTAAAGACCGCCTTTGAGTTTTGGATGCTTGCCATTATGGTCGGCCTGTTCCAGGGCGGCGTGCAGGCGCTCAGCCGTAGCTACTTTGGCCGCATTATCCCCAAGGAAAAATCCAACGAGTACTACGGCTTCTTTGACATCTTTGGTCGTTATGCAAGCGTTATGGGCACCTTCCTGGTGTCGGTCGTCACCTCGCTGACCGGCAACCCGTCGCTGGGCGTCCTTTCCATTGGCGTGCTGCTGGTCGTTGGCTTTATGCTGCTGGTCCGCCTGTCCCGCATGACTCGGGCGGCAGAGCGTGCCGCATAGGAGCGAGCGGCTATTGTGCCTGTCCACGGTACTCTTTTGGGGTTATCCGCAATAAACATTGCGACTTGCGAGCAATGATTTGCCCAAGTGGGTATGATGGAATCAGCTAGGTCGCGGGGCGTCGCCTGTGTTTGGCGGTGTCCCGTTTTTGTGTTGCAGGGAGGGTAAGGCATGAACGCCACAGTCGTGATTCCAACGTATTGGGCGGGCGATGACGCTTGCGCAAACGCCCCTGGCACCTATGACCATTCGACGCGACTCAACGCCGACAATCCCGAACTCGACCGCTGCCTGGCCTCGCTTGAGCAGGTACGTGACATCCCGCGCATCATCCTTTTGGTGGTCTGTCCCGTTTCTGCCACAGCCGATGTGTCGCTGCGCGTGCGCGAGATTGTCGACGCGCATCCCACGCTCAAGGTCACCGTTGTCACCAACACCCAGGCCTCGCGCATCGCAGACCGGGTTGCTCAGATCGCGCCCAAGGGTTCGGGCGAGTGCGTGAGCCTGCGAGGCTACGGTGCCATCCGCAACATGGGGCTAGCCTGTGCCGCTGTGCTGGGGCATGACGCGGTTATCTTTTTGGATGACGATGAGACTGTCATCGACGCCGACTTTATGAAGCGCGCGACCTATGCGTTGGGGCAGCAGACACGTCAGGGCTTGCCGATCTTGGTCAAGAGCGGCTATTTCTACGATCGCGACGGCTCGCCGCTGGCTCCCACGGACAAGGCGGGCATCTGCCATCGTTGGTGGACCAAGCGCATCGAGTTCAACCGTTGGATGAAAAAGGCGCTCTCGGGCACCCGCATCTCACGCTCCAACTACGTGTGCGGCGGCCTGATGGCCCTGCACGCCCGCGCCTTTACGCGTGTGGCCTTTGACCCGTTTATCACCCGCGGCGAGGACTTGGATTACCTCTTTAACATGCGCATGTTTGGCTACGACGTGTGGTTCGATAACGAGTGGACCGTGCGCCATCTGCCTCCGGAGTCCGAAAAGCGCTCACCGCGCTTTATGCAGGATGTATACCGTTGGTACTACGAACGGGCCAAGTTGACATTCGCCGCGCATCAAAAGGAGCTCATTCCCGTTACGGCGGCATCACTCATGCCCTACCCGGGCCCGTGGATTTCGCGCGAGCTCGACGACCGCGTGCGCAAGACCGCTATGGTCCGCAGCGTGTTTACCCGCGAGCATGAGGGCTACCTGCGCATCTGGCGCCATGGTATCGGCGAGGCAAAGGCCTATGCGCGCCAAAACGCTGCAAGCTATCTGCGTTTCCAGAGCTTTTGGCCCAAGATCATGGACGGGCTTTGGCGTGACGCACAACTGATCAGTATCCTGGAGGGGGCCGAATGATCGACCGCCGCGCCCAGCGCGATAGTTCAATATCAATCTTTCGCATCATTGCCGTTGCCTGCGCCATTTGCGTGCTGGTGTACTTTATTTTTGCCTTGGTGACCGGTATCGAGCCGATCGCCACGGTGATTGCCTGCGCGCTGCTGTGCATCTTTCTGTGCATCTTTATCTTTTTGACGCTCAATCCCGATTCGGTGCGCTCCCAGTACACCGAGGAGACGCTCTCGGTGGCCTCGGCCATGCTCGAGGACATTAAGGGCGGTCTGACGCAGGAGTCGGCGCGTTTGGTGTGCCGGCGCATTTTGCCCGAGACGCGCGCCATGACGGTGGCCATCACCGACGAGGGCAACGTGTTAGCCTGCGCAGGCGAGTTTGAGGAAAAACTACTGCCAGATTCTCCCATCCACACGCTTGCCACACGCTACGTTATCGAACATGGCATCGTGCAGTCGTTCAACCGTATGGTGGATGTCGTGGGCTCGGATGGCTCGCACAACCAAGTCCCCGCCGGCATTATCGCCCCCATCAAGGTGGGCGATCGTACCGTCGGCACGCTCAAGTTCTACTACAAGACCCCGCGCGCCGTCGACCGTACCCAGTACGCGCTTGCCTCGGGCTTTGCCGAGATCTTGTCCACGCAGCTCGCCATCCACGAGCTCGAGGTGCAAAAGGAACTCACAGCGCGCGCTGAGGTGCGTGCGCTGCAGGCGCAGATTAACCCGCACTTCCTGTTCAACACGCTGAACACCATTGCATCGTTTACGCGCACCGACCCGCTGCGGGCCCGCGAACTGCTTCGTGAGTTCTCATCGTTCTATCGTGCCACGCTCGACAACTCGGGATCGCTTATTCCGGTCTCGCGCGAGGTCGCACAGACCAAGCGCTACCTTACCTTTGAGAAGGCCCGCTTTGGCGAGGACCGCGTACTTGCGACGTTCGATGTGTCCGAGGACGTGGAAGATACGCTGGTGCCGGCGTTCGTGATCCAGCCGATTGTCGAGAACGCCGTACGTCATGGTATGGGCGATGACGACGCCCTGAGGATCGACGTGACCGTTCACCAAGACGGCGAGGATGCAATCTTGATTGCCGTGGCCGATAATGGCGTGGGCATGGATGAGGGTACCGCCGCCAGACTGTTTGACGAGCGCTCTGCCCGTCCCGACGCCAGCTCTCCCCAGGGTGGCGGCGCCGGTGTGGCCATGCACAATATTTCGGAGCGCATCCATCGCTTTTATGGGCCGCACTCCTATACGCGTGTCGAATCGGCGCCGGGCAAGGGCACCAAAGTGCTCCTTCATCTTGATTTGTCAGAGAGCATCTTTGACATTCAAGAGTAAAATAAAAGGCTACGGGCTCAACGTCATGCGACGGATGCCCGGCGTAGTTAGTTGACGAAAGGTTTTATCCCTATGCTGCGTGCGATGATTGTGGATGATGAGGCGCCGGCTCGCTCGGAGCTTCGCTTCCTGCTCGAGCAAACGGGCAAGATCGGCACGATCACGGAGGCGTCGAGCGTCCGCTCCGCCATCGAGATGCTTATGGAAAGTCGCGTGGATGTCGTGTTTCTCGATATCTCGATGCCCGGTGCCTCGGGCCTGCAACTTGCCGAGGCGCTGCATAAGCTCAAAAATCCGCCGGCGATCGTGTTTGTGACTGCGTATAGCGACCATGCGGTCGAGGCATTCGATGTGGATGCCGTCGATTATCTGATGAAGCCGGTCGAGGAAGCTCGCTTGGATCGCGCGATCGAGAAGGTCATGCAACGCGCCAAGCCGGTTACGGACAGCAAGGTGACCATCGAGCGTATCCCGGTGGAAAAGGGCGGCCGCAAGGTGCTCATTCCCGTGGACGACATTCGCTTTATCATGGCCAAGGACGATTACTCCTGCATCTATACCGTCGATGATCGCTTTTTGTCGACGACCTCGCTGGCGCAGTTTGAGGCCAAGCTCTGCGACTTTGGCTTCTTCCGTGTTCACCGCCGCTATATCGTCAACTTGGCGTGCGTCACGGACGTCGAGACGGTGCCCTCGGGTGCCATCCAGCTGGGCATTACGGGCGTCGACGAACGCGTGCCGGTTTCGCGCCGACGCGTCGTGCCGCTCAAGAAGGCTCTGAGTCTCTAGCACACTGGCCCCGCAGCCCTGTAGACCCATCGTCTGCGGAGCCGTGGGGCCTTTTTGTATGTATCTGCCGAATCGTTTTTTGCGGAAGGGATCCCATGAACAGTGCAAGCGCCAAGCGCATCGACATCATCTCGGACACCCACGGCTATTTATCGCCTGCGCTCCTGGACGAGCTTGAGGGCGCAGATCTGATTATCCACGCCGGCGACCTTACGTCAGAGATGGACTACGAGCACCTATGCACCATCGCCCCCGTGCGGGCCGTACTGGGCAACAACGATTACTACCGCGACTACGGCCCCGATGTAGACCGTCTTGCACTCTTTACCTACGAAGGCCTCAAATTCGCCGTAGCCCACTACCGCGAAGACCTTCCGGTGGGATCCGTAGACGTAGCCATCAACGGCCACACCCACGTAACCAAAGAAGCCCAAGTGGGCCGTTGCTTAGTCCTCAACCCGGGCAGCGCCAGCTACCCCAGAGGCACCCGAGGCCCCACCATGGCCAGAATGCTAGTAAAAGACGGCAAGATCCTAAGCACTAAGTTTATTGACCTAGAGTAATCACAACAAAAACGGGGGATGCAAATGCGTCCCCCGTTTCCATTTGAGCCAAAGGCAGAGCTTCAACAAAAACAATCAGACCAACCCCGCCGAGGAGCACGCGGGCTAGCCGCGCAGCGGCGCACGCCCGCAAAACTGGTTGAATAATGTGACGGCAGGGAGGGCTTCCGGGGCTGAGGGCGGGGGTTAAGTTTGTCGCGAGTTCCGCACGCAAAGGAAAGCACTTAATGTGCTTTCCGTCTTGCGCAGGACTG
>JAUMSH010000003.1 GCA_031292915.1 Collinsella sp.
CTTCGACTCGAATTCTTGACGGCCTGAACAATCGTCAATATCGGTCGGAGGGGTGGCTTTGTAAAGCCGTTTGTCTCCACCCGCGTAGCGGGTGGTTTAAAGCTGGCCGCTGCGCGGCCAGCGGACTAAAGTCTTGAAAACAAAAACCGGGGCCCGCATGATGCGGACCCCGGCTCAATACCGTAACGATATGTCAGTTACGCTCTACACGTAGAACAGGATGTCGTCGTAGGTCGGGACCGGCCAGTAGTCGGCAGCCACGATCTCCTCCATGGCATCCACGGCGGCGCGCAGCGTATCCATAGCGGGGACGACCTCGTGTGCATACACGTTGGCCTGCTCCTGGCCATCGAGGACCTCGGCCTTCTGATGCACGGCGTCGAGCGCCTTGATGGAGTCGTTGATGGCGGTGATACCGTTGCAGAGCTTGTTGAGCGTGTTCTGCTCGCACTGCATGGCGGCCTCAGCACCGGCGGCACGAATAGTCTCAAGACCCTTAGCGACCTTGGTGGCATAGGCGGTAATGACCGGGCGATAGGTACGACGCGCCTCGCGAACCATCGTGGTAGCCTCGATGTTCATGAGCTTGTTGTACTTCTCGAGCTTGCAGTCGTAGCGGCACTGAGCCTCGGCCTTGGTCAGGACACCCGTCTCCTCGAAGAGCGCGATAGCCTTATCGGAAACAAAGGCGGGCAGGGCATCGGCCGTGGTCTTGTTGTTGGCAAGGCCTCGCTTCTTGGCCTCGACGGGCCACTCATCGGAGTAGCCGTCACCGGAGAACAGGATGCGCTGGTGATCGGTCAGCACCTTCTTGCAGTACTCGAGCGCGGCGTCCTGGAACTTATCCTCGGGTGTACCCTCAAGCGCGTCGGCGAAGGACTTGAGCGACTTGGCCACGGCGGCATCGAGCACCAGGTTGGAGTCGGAGACGTTCTGCTCGGAGCCGCAGGCACGGAACTCGAACTTGTTGCCGGTGAAGGCAAACGGGGAGGTGCGGTTGCGGTCGGTGTTGTCCTGCATCAGCTTGGGCAGGGTATCGGCGCCCAGGTCGAGCACGCCGCGCGTGGCATGGACGGAAGCCTTGCCATCGATGATCTTCTCGACGACCTCGGTAAGCTGGTCGCCCAGGAAGATGGACATAATCGCCGGAGGAGCCTCGTTGGCGCCCAGACGATGGTCGTTGCCGGCCGAGGCAACAGAGGCACGCAAGAGCTCCTGATAGTTATCGACGGCCTCGATCACCGCGGTGAGGAAGACGATGAACTGCAGGTTGTCGAGCGGAGTGTCGCCCGGATCGAGCAGGTTTTCGGACTCGGTGCCAAGCGACCAGTTGTTGTGCTTGCCCGAACCATTGATGCCCTCAAAGGGCTTCTCGTGCAGCAGGCAGACCAAGTCGTGGCGGGAGGCGATGAGCTTCATCTTCTCCATCATGACCAGATTCTGGTCGATGGCCTCGTTGACCTCGCCATAGACCGGTGCGAGCTCATGCTGGCAGGGAGCGACCTCGTTGTGCTTGGTCTTGGCGGGAATGCCGAGCGCCCACAGCTCATCGTCCAGGTCCTTCATGTAGGCCGAGACGGTGGGGCGGATAGCGCCAAAGTAGTGCTCCTCGAGCTCCTGGCCCTTGCAGGGAGCGGCACCAAAGAGGGTGCGGCCGGTGATGACCAGGTCCTTGCGCTTGCGGTAAGCGTCCTTCTTGATCAGGAAGTACTCCTGCTCGTCGCCCACGGAAGGAACGACCTTCTTGGGGGTCTTACCGAACAGCGCCAAAACGCGCTTAGACTCACGCGAGAGCGCGGTCATGGAGCGCAGCAGCGGGGTCTTCTTGTCCAGGGCCTCGCCCGTGTAGGAGCAGAAAGCCGTGGGGATGCACAGGACATCGTCCTTGATAAAGGCGGGGCTGGTGGGGTCCCAAGCGGTGTAGCCACGGGCCTCGAAGGTGGCGCGCAGGCCGCCGTTGGGGAAGCTGGAGGCGTCCGGCTCGCCCTGGATGAGGTTCTTGCCCGTAAACTTGGTAATGGCGGTGCCGTCGTGGTTGGGCTCCAGGAAGCTGTCGTGCTTCTCGGAAGTAATGCCCGAAAGCGGCTGGAACCAATGCGCGTAGTGCGTCGCGCCCTTGGAGATGGCCCAGACCTTCATGGCGTGGGCAACGGCGTTGGCCACGTCCAGGTCGAGCGGCTCGCCGCCCTCGAGGGTTGCAGCAAGGCGCTTCCAAATGTCCTTGGGGAGGTAGTCCTTCATGACTTCCTCAGAGAACACCATGGTCCCGAAGCGGTCAGTAAGATCGGCCATACGGAACTCCCTTCGTATCGGCACCGCGTGAGAAGCGGTGTTGATTACTAACGAACGAGTCATAGCTTAGACTCGCCGTGTTTCCGCGACATTACCGTTATGTTGCTGTCGCGAAACCAATCAATGAGGTTACCCTATCGAGGCGGCGTTGCCACCCTCAACAGCCAATCAACTGTATAAATAGCAGACCTCTCCCCATGGTTTAAGGGTAGTCAATTTGGAATGGAGCTCTATTAACTGGTATTTTGCATCAGATACCAGTCTTTATAGTCCGTGCCTAGATTAGCCGCTCTGTTATAGAGAAAGCCGATAGCAAGGCATCTTTGATTGGTATCCTCAAATAGCGAGTGAAACTCCACCGTGGCACAGTGGTGCTGTAGAATCCTTACAACACATCACACTATTACGTATCTAGAGGAGCACGATATGCGCGTCGACGAGGTTTTTAAGCAGGCAGCATCCCAGGGCACCGCGCCCATTTCGTTTGAGATGTTCCCGCCCAAGGGCGAGCTGACCCTCGACACGGCTCGCGAAGTGGCAGGCAATCTGTGCAAGCTTTCGCCGAGCTTTGTCTCGGTCACCTGCTCGGCCGGCGGCTCGGGCAACGGTGCCACCACCGCCCCCATCGCGCATATGATTACGAGCGAATTCGACACGCCCTCGGTGGCACACCTTACCTGCGTGGGCCGCTCGCACGCCGATATCGCCGCCAAGATCGACGAGTATCGCACCGCCGGCGTGGAAAACATCCTGGCCCTGCGTGGCGATCTCCCTGCCGGCGCAACCGAGGACGACAAGCCCGCCTCCGACTACGCCTACGCCCGCGACCTCATCCCCGAGCTCGTCGACGCCGGCTTTTGCGTGGGCGCCGCAGCCTACCCCGAGGGCCACATTGCCTGTGAGGATCTCAACCTCTCGGTCGAACACCTCAAGCAAAAACAGGACGCCGGCGCGAGCTTCTTTGTGACGCAGCTCTTCTTTGATAACGAGTGCTTCTACCGTTTTCGCGAGCTTGCCGACAAGGCCGGCATCACCGTGCCCATTACCGCGGGCATCATGCCGTTTATGGGCAAGTCGCAGATCAGCCGCATGGTCTTTATGTGCGGCGCGTCGCTGCCCTCCCCCGTCATCAAGATTCTCGCCAAGTACGAGAATGACCCCGAGAGCCTGCAGGCAGCTGGTGTAGATTATGCAGCCCGCCAGCTTTGCGACCTCAAGGAGCACGGCGCCGACGGCCTGCACCTGTACACTATGAACCGTCCTGCGATCGCCGCGACCATTATGGAGCGCCTGGGGTAATGGAAAAACCGCACATCGATACAACCACTGTCGAAGTGCCGGCCGACCTTGCGTCGCCGGCGCTTTACCGTGTCGATGCTGCGCACCATCCCCGTGTCGACCGTGCCGAGATGCTGCGGTATCTGGGTTACGGCGGCCAGCAGATTGAGCCCGAACTGTCACGACGTATTGAGCTTGTCGTTGAACGTCTGGAACTGGACATTGAGCCCCGTGGCGTGCGCCGCGTATTTGCCATCGATGCCACGGGCGTGGACGAGCAGGGAGAACCTTGCATTCGCCTGGTCGGCACCAATGTTGAGCTGCGCGGTCGTGATATCTATCGACATCTCAAAGACGCCCGCTTTGCCGCGCTCATGGCATGCACCCTCGGCATGGACGCCGAGCGTCGCCTGCGCATCACGGGAGCCCAACATCCCCTGGAGGGCGCCGTGCTCGACGCCGCGTGCTCCGCTTACGTGGAAGCCGCCGTCGAGCAGATGGACCAGCAGGTCAAGGCTGCGGCCGCCGCACGCGGACTCGCCGGCAACTGGCGCTTCAGTCCCGGCTACGGCGACTGCCCGCTCTCGGCCCAGCGCTCGATCGTCAATGCGCTCAACGCCACGCGGCTCATCGGCCTGACCGTCACGCCCACCAGCCTGCTCATGCCCACCAAAAGCGTGACCGCGGTGATCGGTCTGTTTGACGGCGAAGTCCACGACGCCCAAAGCCGCCCCACCTGCAATATCTGCCGCATGCGCGAGCACTGCCGCTTCCGCGCCGCCCACACCACCTGCTATTCCAGCCATTAGGAGCCCTCGATGTTTACTCCGCTTATCACTCATGATCTGGACGGCGCCGCGCTGGCGGCGCCCGTTGATGCCGCACGCCGTAATGGCGCTGCATACAAGACGCGCACGATCGACGACCTTCGCATTAAGGACGATCGCCTGCGCGCCGCCATCGAGGGCACGGGGCATCTGCTGTTCGACGGCGGCATGGGCACCATGTTGCAGGCGGCCGGCATGAAGGCCGGCGCCCTGCCCGAGCTGCTCAACTTTGAGGAACCTCAGGTCATTACCGACATTCAGCGTCAGTACGTCGAGGCCGGCTGCGACGTGATCACCGCCAACACCTTTGGCGCCAACGCCCACAAGCTCGACGGTGCCGCCACCGTGGCAGATGTCTTTGCCGCGGCCGTCACCTGCGCCCGCGCGGCCGGTGCCCACTACGTCGCCGGTGACATCGGCCCCATCGGCGCCCTGCTGCGCCCCCTGGGCACCCTCAGCTTTGACGAGGCTTACGACCTCTTTGCCGAGGAAGTGCGCGCCGGCGTCGATGCGGGCGTGGACCTCTTTATTATCGAGACCATGACCGACCTTGCCGAGATCAAGGCCGCCGTCCTCGCCTGCCGCGAGAACTCCGACCTGCCCGTCTTTGCCACCATGACCTTCGAGGAAGACGGTCGCACCTTCCTGGGAACGAGCCCCGAGGTCACCGCCATCACGCTCGACGCTATCGGCGCCGACGTTTTGGGCATCAACTGCAGCCAGGGCCCGGCTGAGCTCCGAGGGCTCGCCGCACGTATGCTCACCGTTACCGACAAGCCCGTTATGGTGCAGGCCAATGCGGGACTGCCCCGCGTGGACGACGACGGTAACACCGTCTTTGACATCCAGGCCCCCGAGTACGCCGGGGCCGTCGCCGGTATGATTGAGGACGGCGTGAGCGTCGTGGGCGGCTGCTGCGGTACCACGCCGGCGCACATGGCGGCCTTGCGCACGCTTATCGATAACCACACGCCCAGCCCGCGCCGCCGCAAGCCCAGCATGTCGGTCACGAGCGCCCAAACGGTCGTGGACCTTCCCTGCGACGGCCACAAGATCGCCGTCATCGGCGAGCGCATCAACCCCACCGGCAAAAAGCGCCTGCAGCAGGCCCTGCGCGACGGCGACCTGGACTACGTCGTGAGCCAGGGTATCAGCCAGCAGGAACAGGGCGCCGACATCCTGGACGTTAACGTGGGCCTGCCCGAGATCGACGAGGTCAAGATCATCCAACAGGCCACCGAGCAGCTCCAGGGCTCCACGCTGCTGCCGCTGCAGATCGACTCCACCGACCCCGCAGCCGTCGAGGCCGCCGTGCGCCGCTACGCCGGCAAGCCCATCATCAACTCGGTCAATGGCAAGCAGCAGATCATGGATGAGATCTTTCCGCTGGTCGCCCACTACGGCACCAACGTTGTCGGCCTTACGCTCGACGAAGGCGGCATCCCCGATACCGCCGAGGCTCGCTTCGCCATCGCCGAGCGCATCGTGGCCGAGGCTACCCGCTACGGCATCGGACCGGACCGCATCCTCATCGACTGCCTGGTCATGACCGCCTCGACCAATCAACGCCAGGCCGAACAGATCCTGCGCGCCATGTCCCTGTGCAAGGAGCGCCTGGGCGTCAAATGCGCGCTCGGCGTGTCGAACATCAGCTTTGGCCTGCCTGCCCGCCCGCTGCTGGGCTCGGTCTTTTTGGCTGCCGCTTTTGGCGCAGGCCTGGACGCCCCCATCATGAACCCGGGCTCCAAGCGCTTTATGGATACCGTCTACAGCTATCGCGTCCTGAGCGTTGAGGACGAGGGCTCGACCGGATACATCGAGCGCTACGCCGGCTGGACCGATCCGTACAAGATCGCCGCAAACCCGGCAGCAGCTCAGGCCGCGTCGAGTGATGCCGCGCCTGCCGCGGGCACCGCCGGCACCGACGGCAACGACGACCCGATTCGTCGCATGGTCGTCTCGGGCCGCAAAGGCGAGATCGCTGCCGAGACCGAGCGTCTGCTGGCAGACCACGACGCCATGGACCTCATCAACAACCACTTTATCCCCGCCCTCGACGAGGTCGGAGTCCTCTTTGACCAGGGCAAGTTCTTCTTGCCGCAGCTTATGGCCTCGGCCGAAGCCGCACGCGTGGGCTTCGACACCATCAAGCGCCTGATGCCCGCCGGCGAGATTGCCGACAAGGGCAAGATCTGCGTGGCCACCGTCAAGGGCGACATCCACGACATCGGTAAGAACATCGTCAAAATGCTGCTCGACAACTACGGCTATACCGTCTTTGACCTGGGCCGCGACGTCGACCCGCAGGAGGTACTCAAGACCGTCAAGGAGCGCGATATCAAACTCGTCGGCCTCTCGGCGCTTATGACTACCACGGTCGTCGCCATGGAAGAGACCATCAAGCTGCTTCATGCCGAGGTGCCGGGCGTCAAGATCATCGTAGGCGGCGCCGTACTCACCCCCGAATACGCCAAGCAGATCGGCGCGGACTACTACGCCAAGGACGCCGCCGAAAGCGCTCGTATCGCCGAAGAGGTCTTTGGGCAGTAACACAACGGAAACAACCGAGCACCAAAACGTGCCGCATGCGCCACTTGGCACGTGCGGCACGTTAGAATAGATAAGACTATGCTCGTTTTGGCAGATAGGAGCGCAAGGATGGCGATCACGCCCGCAGAAATCGCGGAAACCCGCGGCATGGTTGAGGAACAGAACCTCGACATCAGGACCATCACCATGGGTGTTTCGCTCATGGGTTGCGGTGACGAGAACCTCGACCGCATGTGCACGAAGATCTACGACCACGTGACGCACACGGCTGAGCATCTGGTCGAGACCGCCGAGAACCTCGAGCGCGAGTACGGTATCCCCATCGTCAACAAGCGCGTTTCCGTCACCCCGGTGGCGCAGATCGCCGCGTGCTGCAAGGATGAGGACCTCACCCCCATTGCGCATGCCCTCGACCGCGCGGCTGAGACGCTCGGCATCGACTACCTGGGCGGCTTCTCCGCGCTCGTCCAGAAGGGCATCGGCGACGCCGACCGCCGCGTCATCCAGTCCATCCCCCAGGCGCTCGCCACCACGAGCCGCGTCTGCTCCAGCGTCAACGTCGCCAGTCTGCGCGCCGGTATCAACATGGACGCCGTGCTCATGGCCGCCCAGACCATCATCGATGCCGCTAAACTCACGGCCGACCAGGACTCCGTCGGCGCTTCCAAATTTGTCTGCTTTGCCAACATGGTCGAGGACTCCCCGTTTATGGCGGGCGCCGTCCACGGCGGCGGCGAGGCCGACGCCGTCATCAACGTAGGCGTCTCGGGCCCCGGCGTTATGGCCGCAGCCCTGGAAACGCTGCCCGATTCCGCATCGATGATGGAAGTCGCCGAGAAGATCAAGCAGACCGCCTTTAAGATCACCCGTGCCGGCGAGCTCATGAGCCGCGAGGCCGCCCATCGTCTGGGTGTCGAGAAGGGCATTGTCGACCTGTCGCTGGCTCCCACGCCTGCCATCGGCGACTCCGTCGCGCGCATCCTCGAGATCATCGGCGTGGGCACCTGCGGTGGCCCCGGCACGACCTGCGCGCTCGCCATGCTCAACGATGCCGTCAAGAAGGGCGGCGTCATGGCCAGCTCCAGCGTGGGCGGTCTCTCCGGCGCCTTTATCCCCGTGTCCGAGGATGCCGGCATGATCGCCGCCGTCGAGGCCGGTGCGCTTTCGCTCGAGAAGCTCGAGGCCATGACCTGCGTGTGCTCCGTTGGCCTGGACATGATCGCCATCCCCGGCGACACTCCGGTCGAGACCATCGCCGGCATCATCGCCGACGAGATGGCCATCGGCGTCATCAACAACAAGACCACGGCCGTCCGCGTGATCCCCGCCATCGGCAAGGGCGTGGGCGACTGCGTCGAGTACGGCGGCCTGTTCGGCCGTGCGCCCATCATGCCGGTGAACCCCAACGCCGGCACCGTGCTTGCCCACCGCGGTGGACGCTTCCCGGCGCCGCTGAACTCGCTGAAGAACTAGCTGAGGGGTTTGAGCGAGGAGCCCCGCCGCCGGACGGCAGACATATAAGGTCGCCTGCTCGGACAGTCCTGACTCGCACGGAGAGCACATTAAGTGCTCTCCGGCTCGTGCGGAACTCGCGATCGACCTTATATGTCTGCCGTCCGGCGGCGAGGCTCCCGCACAACGGGACCTCGGTTGGGTTCTATCCCGGTTGCAGTCGCTTCGCTCCTGCACCGCATGGTCGATACGGCGGTTTGGCGTTGGATCGGTTCTTTCTGATATATGCTGGTTGCGGCTCTTCTTTTGGGAGGAGTCGCTTTTTTGTTGCTAGGAGGTTAGCCCGTGGTTGATGGGGATACTCGTTCTGAGCTGCTTTCTGCGGATTGGAATGGCGAATGGATGCGTCTGCAGGCCGCTCGGCATCGGGCTGATGATTCTTTTGAGTGGGATAAGCGGGCTCGGCATTTTCGGCCGCTTGAGACTGCTCCGTATGCCCGGGATTTTATAAAGCTGTTGGCCCTTGAGCCCGACGAGTCGGTGCTCGATATGGGGTGCGGAGCTGGATCGATTGCTATTCCGCTTGCGCAAGACGGACATCCCGTGATTGCCGCTGATTTTTCCCCTGCCATGCTGGGCACGCTTGATGCCGGCATTGAGTACTATGGACTCGAGGATCTCATTACGCCGCTTGAGCTTGCTTGGGATGATGATTGGGATTTGGTTGGACCGGTCGCGAAAGCGGTAGATGTCGCCTTTGCCAGTCGGTCAGTTACGACGACCAATCTAAAAGGCGCGCTTGCCAAGCTTGATCGTACGGCTCGTCGGCGTTGTGCTGTCACGATGGTCGCCAACTCCAGCCCGCGCTATGATCTGCACCTGATGAACGCTATCGGCGCCTCCGTTACCTGCAGCAATGGCTTTGTGTATGCCTTTAACATCCTTATTCAGATGGGTGCGCTGCCGCAGGTCACGTATTTTGAATCGCCTCGTCGCGACACCTTCGATAGCCTTGAGGCAGGCGTGGCGGACTTTTCTCGTATGCTCGAGCATGGCAACGAGGATAAGATCGACCGCCTGCGCGATTACATCGCCCAGCACATGATCGAGAACCCCCATGCCGGTGAGCCGGGCTCCAAGGGCGTGCCGCAGGGGCGCTATATGCTCGACCACGTCCGTAAGGTCCGTTGGGCGTTTATTGCATGGGAGCCGGTCTCTGCGCCCAGCTCATAGCCTGTTCGCAGCCCGCACCGCCCACTCACTCGGCATCCGCATTCTTTGCGAACTGGGCGAACGCGCTCCACACCGCGCCGTTCCTGCGCTATCGTGGGACAGCTCACGTAGATTAAGGCCCCGTCGCGGGGCGCCCCATACATAGAAAGCGAGAACCCATGGCACTGACAGGAGCACAGGTCAAGCAGCTTCGCAGCATGGCCCATCACCTCAACCCCGCCATCATCATCGGCAAGTCCGACGTCAACGAGGGCACCGTCGAGCAGACGGTCGCCTACCTGGAGAAGCACGAGCTCGTTAAGTGCTCCGTGCTCGATGGCTCCAGCCTTTCCGCCCGCGAAGCCGCCGAAGAGCTCGCTGAGCGCTGCCACGCCGAGGTCGTCCAGGTCATCGGCCGCAAGTTCTCGCTGTATCGCGAGTCCTCGCGCAAGGACATCGAGAAGATCAAGCTCGTCTAAGAGCCAATAAACCGGCGAGCCAACACATAGCAAGCTTACGGGTGCCCAAGTACTTCGGGCGCCCGTTTTTTATCGCTCGACCAGCACGCGATTGAGCCGCCCCTCCACCAAGCGCTCGTATAGACGCCGGGTCTCGGGCTCGGGCACGCCATTGACCTGCTCCCTCAGATGGTGCATATGCCCGCTGTATAGCTCGACGATATCGCGCCGCCGCCCCGCCGCACTGTAGACGTGCATGGCGCAGCGCACCATATCCTCACGTGCCGTTTCCTGCCGAAGCCCCGACTCCGCCAGCCAAATCGCCGACTGCAGATCGTTTTCTTCTAGAGCGGCATTTGCTCCCTTAATCATGCAATCGATGTACTTTGACTGCATAATGCGTCGCATACGCAAAAAGTAGGTGGGATTACAGCCATTGGGAACATACAGCGGTCCGGCATAAAGCTGCTCAATCTTAAGGCACAGCTCAACTAAATGGGGCCCGCGCGCACCCGTGCGATTTCCCAAAACCTCGCGGCTTATCTGGTCAAACAGCCGTACATCGGTCTTGACGTAGTCGCCGTTGAGCCCAATGCATTCATTTTGGATGAGCACACACGACTTGCCGTCCGGCGTCGGCCCCAAAGCCGACCGCAAGCGCGATATCGTCGAGTACAGGTTGTTGCGGGCGCTATTGAACTCGGCATGGGGCCACAGCTCCATGGCCAGCGTCTCACGATCGACGAGCGCATCCATGCCCAGCGCAAGCCGCTCGGCAAGTGTCGCCGCCTTCTTGCGGCGCCACATTTTGTCCGTGATGGGAAACCCGTCGCGCTCGGCGCGAAACGCACCAAACATGCGAATCTCGATATGGTCGATGGTATCAACGGCTTCAACCTCGCCGGCCTGGAATAGGCGCTCGCCCTCCCCTTCCAAATCGTCGCGCAGCGAGTACCGCGACAGCTCGCGCACGGGAAGCTTCTTGCGTATCCTGGCCGCCGGCTCGCCCAGACAATGCATGGCAAGGCGCGCAAAGAGCCGATACGATGGTTCTAGAATCCCCGCACGATTCATGGACATCCAGGCCGCAAGGTCGCTGTCTCGGCCTGCACAGGCCAAATGCAGCGCCACCATCCAGGCCTCCGCTCCACCAACCTGCGTCTGGCTTATATCGAGCAACTCCGCTTCCTCGCGTACCGAAACCATCGAGGTGTTACGCAGATATGCCGCGCGCTCCAGCAGCAATGCGTTATCGCGCATGTACGCAATCGACTCCTCGGCAAGTTTGAGCACTTGGACCGCACGGAACTTTGCATTAACCGGCCGTCCCTCTGCCAGCGACTGCCAGCCTTCTAGCAACAGACCAAACAGCTGAATCTGGTTGTCGCGCATGCGCACGGCAAAACGATCGAGCTCGTTGAACGCCGCGTCATCGGTTACCGGCAAGCCGGAAAGGAGCCGCCGTGCCGCCAGCACCATGCGCACCCAGATAGCCATCGCCTTAAGCCCACGTACGTCGAGCGCCTCCCGCACCACCGTCATCTCGTCGTCGCGCTCGTCGGTTCCCGCAAACGACCCGTCAAAGAGCTCCACCAGCATGCTATCGGCCCGTATAACAATCCCCGCGACATCGAGCTCGCAGTCGTAGGCCTTGCTCGTTTTGAGCTGCTGTAGAACGCCGCCGTCATCTCCCCGCTCGGTCAGACAGCGCTTGACCTCGATATGCGCAGACAACATATCGAGTGCGGTATGGGATGTCTCGATTTCTGGCACGGCCAGGTTCGTAGGAAGCCCAAGTCCGTTGTCCCCATAGCAAACAGCCGTCAGTGTCTGGGCCACCCTCCATGAGACAGGGTCTATTTCGCAGGCCGCCCGTTCGCCCCCGCGCTCGATGACCGATGCCATATAGCGGGCGAGCTTTGTGTTGGACACGCTGACCGCTGCCAGATATACGCCAAGCGCCTCGGCAGGCGTTGGCTCTGGAGCCGGATCGTCGGCATCGATCGTGCCCAGCGCTGCTCGGCAGATATCGGCCCCGTGCCCCGTCAGAGCCAGATCGACCCCATACTGCCCAGTAAGTTCAAGGACCGCTTCACGGTCCAAAAAGGCGTCCGCTAGGCCCATCGCCGCATCGCATCGGCCCGCCTTAAGCAAAATCCGGGCCGCCCTCGGAACAAGTTCGGGGCGAACCTCGGCCACCAACTTACGCAAACGCAAGCGTCCGTTATCCTCCGTGCCCAGACACGTAAAACTCCGCTCGGCGGGATCCAAGCCAAAGATCGGGTAGTCGCGTACAAAGTAGGACTGGTCGACCATCGACAGTCTCACCCCGCAAGCCTCGAGTTCCGAGATATTGCCCTCGCCCATCAAAACCATGAGACATGCCACGCAAAACAGCGCATTATTGTCGAGCGAAGCCAGATCGACAAGTGCCGCGCCATATACGTTGACAATCTCGTTTTCGAGCAGACCGGCTACGTCGCCTTGGCCATACAGACCCGTCTGCAATGCCGAAACGAGCTCGGGCACGCCCTGCGTGAGCTGATAAAAGTCGAGCGATGTGCTGATCGAAAACGCCGATGCCCACGCCGAATACTCATAGGCATGCACCTTGAGCATCTGCGCATTGATCTTAACCGAATCGCCCAGCCCGTGAATCAGCTGACGATTTGAAGGACGGCAGGAGATAAAGACCCCTACCCCCATAGCGCGCAGGCCGCGAATCCTGTCGATGAGGTCCTCGGTATCGTGCTGATCGAGGTTTGGCACATTATCAATCGCGATAAGGGAATGCGGTTTGTCTTTGAGTTCTTCGGTAACCACCTCGAGCTGCATAAACACCTCGCGCCCAGTGGCGCGATCGGCCTCGATAATCCGCACGGGGCCTCGCGTCGGATCGCATTTAACCTCATGGGTGTACTGCAGCAGCACCGAGGTCTTCCCAAACCCGTCGGGCGCATAAAGAACCACGATGCCGGCCTTTCGGCCCTTGGCGATAAGCTCATTCATCAAGCGTTCGCGTCGCACCATATAGCCTCCGCCCAGCGGCATCAGCTCGAGGTCGTCTATACCGCTCAAATCGTTTACCATGCCCGCTCCTCAACTCGACCGTATGGACACTGTAGCCGCAAGACCATACAAGCCGCGCTATGAATAGAGCGACCTTGTGTTTTAGGTTGTCTTTTGGTACGAAAGCGGCAAGTTTTTGTACAGCGAGGGCCGATTGTTATTAATCCCCCGACTAATCGGTCTTTAAGCAGGTAAATGAGCTTGTCAGCTTGTCCCATCTAAGCGGCAGTGTAACGCAAATGAACAAGGTTCAGTTATGTCATTCAACTCGCCTAGCACCCGCTACCGTCTACGACCTTTTAGTGGCATTTTTGCATAGAATCTGATATGGAATGAATCAAACTGTTGGGCGTCCGGCATTCGTCAAGCTTGCGGCAAGTTTTTGGTCAAGTGGGCGGAAAGGGATAGCAAAAAGGCCCCCGCAAAGCGGAGGCCTTAGGCAAGGCTATGTCGAGCTGCAGGATTCGCGCTACTCGCAGAGCGAAAGGGCGGCCTCGTCGGCAACGACAACGCAGTTGGTGTGCAGCTGCAGGATCGAAGCCGGGCACTCGGGCGTAACCGGACCATAGCACATGTCATGCACGGCCTGAGCCTTGGCCTCGCCGTTGGCGACGACCAGGATCATGCGGGCATACATGATGGTCTGGGTGCCCATGGTGTAGGCCTGACGGGGAACATCGTCGATGCTGTCGAACAGGCGGCTGTTGGCCTGAATGGTGCTCTCGGTGAGGTCGACACAGTGCGTGCCCTTGGAGAAGTGGTCATCGGGCTCGTTGAAGCCGATGTGGCCGTTGTTGCCAATGCCGAGCAGCTGCAGATCCGGGTAACCGGCGTCGGCGACAATCTTGTCGTACTCAGAGCAGGCAGCGGCGGCGTCGGGGTTGGAACCGTCGGGCACATGCGTGTTGTTCAGGTCGATGTTGATGTGATCGAAGAAGTTCTCACGCATGAAGTAGTGATAGCTCTGGGGATCGTCGTGCGAAAGGCCGCGATACTCGTCCAGGTTGTAGGTGCTGACCTCGGCAAAGTCGACGTCGCCCTTCTTGTACCAAGCAGCGAGCTGCTTGTAGGCACCGATCGGGGTGGAGCCGGTGGCAAGGCCCAGCACACAGTCGGGCTTGAGGATAACCTGGGCCGAGATGATATTAGCGGCCTTGCGGCTCATATCCTCGTAGTCTTTAGCTTTAATGATCTTCATTACGCGTCCTTTCTCGTACAAGAGAGGCAAGGCTCCCTTACAAGCACTTGCCCGCGGCCCGCGTCGGCCGCAACCAACGTGTGCGGCCACCAGGGCGAGGTCGCGTAATGTATGTGTCTAGTGTCTAGCCGCGTCGAGGCCCCTGCCCGTCCACGGTGACCCAAAGCCTTTTAGCTTCGGACAAATCCCATCTTGCCACTGAGGGCGTCCTCTTTCAAGGGCGCCCTCCGTAAACGTGTTTGAATTGTAGACTAATGGCCACGTGCACTTGCTAGCGCTCGCGAGCAACGATGAGCTGGTCCATCTCTTCGACATGCACGCCAACGGAGCCCTTGATGCTCGAGAACTCAACGGAGTTGCACACCAAGATGGGAACCGTCACATCGTAGCCCTCGGCAGCAATTGCCTCGCGATCGAACTCAATGAGCACATCGCCCTTATGGACGATGTCACCCACTTGCGCATGTACGGTAAAGTGCTTGCCCTCGAGCTGAACAGTGTCCAAACCAACGTGGATGAGCACGTCCAAGCCATCGACCGTGTTAAGCGCAACGGCGTGTCCCGTGGGAAAAATAGCCTCGACCTTGGCATCAGCCGGCGCGATCACGCGCGTTCCGGTGGGCTGAATCGCCACGCCCTGGCCCAAAAGGCCGGTGGCAAACGTCTGATCGTTTACCTCGGAGAGCGGAATGACGTCACCCGAGATGGGAGCATCCAACGTAAGGACTCGACCACGCATACCAAAAGACCTTAGGACTTTAGTGAACATGCTCCCCCTCGGACATACCGATCAACCAAAATAACCTTAACAGTTTACCACTTGGCACCCGTTTTTGACCATTAGGGAAGTTCGCGCTTGACAACCTCGACGATGTCGTCGACAACGCGCTGAGTCAGCTCGTGCGTCTCGGCCTCGGCCATCACGCGGACCAGCGGCTCGGTACCACTCGGGCGCACCAGAATGCGGCCGCGGCCGTCAAGCTCCTTCTCGGCAGCAGCAACGGCGTCCCAAATGGGCTGGCAATCGTCCAGACCAGCCTTGTTGTCGGAATGCACGTTGACGAGTACCTGCGGGTACTTCTTCATGATGCCGGCAAGATCGGTGAGGGTACGACCAGTGCGCTTGAGCACGGCCAGCAGCTGCAGAGCCGTCACCAGGCCATCACCGGTGGTGTTGTGCTCCAGGAAGATGATGTGGCCGGACTGTTCGCCGCCGATGACGGCGCCGTCCGCGAGCATGCGCTCCAGAACGTAGCGGTCGCCCACGGCGGTCTGAACCATCTCGAAGCCTTGCTCCTTCATAGCGATGGAGAAGCCCAGGTTGCACATGACGGTCGAGACGATCTCGGAGTTGGCGAGCTTGCCGCGAGCGGCGAGGTCAGAACCGCAGATAGCCAGGATGTAGTCACCGTCGATCTCATTACCCTCGCTGTCCACGAACAGTACGCGGTCGGCGTCGCCGTCGTGGGCCAGACCGATGTCAGCATGGGTGCGCAGCACGAGCTCGCGGAGGGGCTCGAGGTGCGTAGAGCCGCACTCAACGTTAATGTCGGTGCCGCAGTAATCGGTGTTGATGGCATGGACCGTGGCACCCAGGCGCTGCAGCGCGGCGGGCGTAGTCTGGCAGGAAGCACCGTGACCGCAGTCGACGGCAACGACCAGGCCGTCGAGCCTAAGACCATCAAGCGTATCGATAGCGTGGTCGACGTATGCCTTGCGGGCGTCCTTCATCTTGATGATGTGGCCCACGCCGGCACCGGTCGGCAGCGTGTCGGCAGCCATGGCTTCCTCGGACATGACCCAGGCGCTGATCTCTTCCTCGACAGCATCGGGAAGCTTCATGCCCTTGCGGCTAAAGAACTTGATGCCGTTGAACTCCGGCGGATTGTGCGAAGCGGAGATGACGATGCCGCCATCGAGCTCGTTTTGAACGGTGAGCAGCGCCACGGCGGGCGTGGGGATAACGCCGCAGCAATGCGGACGGCCGCCCTCGGCCATAATGCCGGCGGTCAGAGCGCTCTCGAGCATGGTGCCCGAAAGACGCGTGTCGCGGCCGATGCAGATATCCGGACCAAGGAACTTGGTCGCCGCACGGCCAAGGCGAAACGCGAGGTCGCACGAGAGGTCGGCGTTGGCGACGCCACGGACGCCATCGGTACCGAAGATGTTCTGGGGCATAGGATCGCTCCTTCCCAAGTGGGCAAAACGCAGTCGCCCACCCTAGTCGAAAAAGAAAAGCGGGACCCGCCGAGCAATCGGCAGGCCCCGCTTGTACATTGTATCTCGTAAGGAGATAAAACCTTAGCGCTTGGAGAACTGGGGAGCGCGGCGAGCCTTCTTGAGGCCGTACTTCTTGCGCTCGACCACGCGAGCATCGCGCGTAAGGAAACCGGCCTTCTTGAGGTCAGCACGGTAGTCGCCAGCGTTCAGAAGAGCGCGAGCGATACCCAGGCGCAGAGCGCCGGACTGACCGGAGATGCCGCCGCCATCGCACAGAGCGATAACGTCGAACTGACCGGCGGTGTCGGTCACCTTGAAGGGAGCAAGGGCGTTCTCAACGAGCTGATGACGGCCGAAATACTGCTCGGCGTCACGCTTGTTGATGGTCACCTTGCCGGTGCCGGGGACGAGACGGACGCGGGCGACGGCGTTCTTACGACGGCCGGTACCCTGATAGACAACGGTGTTCTCAGCCATCTTTAAGCCTCCAGCTCAATCTTCGTGGGGTTCTGGGCAGCGTGCGGATGCTCGGCACCAGCGTAGACCTTAAGCTTGGTCATCTGGGCACGGCCGAGGGTGGTCTTGGGCAGCATACCGCGAACGGCGCGCTCGATGACCTTCTCCGGGTGCTTCTCCATAGCCTGGCGGAAGCTCTCAGCCTTGAGGCCGCCGTTGTAGCCGCTGTGGCGATAATAGGTCTTCGTGTCGGCCTTGTTACCGGTAAGCTGGACCTTATCGGCGTTGATGACGACAACGAAGTCGCCGCAGTCGCTGTTGGGCGTGAACTGGGGCTTGTTCTTACCGCGCAGGATCATTGCGATCTGGGTGGCAAGACGGCCCAGGACAGCACCATCGGCGTCAACGAGAACCCAGTTGCGCTGGACCTCGCCCTGCTTGGCGTAGTGAGTCGATTTCGAAATCACTTAGACTCCTCCATGTACAGTACGTGTTGTTACAGAGATTCACGGGGCTCTGCAAGTAACCCGTCCATATTACCCCGCTCGTCGCCCGAGTCAACAGGTATTTTGGCTCTGACCAGACTTTCTGCACATGTCGTCCATGGGTCATGACGTCGCGACACTAGCGCTCGACAAATGCCTCGATATCTCCCAGCAAGCGCTTTGCCTCCTGGCGGCCCTGAATATATAGGTCGAGGAGCTTTGCCGAATCGTGCTCAACGTGGCCGACCTCGACCGGTTTTTGCGGAGCAATGACCAGCGCGCGGCCCTCACGCTCATACTTCCACAGATGCATGCGCTGGATGTTGTAGCGGTCGTGGCGCGTCTCGATTCCCTCGAGTAGATAGGGGTAGTCGGCATAGCGGGCGCGCGCGGCAGGCATAAACTCGTAAGGCTTTTTCTCGTACGAGCGGTCCTGCGTGACAATGACAACCGCGCGATCGAAGCCCGCCTCCTCCAGCACGTGCTCGATGGGGATCGAATCGGCTACGCCACCGTCGACGTATTTGTGCCCGTCAATCTCGACCGGCGGCGTCACCAGCGGCAGCGACGTCGATGCGCGCACAGCGTCGAGATCGAGCACGGCGCTTTTGACCGGCAGGTACGTGGCGGTTCCGAAGAGCATATCCGTCGCGACGGCGTACATCTCGATGGGGCTCGCGTCGAACGTCTCGTTGTCAAAGGGATCCAGGCGGTCCTGGACATCATTGAAGATAAAGTCGTAACCCACGATGGAACCCGTGGACGCAAACGATGCAACGCCCATGAAACGGTTGTCGTTGCAGAAAGCCAGGTTGATGCGGTTGGCACGGCCGATCTGGTGCGACTTGTAGTTCACGCCGTTGAGGGCGCCGGCCGATACACCATATACCGCCGGAATCTCGACGCCGGCCTCCATGAGAACGTCGAGCACGCCCGCGGTAAACTGCCCGCGAAAACTACCGCCCTCCAGGACGAGCGCGACCTTGCCGGCGTTCTTTGCCTTATCTTCTGCAGTCATGTTGACCTCCTGCTGTTTCGTTTTGGCCTTCTTCTACCCAGTTTTGAGATAGAAAGCGCATTGGTTTTGGAGTTGAGGAGGACGGGGCGGCTGGCGGGAAAGCGCATCCCACCCTGCGTTGCTGCGGCGTTTTCTTAACGCTCGCGCCCTGCGCAGAGTTCGATTCTCCGCGGGTTTGGGGATCCGTTGATGCGGTGCATGGCCGGCTGAGATTCGATAACATCGCATCCATATTGGGCTGAAGCATTGCGCGGAGAATCCGCGTGTTCGCTTCGCGAACCCGCACCGGCTTCGGCCGCCTGCCGGCGTCCTCGCCCGCGGGCTAAAAACGCTTACGCGTTTTCTTTACGCCCGCGCCCTGCATAGAGTTCGATTCTCCGCGGTATCAATAAGTAATAAAAAAGCAGGTAGAAATACTTTTCTACCTGCTTATAACTTTTGGTGGAGGCGCGGAGAATCGAACTCCGGTCCACGAAAGCCCCCTGATTGGCATCTCCAAGCTCAGTCGTTGGTTTAGTCTCGGACGCTTTGCGCGCAGCGACACGCTCGCGGCATCCCAACCGGTTCGGTCTTAACCTACGCCATACCGATTACGTGCGCAGGAGCATTCCCCTAAAATGACGTCGCGCCGGTGTCGGGGAAATCACCGGGTTGACGCGCCGCTATAAACTAAGCAGCGAGAGCCATAGGCTCAAAAGAAGAGTTGTTGTCAATTCAATTTGACGGTACCCCTATTTAACGAGGCGAGGAGACCTCGGCTTGCTTCCTCTCTCAGAGCTATCGTGTCGAAACCAGTCGCCCCCGAATGTCGGGAAAGTCTGGATGGTATCTGGCCTGCAAACACCCGATAACCGTCGACTTTTCAAGGAACACGCGAGTGAACCCCGCTCGTGGATAGCTATCTTACCACGTTCTAAAGGTAGACAGCTGCTCTATGCACGAGCTGTGAAGACCCTAATGTGCACCACACTTCACACTTTTGCCACCGAACGCGTCACGTATATTTTCGCCAAGAAAAATTGACCCGTCGAAAGGACCGTTATGGATACCAAACAGCAACTCATCAATGCCCTCGCGGGCCTGGGATCAACCATTACCGAAGCTATGGATGTCATCGAGGGCTTTGTCCCCTGCGGACATCCCGCCCTCACGGTATCGAACGCGCTCGTCGTGCTGGACGCTGACGATGATGCAGCTCTCACCCAGCAGCTTGAGACCGTCGAGGGCTTTATCGACCACGTGAGTGAGAACCGCGGCGTGGCCGCCTACCACGGCATCGAGGTCGAGCTCGCGGGTCCCAAAGCTGATCTGCTCGCAGCAATCCGCGAGGTAGGCGCCCTTATGCAGACCGCAGGCGTCAAGAATACCCAGTTCAACGAGTGGGTCTACCGCAGCTTAGCCGCGCTCGACAGCTCCGAAGAAAAGGCAGCCGAGCAGCTCGCAGAAAGCCCCGCCATTAAGGCAGCGCTTTTGTAAATAGCAAACGCGGGCCCCTTGGCGCATCGTCGTCCAAGAGGGCCGCAAACAGTTCGCGTCAACCGATAGCCGCGCCGCCGCGTTCGGCCAAAGCAAGAATCGGCATCATTTGACGAGGTGTCTTTGCTGCAAGATCGGCATGTTCGAGCAGTTTGCGATCGTTGGTCACCAAGTAATCAACCTGGGCGCGCTTGCACGCGGCGAGCACCAAGTTGTCCTCGTAATCGTGATGGAGCACTAAGTATTTGTCGGCCAGCCAAAGGTCCGACGCATCAGCGCCCACGGCAGTGGCGTTTTCGGTCATGTTCCGAACAAACGCCAACGCCGCATCGCCAATTGCACGGGCAGATGCCTCGTCGAGTGCTCCCCCGCTGGCAAGAACGCTACGCTTCAGCTCGTGTTGGACAACGTACAGTACGTCCTTAGCGATATGCACCGGAAAGAACAGCAACGCCCCCGTCTCCGTCGCCTGCCCAATAAACGCACGCGCGGCAAGCGACTCGACATGGTCGACGCAAAACGAATCAACCCATACGTTGGCATCCACCATTATTTTGAGGGGAGCCCCGCTCACAGGATCATCCCCTTTTGGCGATAGCGCTCATCCATGGCTTCGGAATAGATTGTGTCCCAATCGCGATCGTCGGATACGGGCGACGTGGCGATGCCCAGGTCTGCATAAAGCTGATCTGCCGCCGCCCATGATGCGGCGAACGGCAAGGTGGCACCAGCACTAGGCAGTTGGTCGTCAACGACCGACAACACCTCTTCGCACGAACCGCCGCCCTGTGCAACCTTCGCTACGACCTTTTTGATAAGCTCGGGCAGCGAGGCGCCCGAAAACCGCAACGCTTCCTCCGCATGGTCCTTGACCTGACGATCAACGCGAACGTTCACCTGCGCCATGCCGCTAGCAGCACCCATCTCAACCTCGCCTTCGACTTCTGCTATCCATGCTAGCATTACTATATATTGCTGTTAGCAAATGTTCAAATGCAAAAGGCCTGCGCCCGGACAACACCGATGCCGTCTGGGCGCAGGCCAGATAACGTGGGCGAACACGTCTGCTAACGCAGGTAAGCCTTTGCGTTGCCCAGGCTGTAGGCGATTGTTGAGCCGTTGTGCAGTAGTGACGACGTCTGCGGAGTGATCATGCCGGTAATACCCAATGCCAACAGCGCCGAGTTGGTGAGCATCACCTTGGAATACGAACTCGTCAGACGGTCGATAAGCCCCTGGCTCATACGGCGCAGGCGCACGATCGCGGCCAGATCCGTATCGGTCAGGATGATATCGGCGACCTCCTTGGCGATGTCGCTTCCGCCACCCATCGCCAAGCCCACGTCGGCCAAACCGAGCGCCGGCGAATCGTTGACGCCGTCGCCCACCATGGCAACGTGGCGCCCCTCGCTCTTAATGCGCTCCACATAAGCGTACTTGTCCTCGGGCAGCAGTTCGGCCTTGAACTCGTCAACTCCCGCCTCGCGCGCAATGCGTGCGGCTGTGCGCTCGGAATCGCCCGTGAGCATGACCACGTGCTTAACGCCCAGCGCGTGCAAGTCGGCGATGGCCTCGCGCACGCCAGGTTTGAGCGGATCCTCGATACCGAGCACGCCCACAACCGTGCCGTCAACCGCCAGGTACAGCGGCGACAGGCCCTGCATCTGGGACTCGATGCGCTCCTTAATGTCGGACTCGAGCTGCGCGCCCTCGTCCTCAAACACAAAGTGCGCGGAACCGATGATGGCGCGACGCCCCTCGATGGACGAAGCGATGCCGTGCGCCACGATGTACTCGACGGCGGCATGGCGCTCGCGGTGCTCGAGCCCGCGCTCGCGGGCGGCGTTGACCACGGCACGCGCCACCGGATGAGGGAAATGCTCCTCCAAGCAAGCGGAAAGGCGCAGAATCTCGTCCTCGCTCCAGCCATCGGTGGTGAGCACGCAGGCAAGACGCGGCTGCGCCTCGGTGAGCGTGCCGGTCTTGTCAAACACAATGGTATCGGCCTTGGCAAACGACTCAAAGTACTTGGCGCCCTTGACCATGACGCCCATCTTGGCGGCATCGCTCATGGCAGTCATGACGGCGACGGAGCCCGTGAGTTTGAGTGCGCACGAGTAGTCGACCATCAGTGCCGCTGAGGTCTTGATGAGGCTACGCGTGGTGAGAGCGACAAGGCCCGCGAGCAGGAAGTTCCACGGGACGATCTTGTTGGCAAGGTCCTCCATATGCGACTGGCCCTCGGACTTGAGCGAATCGGCCGTTTGTACGAGCGAGACGATCGAGCGGAGCTTGGTCTGAGCCGTGTTGGCGCGCACGCGCACCAAGATGCTGCCGTCTTCCACGACGGTACCGGCGAACACGTCGTCGCCTGCACTGCGCTCAACGGCAAGCGGCTCGCCGGTCAGGGTCGCCTGGTTGACCATGGCGCTCCCCTGCTCGACCACGCCGTCAATGCAGATGGACATGCCGGTGCGCACGGCTGCCAAGTCGCCGGGCTCAAGCTCGGTGGCGGCAACGCTCACCTCAGTGTCGCCGACCACCTTTTGTGCCTTGTCGGGCACGTCGAGCAGCGAGTTGATGAGCTCGTTTTCGCTCATGGCGCGGGTGTAGTCCTCGAGCAGCTCGCCCACGTTGAGCAGGAACATCGTCTGGCCCGCGGTGTCGACATCACGTTTGACGAACGAAATGCCGATGGCCGAAGCGTCAAGCACAGGAACGGTCAGACGCGGCTGCGCCAGCTCATGAAGGGCAGCGCGCAAAAATGCTATGTAACCGGCCACGACAAACACCGCACGCAGAGGCGTCGGCAAGAACCAACGACGTGCGTAATGGACACCGACGAGTGTCGCCAGGTCCATAACGAGTTTGTGCTTGCGCGGCTCGAGTTGCATCACGTAGCCCGACTTGGCATCGGCGATAGCTTGAGCATCGAGTGCGCCCAAGGCGTCGAGCACGCTCGCGCGGCGCGGCTCGTCGTACTCCAGCGCCATCTGGCCAATGCGGCCATACACGCGCACTTTGCGCACGCCGTCAATGTCGCCGCCAAGCTTAAGAAGCGCATCGAGATCACTCTCTGGCACAGGACCCGCCAACTGAAGACGGGTCCTGCCGGGGATCTCGCTGATAATCGAGAATCTCATTGTTTATGCCTGGGAGCGCTACTCGGCTGCCTTGTCCGCAGCGGCCTCGCTCTGGGTGAGATAGGCAGCCTCGGCAACCATATCGTCGACCTCGGCCTTGGCCTGCTCAACCATGTCCTGGTAGCCGTTCTTGATGCGCATGCCGCACGCAATGCCCTGCACGCAGGCATTCTTGACCGGAGCGCTGGTAAGCAGCTTGATGCCGGCCGTGCCAAGCAGAAAACCGCCACCGACAAGCAGGGTGTTAAACGTCGACTTCTTCATGTTGCTTCTCCCTTTTGCCGCATTGGACGCGGCACGGTGCCTCAGCACCCGAGTAAACAAGTTTGCTCGAGCGCACTTTTGGAAAATAGTTTAGTTTATCTAACTATCAAGTTCAACAAAGGTTAACTTTTTGGAAACTATGGGGGTGAACTCAATATGACAAAGGGACTGCCCCTTTGTCACATTCCTACAGCTGCCAGTCCGCCGACTCCTTTTGCAGTGCGACCATACGGGCAAATTCTCCACCTGCTGCCTTGAGCTGCGCCGGAGCGCCCTGCTCGGCAACCACACCATCCTTGAGTACAACGATTTTGTCGGCATTTTCCACCGTACGCATACGGTGAGCAATAACGATAACCGTCTTGCCCGCGAGCAGGCGGGAAAGCGCCTGCTGAACCACGGTCTCGTTCTCGACGTCCAGGCTCGCCGTGGCCTCGTCCAAAAGGACGATGGGGGCGTCCTTAAGCAGCGCACGAGCGATGGAGATGCGCTGGCGCTCGCCGCCAGACAGCTTGGAGCCGTTCTCGCCGATCATGGTGTCGTAGCCCTGCGGCATGCGGTTCACGAACTCGTCGCAGTTGGCGGCACGCGCAGCCGCAAGCACTTCCTCATCGGTGGCATCACGACGCCCGAGGCGGATGTTCCCCATCACCGTGTCGTCAAAGAGCAGTACGTCTTGGAACACAATGGCGTAGTCGCGCAGGAGCACCTCGGGATCCACGCTCGCAACATCCACGCCACCCACGGTAACCTTGCCCGCGGTGGCATCCCAAAAGCGCGCGGCCAGGCGGCTCACCGTAGACTTACCGGAACCCGAAGGACCGACCAGTGCCGTAACTTCGCCTTCCTTGGCGGTAAAGCTCACATCGGTAAGAACTTTCTCGCCGGCGCGGCCGTCCTCGCCCGCACCATATCCAAATGCCACGTGATCGAACACCACATCGTGGCCCGCGGGCTCAAATTTCTCGCTGCCCCGCGCCACGGGCTCTTCCATGATGGAACGCATGCGCTTGGCAGACGACTCGGCGGCAAACAGCTCGGACATTAACATTAACGCCTGGTCAAAAGGCGCATAGATGCGGCTCACCATAAGCAGGAAGGCAAACATCACCAAAAAGTCGACCTGCCCGGAGGCGACCATCGCGGCGCCCGTGACCAGCGTGGTGGCAATGCCCAGACGCAGGATGGCAAAGGCGGAGTTGACCAAAAGCCCGTTAGCGAGCTCGCCCTTGGTGGTCTCATGCTCCTCGGCATCGATCACGGCGTTGAGCCCCTCAAGATAATGGGCCTCCTGGTTGGTGGCGCGGATCTCGCGAACGCAGTCGAGCGTCTCTTGAATAGCCTCGGTAACCTTGACCTTCTCGGCACGCACGCGATCGAACACCGGAGTCATGGGGCCGCGTGTTAGATACAGCACGGCAAAGGCCACGGAAACGCTCCAAAACGCCGCGATCGCCAGCTGCCAGCAAAAGAACAGCGACGCCACGAACACAATGGCGCTTGCGATGATGGCGCCCCAAAGCTCTCCCAGCACGTGGCTGTAGGCGTGCTCCATGGCCTGGACGTCACCCATGATGGTCTCGGTTAAATCGGCCAGATCACGACGACCAAAAAACGACAGCGGCAGTTTGCGCAAGCGCTCGGCAATCTCCATACGCTGCTTGCCGCACTCCTCGTAAAAGATGCAGTAGGTGTAGTAATACTGCTGCCAGTTAGAGGCAAAGAGCAACACGAAAAAGACCAGGAGCCCGCCCACGATCGGCAGGGCATCCGGCAGGTCAGCCCCGCTGACGAGATGCTCGACAAAGCCGGCCATAAACAGGAATAAAAAGCCCATGCCGGCCATGGTGATGAGATTGGTGAGCGTGGTCCAGAAGATGCCGCGTTTTACGCCGGCGATGCCTTTATCGGATAGGAAATACTTCTTTTGGAATGAGGCGAACATTTAGGCCTCGCCTCCCTTCGCGGCGGCGGTATCCGCGGTCGTAGCAGTAATCTTCCAACTCGCGGCCTGCTCGTACTCAGCCCACATCTTGGCATACAGGCCGTTTTGGGACAGCAACTCGGCATGGGTACCCGACTCCTGCACGCTGCCCTGGTTGAGCACCACGATTTGGTCTGCGCCCACTACAGTCGAGAGTCGGTGCGCGATCATAATGACCGTGCGACCCGCCGCCAGTTTGCTAAAAGCACGTTGGATGAGCGCCTCGTTCTCGGGATCGGCAAACGCCGTGGCCTCATCGAGCACCACGATAGGCGCGTCTTTAAGGATCGCGCGGGCGAGTGCCACGCGCTGGACCTCGCCGCCCGAAAGATATGCTCCGCCGGCACCGAGCATGGTATTGATGCCCTGTGGGAGCTTGGCCACAATGTCGTCGCACTGAGCTGCGGAGAGGGCCGCACGCACTTCGTCGTCAGTGGCCGTAGGCTTGGAGGCGCGCACGTTATCGGCAAGTGTTTGCCGGAACAGCTGGTTGGTCTGGAACACGAAGGCGACCTGGTCCATAAGCTCGTGCGGATCCATATCGCGAACGTCCACACCGCCTACGAGCACTCGACCCGAGGAAACATCCCAAAAACGCGGGATCAGGCTTGCGCAGGTTGACTTACCGCCACCAGAGGGACCCACCAGGGCGAGGGTGCTACCAGCGGAAACGCTGAAACTTACATGGCTAACGGCAGGTGCTTCGGCACCTTCGTACGTAAAGCTCACGTCCTCAAATCGCACGTCGCCGCCGGCAGGGTGCTTGGGTTGTGCGGGCACGGAGAGCTGCTTGGAATCCATGACGCTTCGAATACGAGCCAGCGAATCGGCACTCATCTGAGAGGCCTCGCCCACAAACATGAGTTTGGTCATGGCCGTCGGTACCACGGCCGAAAAAATCGCGTAAAACGTGAAGTTGGTCATAAAATGCGCGAAGTCCGTCTCGCCTGGCGCCAACAGCAACGCCACGGGCAACAGGAATGCCACAAGACCATTGAGCGCGGTAAGGTTGAGTACCTGCGGACCTCGGCAGAACGTGCCCGCATAGTTTTGCGCCATGTCGGCGTATTCGACGATTGCATCGTGGAAGGCCTTAAAGGAGTAGACCGTCTGCTGAAACACCTTGACCACGGGGATGCCGCGTACGTATTCGGTGCCGGTCTTGTTCATCTTGACCAGCGCTCCCATGTAGGCCTTCATAAACTCGGCGCCTTCGCCGCTCATCATGGTGGCCATGGCGCCAAACGAAACGACGACCGAGATAAGGCATGCCGCGCCCAAGCGCCAATCGAGGGCGAAAAGCAGCACGAGCAAGCCCACGACCATGGCGGCGGCGCCGGCGATATCGGGCAGCATGTGCGCGAGCAGGGTCTCGGTGGAGGCGGCGCATCCGTCTACAATACGGCGCAGCTCACCGGTGGCGTGCGTGTCAAAGTAGCCGAGCGGCAGCTTAAGCAGGTGCTCGCTCGTAGTCTTGCGGATATTGGACGCGCAGCGAAACGCAGACAGGTGCGTGCACATGAGCCCCACGAAATAAGCTACGATGCTTGCCAGCGCAAACCCCACGGCCCACCAGCCATACATCGCGATGTTAGTGGCTTCGCTCCAGTTGGGCGCCACGGCGATCAGATCGCGCGCGACAAGCCAAATGCACACGTACGGGCCAAAGCTCAGCAGCTGCGAGAGCGCCGAGAGCGCCATGCCCAAATACGTTAGGAATTTGCGGTCACCGGCATACGCAAGCAACTCGCCGATGCCTCCACCTTCCCTTTTTGATTCCTTTGCCATGAGATTCCTTTCTAACGGCTTGAGAGTTAACCGTAATGAACTTATCATTGATGTGTTAGCCATGGCTCACAATCAAGCCAGGCGTGGACGTTTCTGCAAAGGAAAGGGACGCTATTGCAAATACAGCGGGCAGCGACCGACATAACCGAGCTCTACGCACCGCAATTTGAGCAGTTTGGCCTGGAGCTTACCGGCAAGGGTGCCGTCTTTACCGGCGAGGTGGCAAACGACCGGGCGCACGGCCGCGCATGGATTATGCCTCTCTCCCCTGCCTGCATCGTCATGGAGCATTTCATCACCCCGACGCACGATATGTACCTGGCCGAATACACACCCGAGCCATACGCCTGCGTGAGCGAAGTCAGCGCGCCCACACTTACATGCATGCCTGAGGCTGGCATAACGCCCGCGAACCTCAAGCCATTGCATAGACCGTGGCCAAACAATGCCGTTTGCAGCTTTATCCAAGATAGCTGTGGCGAGGAATTAAGCCCGCTGTTTGCGGGGGAGCTTTATCACTCGCGCTCGGTGCTCTTTTTGCCTGGATATTTTGACGAACTGGAGCACCGCTATCCCACCGAGTTCGCGGGAATCTTTGAGGCGTTTGCCGAGCCATGGCACGAGGAAGCGACGTCTGCCATCTGCCACACGCTGCGCCGGATTAACGAGGACCGCGCCCGCACCGTAGGCGGACACGTCTATATGCAGGGCATCGTGGAGACCATGGTCGCGGAGCTCGCCTGTTCGCGCGCGGCCCACAGGCAGGCGCGGCAGGCGGCAGACACACGCGTCAGCATAACCATTGCCGAAGAAGCAACGGCGATGATTGAGCGCGCGCTCGACAAAGGCAGACGTGTGGGTATCAACGAGGTGGCCGAGAGGCTCTACACAAGCCGCTCCAAACTATGCGCCACCTTTAAGGCCCAAACAGGCGAGTCCCTGGGCGCCTACATTCGCAGACGCCGCATGGAGCGAGCGCAGGACCTTTTGGCCGATAGCGCGCTCACGATAGCGCAGATGGCAGAGCGTCTAGGCTACCCTCAGCAAGCCGCCTTCGCCCAAGCCTTCAAACAATACACCGGCATGACACCCACGGCTTGGCGAAGCAAGCATCGCTAAGGCCCAGGCTCCCTGGCCGTAACGGAGCGATTAATTAGCCGCCGCCCGTCAGCTCACCCAGGATCTAAACGTCAAGATGTGCACGATCAAGCGCCTTTTTGATAAGAGGGACAGATCGATCAGCCAAATACAACGGAATGTTGAGCACCCCGTCGTCGAGCTTTAGGTTCTTAAGTGAGTAGCGGACCCTCAATGGAGTCGTCTCCGCATGCTTGTCGGCATAGTACTTAAGGCTCTTGGAATGAACGACCTCTCCCGATTTGACCTCGACGGGAACGATTTCGTTTCCGACTTGAATCAAAAAATCGACTTCGTGCTTCGGCTTCTCGTTTGTCCAATAACGCGGAGCAGCATCTAACTGTGAAAGTAATGCCTGAAGCACATAGTTCTCGGCGAACGAACCTTTGAACTCCGAAAATAGCGCATCCGAGATGGCAAAAGCGGACGCATCCAGCCTTGCCATGCGGCGCAGCAAGCCGACATCAAGACAGTAGACCTTAAATGCCTTGAGGTCATCGTACGCAGAGAGCGGCACACCGCCAGCAGCATTAAGGCGAACCGCCGTGATGAGCCCAGCATCGGCAAGCCATTCCAGAGCATCCTCGTATTCTCGAGCACGAGCCCCCTCGCGCACCGCACCCCAAACGAACTTTTTGTTCTCGCGCGCCAACTGAGCTGGAATCGAGTTCCATATTTGTGAAAGCTTGGCGAACTGCGCACGGCCACCATGCTTGGCAAAATCGCGCTCGTAGGAATCCAAGAGATCAGACAACACCTTATCGACCTGAACGATATCGCCCGTCTCCACCCACCGGCCAAGAGCCTCTGGCATGCCGCCGCATGCAAAATAACGACGAAGATGCTCGACGAGACGGACATGGAAGAAATCGGGCACTGTCTCGATCTGATCCAGGCCGCCAAGGTATTCGTCGTAGTTTGCAGCGCCCTCGGCTTTCAGAAACTCGGAAAAGCTCATGGGGCGCATCTCCATGAACTCGACCTTTCCCACCGGAAAAGCGCTGGTCTCACGGGACAAGCGAACGCCCAACAAAGACCCTGCGCATGCGACGTGATACTCGGGGGCCTCGTCACAGAAGTATTTAAGGGCGCCGACTGCAGAAGGACAATCCTGGATCTCATCAATAATAAGCAGCGTTTCGCCGGGCTCGATAGGCTGTCCAAGTGCCAGGGAAAGATTTGAGATGATCCGTCGAGGATCGCGCGTACCTTCGAAAAACTGAGCGTACTCGCTCTGTACCCCAGGTGACGGCTCCTCGAGCGTCAGATACACAAAATTGAGGTACGAGGTTCGGCCGAACTCCTTAAGCGCCCACGTCTTTCCAACCTGGCGCGCCCCCTTAAGGATAAGCGGCTTACGATATTCTGACGCTTTCCAAGCGTTAAGCTTGGCAATGATATCTCGCTGCATGACCGAACCTCCCGCAAAGAAACTTCCGTAAACGTGATATTTCCCACATTTTACCCTAGGTAAAACGTGATATTTATCACATTTACGGAAGTTTTAAGCTCATTTCGCCACACTTTCATCACATTTATTGCAATGTGACAAAGGGACAGTCCCTTTGTCGCCCGCACAAAAATGGACGCGCCAACGGCGCGCCCATTCACTCTATTTATATCAGCCCCACCTGACCCGAACGGCCGAGTCGTTGCAGAACCCGGGAGCCCCGGCAGGGCGGGTGCTTGCTCAAAATGAGTTCCGCACGCAAAGAAGGCCACTTAATGTGGCCTTCGTCTTGCGCAGGACTGTTTGAAATTTTGAGGAAGCACCCGCCCTGCCGGGGCTCCCGGGTTCCCGCTTACGAGAGCGACGTTCTCAGCAACTCGTTGAAGAGCTTCGGGTTGCCCTTGCCGCGGCTCGCCTTCATGCACTGGCCCACCAAAAAGCCGATGACCTTCTGGTTGCCGTCACGATACTGCTGCGCCTGATCGGCACAGTTTGCTAGCACCTCGTCCACGATCGGCTGCAGCGCGCCAGCATCGCTCACCTGACGCATGCCGCGCTCGTCGACGATCTTGTTGGGGTCGTCGCCGGTCTGGGCCATGGCCTCAAAGACCTCGTGAGCCTGGTTGGAGCTGATGGCATCGGTCGCCAGCAGCTTGGCAAGCGCCGCCACCTGAGCCGGCGCGATGCCGGACTCGGCGAGCGACACGCCTGCGCCCTTAAGGTAGGCGATCATCTCGTTCACCAGCAGGTTTGCGACCGTCTGAGCCTCCTTGCCAGCCATACCGGCAGCGGCCGCCTCAAAGAACTCGGCAAACTCGGGGTCGCCAGCAATCTGCTCGGCGTCCGCCGCCTTAATGCCAAAGTCGGCCTCAAAACGGACGCGCTTGGCATCGGGCAGCTCGGGAATCTCGCCACGGCAGCGGTCGATGAACTCGTCGTCCAGATCGAACGGCGCCAAGTCGGGATCGGGGAACAGGCGATAGTCGTCGGCCGTCTCCTTCACACGCATAACCACGGTGCGCTTGCGGCTGGGCTCCCAGTGGCGGGTCTCCTGATAGATGATGCCGCCCTCCTCGAGCACCTCGGCCTGGCGGCAGATCTCGTAGGCTAGACCGTCGTGCAGGCTCTTAAACGAGTTGAGGTTCTTGAGCTCGGTCTTGGTGCCCAGCTTGGTCTCGCCGCGGCGACGCAGCGACACGTTGCCGTCGCAGCGCATGGAACCCTTCTCCATGGAGCAGTCCGAAATGCCCAGTGTCACAAAGATGCGACGGAGCTTCTCCATAAACAGGCGCGCTTCCTCGGGCGTACGCAAGTCGGGCTCTGTCACGAGCTCAATCAAAGGCGTGCCGCAGCGGTTGTAGTCGACGAGCGACTCGGCCGCGGCGGTAATGCGGCCCTCGGCACCGCCCACGTGCACCATCTTGGCTGCGTCCTCCTCCATGTGGATGCGCAGGATGCGGATGGGCACCGTGTAGGAACCGTCCTCGCGACGCTCGGGCATCTGCAGGTTGGACGCGTCATAGCTGGCCAGATGGCCGGCGCGCTGGTTGCCCTCGCGCATAGTCGACGTCATGGACGTGGACAGGCCCTCGGCATTGGCCGAGGCGCTCGCCAGGCTCTGGGCCTCGGCCTCGCCAAACGCGCAGTCGGGGCGCTCGGCGGCACCGCGACCGGTCACGTCCAGATCCAGGTGACCGTACATGGCAAAGGCGACCGGACCCTGCGTGGTCTGGAAGTTCTTGGCCATGTCGGGATAGAAGTAGTGCTTGCGGTAGAACATCGAGTGGCGCTGGATCTCGCAGTTGGTGGCGAGACCGGCCTTGACGATGCTCTCGATTGCCTTCTTGTTAGGCACCGGCAGGGCGCCGGGCAGGCCCAGGCACACCGGGCACACGTTGGCGTTGGGCTCGTCATCGTGGCTGAGCTTGCAGTTGCAGAACATCTTGGTATCGAGTGCGGTGAGCTCGGTATGGATCTCCAGGCCGATCACGGCCTCCCAATCCTGCAGGACCTCGGAAAGCTCCTTCATTACAGCTCGCCTCCCTTCCCGGCAAAATCTGGCGCGACGGAAAACGCGGGCGCACCCGTGGCGGCATCGGCAAAGCCGCGCTCCAGGGCGCGGGCAAACGTGAGCAGCTGACGGTCCTTAAAGGCCGGACCAACCAGCTGGGCAGAAACGGGCAGTTTGCTGTCCTCGCCCAGGCCCAGCGGCACCGAAATGCCACCGTTGCCGCAAATGTTGAGCGAGATGGTGTACAGGTCGGAGAGGTACATCTGCGTGGGGTCGCTGATCTCGCCAAACTTAAAGGCCGTGCGCGGCGAGGCGGGCATGAGGATGGTGTCCACCTTGGCATACGCGGCGTCGTAGTCCTGCGTGATGAGCGTGCGGGCCTTCTGCGCGGCGTAGTAGTACTTGTCGTACACGCCCGAGCTCAGCAGGTAGGCGCCGAGCATCTGACGGCGTTTGGCCTCGGCGCCAAAGCCGTGGGCACGCGAAAGCGAGCTCTGGTCGGACAGGTTGGCGCAGCCCTCCTCCTGATAGCCGTAGCGAATGCCGTCGAAGCGGGCCAGGTTGGAGAACGCCTCGGCCGGGCCGATGACGTAGTAGGCGGCGATAGCGGCGTCCAGGTGCGGCAGGTCGACCTCGACCAACTCGGCGCCCTGGTTCTGCAGCTCCTGGGCGGCGCGCTGAACAGCGGCCTTGACCTCGGGCGTCAGGCCCTCGGCCTCCATAAACGCGGGGATGATGCCCACGCGCTTACCCTCGATGCTGTCGTTGAGATGCTCGGTAAAGTCGACGGCGCAATCCTGGCTGGTGCAGTCGTACGGATCGTGGCCCGCGCCGGTAAGCGCGTTCATGGCCAGCGCGACATCCTCGACCGTGCGGCCAAAGGGGCCCACCTGGTCGAGCGACGAGCCAAAGGCGACCACGCCGTAACGGCTCACGGCGCCATACGTGGGCTTAAAGCCCACCACGCCGCACAGCGACGCCGGCTGGCGAATGGAGCCGCCGGTGTCCGAGCCCAACGAGAGCGCGACTTCGCCCGCGGCGACGGCTGCAGCGGAGCCACCCGAGGAGCCGCCGGGCACGCGCTCGGTATCCCAGGGGTTATTGGTGCGGTGGAAGGCCGAGCTCTCGGTGGAGCTGCCAAAGGCGAACTCGTCCATGTTGGCCTTGCCCATGGGCAGGCAGCCGGCGTCGAGCATGCGCTGGACGCAGGTGGCGGTGTAGACGCTCTGGTAGTTCTCGAGCATGCGGGAAGCGCAGGTGGTGCGCGTGCCCACGAGGTTCATGTTGTCCTTAATGGCCAGCGGCACGCCCGCAAGCGGGGGCAGCGGCTTGCCTGCGGCACGGTCGGCATCCACGTGCGCAGCGGCCTCGAGCGCAAGCTCGGGCGACACCTGCAGGAATGCCTGGACCCCGCCTTCGCGCGCTTCGATGGCGGCAAGGGAGGCCTGAGCCACCTCGGTAGCGGTAAAGTCGCCGGCGGCAACGCCCGCGGCGATCTGGGCGGCGGTAAGGGAATCGAAGCTTAGCGCCATTACTCGCTCTCCCCCTCTCCCAAAATGGACGGCACGCGGAAGTAGCGGTCGCGCACGCTGCCGGCGTTCTCGAGCGCAACGTCGAGCGGCAGATCGCGCTCGGGCTCGCGCAGGTCATCGCCCATCACGTTGGACAGGCTTCCGATGGGATGGAACGTGGGCTCCACGTCGGGCAAGTCATATTGCAAGACGGGCTCGAGCATCTGGACGGCGTCGTTCAGGTAGGACGTCATCTGGGTGAGCTCGTCATCGGTCAGTGCGATTTTTGCGTACTCGGCGATGCCGCGCACGTCTTTCTCGCTGAGTGCCATAGGCGCTCCCTTCCGCATAACAGATAAACCGCTCTAGTATACAGGGCAACGCTGGCTTGGAGCAGGCGCTTTACCCAAATGCAGCGAAAACGTAACGAGGGCGGCGGGCTGGCAGGCGGCGGGCTGGCGGTTCTGCAGCGAAACCGCACCGTCCATAGCGAAAACCGTCTCGTCCGCAGCGAAAAGCATCACAACATTCGACGCTTTTCGCCAAAATCGCGATTTTCATCGAATGTTGTGATGGTTTGGAAGCCCCAACCACCACAAAGGCTCCTGTCCCCATTGTGGTGGTTCCGAACGATGTCTTATGCCGAGACCTTGGCCTTGCGGCGCTTGCGGACCGCGTGGATCACGATGTCCAGCAGCAACAGCACAATGGCCACGACCACGATGAGCACGGCAAACTCGCGCTTGCCCCAGTGGCGGCCGGCCAGCGACTTTTGCTTGTCGACGTCCTTCTTGCTGTACTTGGTGCGCACGCAGTGCACCAGCAGGCGATGGTCGTTTACGCCGTAGGGCGTGCAGGTGACAAGCGTCACCTTGTCGGCGCCGGGCTCGATGGTCAGCGACTCCATCTCCTCGGGCAGCACCACCTCGGAGTCCACCATCTTGTAGGCGAGCGTCTTGTTCATGGTGTGCAGCAGCACCAGGTCGCCGGGCTCCAGCGAATGGATGTCGTCGAACATGCTCAGGTTGCGCATGCCCGAGTGCGCGGTGAGCACGCAATGCGTCGAGGTGCCGCCCACCGGCAGGCTCGTGCCCTCCAGGTGGCCGACGCCCGCCATAAGGACTTCCTCGCTCGTGCCGTGGTAGATGGGCATGCTCACGTCGATGGAGGGGATCTCGACCCAGCTCATCATGGGGTCGCGGTCAAAGATGAGCTGCTGTGCGTAGGGCTCGATCTGGTCGGCGGGAAGCTCGGTGGCCTCGCCCGCCAGCTGCTCGTTAAAGGAGCGCGCCTGGAGCAGGATGCGCTCGCGCTCCTCGGCAGACAGCGCGTCCACGGTGCTGGACACCGTGCTGATCTGGTTGAACACGCCCGAGGCCTCGAGCCGGTCCAAGATCCACGGCCACGTCATAAGGCCCACGCCAATAAGGATGATGACGATGGTGATGAGCCGATCGGCCCAGCGCGGCAGTCGCTTGCGACGGCGCTTGGACTTTGGTTGAGGTTTGGGCTGGGGGCTTGAGCCGCCGTTGTCCGCGGCGTTATTGCTCTTCATATGTTTGGCGCCCTGCACCATCGCCGGTCACTCCTCTACAACTCAAGTTGTCTAAACAAATAATAGCCGAATTGCGAGCCCATGCGCCGGACAACGCCGCTAGACTGCACCGTCCGGGCCACGTAACTCCACTCAACCAATCAAGCCATATGTTGCTTTCATCGTCTCGATCAACTGCGCCATCGTTACGCCCGCAACCCCAATCTGTTTCAGATTGACGTCGCCCACCTCACAATCTTTAACAAACGCAAGCATATCGTCCTTCAGTTCTCCGCCTAGGTCGACACCTTCCGACTCGCCAAGCAATTGAGTAAGCCTCAGCGCATCGCGTTTATGCTTTTTTACCTTCCTCGAATCAACGTTCTCCCCCGCTTCCCTTCTAGCTTTTAGGTCGAGATACGCCTTCGCTTTGAACGGGACAATGTATTCCGTCCCCAGGACCGAAACGCCGCCTACGGTTCGAATTCCCTGAAGGAACAAGCCGTAGTAAGCATCGTCCAACAAAATTGCCGAAAGACTGCTTATGTTTTCATCAACGTGAATTGGCGCCACATCAATCCCCTCACGACCCTTTATAAAGTCAGGGCACTTCGCGAAGAGTTCGATCATATGGGGGTAACCCGGCCTCTTAGGCTCTGTAAACCGATAAAAACATGAGCCTTTGCCTTCGCCCCAGCCGCAGCGGTAACCGCCATCACGCACCAAAGTCCATATAGCTTCTGCCGTCTGAGGCAACCGGTCATCGGCGACAATTACCACATCAAAATCGTGAGTCGCCCTAAACGGAAGTCCCGCCTCCGCGAGCAAAATGTCGCATGCCGTGCCGCCGATAAGGGCATACGATCCTGCAGCTTCTTGCATATGCTGCTGAAATTTTTGGAGACCTTCTACAGCGCTTCTTGCCATGGATATTCCTTTCCAAACATGCGATCGACTTCGAGCTGAATTCGCTCATCGTCGATTGCCGCCAAAGATAGCGCAAGCGAAATGTCGTCGACACGGGAGGAGCCGGCAAACACGGGCGCATAGCGCCACACTTGGATCATCGCCGTCTCGTTATCCGGCAACTCCCCGTCTGCGACTTCGAGGTCGCTCAGTTGACGCCATATACTTCTTAAGACGGCCTTTTGTTCCATGCCCGGTGCAGCGAGCATCGAACGCGCGGCGAGCGCCGTCTCCCCGGCGTCAACAAGATAGTCGATCTTCGGCGTCTTCCTTGCAAAAAAGACCTTCGAGACAGGCGAGGAGAGCTCTGACATGTGCTCACTGAGCAGAAGATCAACGGCAACAGGGAACACGACGACACGTCGCTCGCGACGCTCGCGCCTCGCGAGCCCCCTGTCGACAAGCTCGGTTATGGCCTCACTCGCACGGCTTGCCGAGATCCCAAGCGCACGACAAAGGTCATAGGGACGATATGGCTCCTGGGCTGCTCCCCAGATTGCGGCAGCCTGCGCGTTGGGCGACATCTTGGTCGCGTGATTGCGAAACCGGGCACCGCCCCTCTCCGTGCAGGCTGTACCCATAAATGGAAGAAAAGCCTGTCTACCCGGGCAGACAAAGGGAATCCCTTGTGCGACCAATGCTTTGCGCTGACGTGCATCGGCATCAGGAAATGAAACGACAACAGGGGTCTCCGCGCGCAAGGCTAGCTGACTATAGACCCTCTTAGCCTCGGGAAGCCCGACGCCAGTAGGCAAACTTGCAAGCAAAAACGAAAAACCGCTTGCGTCAACAGCGCGGACCTCAATCGCCCGCAGATGCAGCGGCAAGCGTGCGAATCCAGGCCAAGTTTTGGTCTTGGCGGAGAGGCCTAGTGCTTCTTGTAAGTAGATTAGCGCTTCGTTCATTTCCATCGTTTTCGTTTGATTCCATTTTTAATTGGAATTATACATAATTTTCGGAATTAACGAGATTCCTTTCGTGCGTAGGCCAGCATTTGAGTTTTCAAAATGTCCCGGATCGGCGGGGCGATTCGGGATACAATATCAATAGAAAACAACGCACCCCGCGTAAATGTTTGGGAGCGCGGGCGGCCTAGTTTTCTGGTTTTGTTAAATGCCCGGGATCCGACCCCCGGGCATTCTTATTTGCGCTTTCGACGCAAATGCCTTCCACCGTCCGCACCGCGCGAGCGCCTACGGACCTTAAACCGAACCTCATACGAGTCAAGAAACGCGATGACGGATGAGTCCGCATCGGACGGTGGAGGCTGCCTGTGTTGTCCAAAAAACGGGGCAGACTCCAGTGCGGAGTCTGCCCCGAAAAGAGAATGGCAAAGCAAGAACGTCGATGGACGAGAAAAGTGTCCGCAAGTCTCATGGCCATCACATCCCACCTGCCAAAGGGATGGGTGAGCGAGCGTTACTCCTGCTCGGACTCCTCAGCCTGCTTACGGCTGCGGATGAGGTGCGCCACGCCGATGCACAGCACCGCGCCACCAGCAATCCAAGTGAAGGTCACGCCGTTAAGACCGGTCAGCGGGAGGCCGGTGCCCTCCTGGTCGACGATGGTGAAGCAGAGCTTACCGGTAGATACGGTGGCAGAATCGACCTTTACAACACCATCAGCAGCAGTAACGTTGGCAGAATCCTTGTCAGGAGTCACCGCGGTGCCATCCTGCTGAAGCGTGCCGCGAGCAATGGTAAACGTGACACCTTTGGAAGCAGAGTTGTTGTAGCCAGGCGCCGGGGTTACCTCTGTAAGGGTGTAGGTGCCCTCATCGAGACCGACAACGTTTATCTTACCGTTTGCGTCGGTCTTCAGCTTGGCCTGCTCGCTATCAGTCGTCTTGGTACCGTCCGCTTTGATAAAGTTGCTCGTATCGCCGTTCTCCTGCAGCGTGAACTCAACGCCCTCGAGCCCCTTAGTTTTGTCATCAGAGCCCACCTTGGTGACATCGATGCCGTAGGTGTAGTCATAAGCAAGGTGCTCGACCGTGGTGCCGACACCCTCAGCATGCGGATTGTTGGAATAAGTCAGCGTAACCATATTCTTCTGGGCTTTACCAACCAAGCCATCGAATTCTTTTTTGATCTTGCCCTCATCGAAGATCTTGGTGGAGTCGAGCTTGGCCTTGTACTCGACAGTCACCTTCGAGTCACTGTTCAACGAAATGGCAGTGCCTTCCACGTCCGTGCAATTCTTGAGATTGGTGAAGTCGACAGTTATCGTATCGTTCTCGTACTTGGCGGTGTAGCAGCCTGTCTTGACCTCGGTATTACCGATCTTGACCGTGACGTCTGGCGTCGTGCTATTATCCTTAAACTTCGGCGTCATGGATTTGGGAAGATTATCCGTGAAAGTGTACTTGTAGGTGCTGTAAGTGTTGATGTTACCCGCAACGGTACCGGTAAGCAGGTAGTCGACATAGTCGTCCATCTGAGAGTCCGCAGCCTTATTGGGCTCCTCGGGTGCGCCGAACGTGCTGCCCTTTGCGTCGTCCTTTACGGCCTTGGTCACAGTTGGGACCTGCTTCTTGGGAGCAATGGTCTCATCGGAACCGCCGACAACGGCGAAAATCGGCGAAGTGAAGGTATCCGTGTTGCGTTTGGGTGGATTAGCGCTAGTGTTGACGTCTTTAGTCACGAAGAGCCAGTAGCCGGTATTCAGACCAGTGAAGGTGCCACCGGTGCTCGTTTTGCACTCATCCGTCCCTTCAGTGATATTGGCGTCCTCCAGTGCCTTGGCAATCTTGTCGAGGGTTGTACCGGCATCGAGCTTAGTAGTCTTGTCTGTACCTGACTCGTACTCACCTTCGGTTTTTGATTTAAGCCAGTCGGCCCACTTCTGAGCATCATTGTCGGAGGGCTTTGTAGTGTCGCTAGTATCGGCAAATGCCCCGGTCACAGCATCCCTAACGGCATTTGACGCCCACTCAATGTCGGAAAGCGTCTTAGCGCCATTCCAGTTGTTAGCGTCTTCCAAATCCTGCGTGACCTTAGCCTTGAAAATCTGGATGCCCTTAAATGTCGTATCCGTGTAGGTCTGTTCGTTAATCGTCACGTTACCGCTCTTGGCCACCGTTGGCACACTATCAGCAAACGCCATGGTCACCGGGGCCATGACTCCACCGAAGCTCAACGCTGCCGTGAGGCCGGCGGTTACTGCCAGGCGTGCGATGTTCTTGCTCATGCTCATCTTCTTTTCCTCTGCTTTCTGCTCGAATTCCATTTGATCTAAATCTGTCTGTCTGTGTCTTAGCATCTGCTTCGCTACGTCTCGCCCCGCTCTCTGTGGGGCTGCCAGCTACTCTTTATGGCTGCCACCTCCCCGCTTGACCAGGAGCGCGACCACGATGAGCGCGGCTCCGGCGACCGCTGCGGCGGCCGCGGCGTACATTGCCATATCGCCAGTCGAGGGCATAAAGCCTCCGGTGGTAATGCTAGGGGGTGTGCCGGTGGGCGTGTTGATGAGCGACGCCTCCAGGCTGCCCGTCGACCCGTCCGCGCTGTCGGCGCGCAGGGGCGACTCGGCCGCGAGGGTGAGCTTGGGCTTGGCGGCGGCCACCTGGTCTACGTCCAGGCCCTCGGCCTTGACCGTCACGGAGCGCGCGCCCTCAAAGGCGGTGTAGCCCTTGGGCGCCTTGAGCTCGCGGACCTCCAGCTTGCCCGAGTCCACGCCCGAGACGGTCACGCAGCCGTCCTCGCCCGTGGTGACGGTGGCCTTGCCCTCTGCATCCCACGTGCCGTCGGCCGCTAGCGTGCGACCGCGGTCGTCGGCGATGCTCAAGACCGCCCCGGCAAGCGGCTTGTCGCCGTCGCTGCCGCGCTTGGTGAGCGCGAGATCCCAGGTGTAGGCGCACGCATCGTCGCTCGGCGTGCGGGTGAAGCCGGCGTCGCCGGACTGGTCGGCAAAGGGAGAACGCGGGTAGCGCAGGTAGACCTCGTTGGGGTTGCCCTTCGCGATGCCGTGGTTGCATGCGCTGTTGAGCGGCGCATTGTACACGGCGACCACGCGGGCGCCCGCGGTAAAGGCGTCGGCCCCGCCGAGCGCGGCGATGAGGTCGCCGGTGCGCACGGTGAAGGTCTTGCCGTCCGCCGCTACCTTGGTGGCGCACTGGGCCGTGATGTCGGTCCAGCCCTTCGCGGGTTCGGTACCGGCGCGGCCGTCCTTGTCGGCCGAAACGGCGTCAAAGCCGCCGTCCGCCCCCGTCGCCACGTACACGCGCATGCTCGCGGCCACCTTGGAGGGGTCGAGCCCCGCGCTCATGGTGTCGACGAACCGCACCGTATAGGTGTCGTAGGCGGTGAGCCCGGCCGGGACCGTGGCGGAGAGGCGCCAGTACAGGTCGTC
>JAUMSH010000053.1 GCA_031292915.1 Collinsella sp.
TATCGAGCAGACGCCGCGCGGCGAGCGCAGCTACGATATCTATTCGCGCCTGCTCAACGACCGCATCATCTTCTTGGGCGAGGAGATCAACTCCGTCAGCGCCAACCTGGTCGTTGCCCAGCTGCTGCATCTTGAGAGCCAGGATGCCGAGAAGGATATCTCGCTCTACATCAATTCGCCCGGTGGCGAGGTCTACTCCGGTCTGGCGATTCTGGACACCATGAACTTCATTAAGCCGCAGGTCTCCACCATCTGCGTGGGCATGGCCGCGTCCATGGCCGCCGTGCTGCTTTCGGCCGGCGCCAAGGGCAAGCGCTTCTGCCTGCCGCACTCCAAGGTCATGATTCACCAGCCCAGCGGCGGTGCCCAGGGCCAGCAGACCGAGATCGAGATCGTGGCCGAGGAGATCAAGAAGACCCGCCGCGAGCTCAACCAGATCCTGTCCGACGCGTCGGGCCAGCCCATCGAGAAGGTCCAGGCCGATACCGAGCGCGATAACTACCTGACCGCTGCCGAGGCCCTCGACTACGGCCTGATCGACCGTATCGTCACCTCGCGCGATCTCGCCGCGAAGGACGCCTAGGATGGCAGGTAACATGCAGGACAACTTTGACGAGAACGGCAATCCCATCCGCTGCTCCTTCTGCGGAAAAGAGCAGGGCCAGGTCCGTCGTCTCGTAAAGGGTCCGACCAACATCTTTATCTGCGACGAGTGCGTTGCCGCCTGCTCCGAGATCCTGGAGGAGTCGCTGGCTTCGGACTTTATGGACGCTGCCCGCAACGGCAAGCTGCCGGGCTTCCTCAACGATCACGGCCAGGCTGCGTCCCAGCCCGCAGCTGACCCCGAGACTGAGGGCTTTGAGCTTGAGGACGACCGTCAGGTCATCACGCACGTGCCGACGCCGCACGAGATCTATGACGAGCTTTCGGCCTATGTTATGGGCCAAGAGGACGCCAAGCGCGCCATGTCGGTGGCCGTGTACAACCACTACCGTCGCGTGATTGAGGGCGGTGCCGCGGTGTCCGCCTTTGACGAGGCATCGGGCATGGGCGGCCAGTTTGACGATGACATGGACGAGGTGGAGCTCGCCAAGTCCAATATTTTGCTGCTCGGTCCCACCGGTACCGGTAAGACCCTGCTTGCCCAGACGCTCGCGCGCATTCTCGAGGTGCCGTTTGCCATCGCCGACGCCACCGCGCTCACCGAGGCCGGTTACGTTGGCGAGGACGTGGAGAACATCCTGCTTAAGCTCATCAATGCCGCCGATGGCGATATCGAGCGCGCGCAGGTTGGCATCATCTACGTTGACGAGATCGACAAGATCGCCCGCAAGGCCGAGAACCTCTCCATCACCCGTGATGTTTCGGGCGAGGGCGTTCAGCAGGCACTGCTTAAGATTCTTGAGGGCACGGTGGCCAGCGTTCCGCCAACCGGCGGCCGCAAGCATCCCCAGCAGGAGCTGCTACAGATCGACACGACGAACATCCTGTTCATCTGCGGCGGTGCCTTTGTGGGTCTGGATAAGATCATCGCCGATCGCGTAGGCAACAAGGGCGTGGGCTTTAACTCCGAGATCGCCGGCCCCACTTCGGTCGACGAGAACGACCTGCTGCGGCAGGTGCTCCCGCAGGACCTCAACGCCTTTGGCATGATCCCCGAGTTCGTGGGACGTACGCCCGTCGTCACCCAGACGCAGGCGCTCGACGAGGACGACCTGGTGTCGATCCTGACCGAGCCCAAGAACGCCGTGGTGCGCCAGTACCGCAAGATGTTCCAGCTCGAGGACGTTGAGCTTGAGTTTGAGGACGCCGCCCTGCACGAGATCGCCCGCATGGCGCTTGCCCGCAAGACCGGCGCCCGCGGTCTACGCGCCATCTGCGAGGACGTGCTGCAGCAGACGATGTTCGACCTCCCCAGCGAGGAAGGCGTTGCCAAGGTCGTCGTAACCGAAGCCGCCGTCAAGGGCGAAGAACAGCCCCAGCGCATCTACGGCTAGACCAGCCTAAAACGTGTTTGCAAATAGCCTCCGACCACCCGCGGTCGGAGGCTATTTTATATATACGCAATAACCCCAACTACCTGTGTTATTCTGTGTGTTTGTTTAAGCCTCAGCGAAGTCATATCAGACTGAAGTAATCGATACCTAAGGGGAGGAATGTAGGCCCGATTTTCGTAGATTCCGCACGAGCCGAAGAACACTTAATGTGTTCTTCGTGCGAGCCAGGACTTGACCGAGCGAAAATCGGGCCTACATTCCTCCCCGATGGGCAAGGGAGAGATATATGGAAGAAATGCCCAAGAACTACGATCCGTCGACCAACGAGCCGGCGATCCTGCAGAAGTGGCTTGACGGCGGCTACTACAAGCGCCGCGAGGGCGTGGGCGACTGCACCGTCACCATTCCGCCTCCCAATGTGACCGGCAAGCTCCACATGGGTCACGCCACCGATGACTCCATCCAGGATGCCATCGTTCGTATGGCCCGCATGCGCGGCAAGTCCACGCGCTGGGTGCTGGGCACCGACCACGCCGGTATCGCCACGCAGACCAAGGTCGACAAGAAGCTCAAGAGCGAGGGCATTAGCCGCCTGGAGATCGGTCGCGACAAGTTTGTCGACGCCTGCTGGGACTGGACCCACGAGTATGGCGGCATCATCGTCGAGCAGATCAAGCGCATGGGCTGCTCCGTCGACTTCGACAACGAGCGCTTCACCATGGACGAGGACTACGCGCAGGCCGTGCGCAAGGTCTTCTGCGACTGGTACCACGATGGTCTGATTTACCGCGGCAAGCGCATCGTCAACTGGTGCCCCAACTGCACCACCGCCATCTCGGACGATGAGGCCGAGTACAAGGACGAGAAGGGCCACCTGTGGCACCTGCGCTACCCGCTGACCGAGCCGGTCAACGGCCAGGACTACATCGTCGTCGCCACCACGCGCCCCGAGACCATGCTCGGCGACACGGGCGTCGCTGTCTCCCCGAAGGATCCCGAGAAGGCAGCCTTCGTGGGTAAGACCGTCAAGCTGCCAATCGTCAACCGCGAGATTCCTATCTTTGAGGATTGGCACGTCGACGCCAACTTTGGTTCCGGCTTCGTTAAGGTCACCCCGGCCCACGACCCCAACGACTACGCCATGGGTCAGGCCCACGACCTGCCGCAGATCAACATCTTTGACGAGCACGCGGTGGTCGTCGAGGGCTACGGCGAGTTTACCGGCATGAACCGCGACGAGTGCCGCGAGGCCGTCATCAAGTGGTTCGAGGAACACAACCTGCTCGATCACGTCGAGGACCTCGACCACTCCGTCATGCACTGCTACCGCTGCGACGCCGCGCTCGAGCCGTGGCTGTCCGAGCAGTGGTTTGTGGCCGTTGACAAGCTCAAGGGGCCGGCGCTCGACGCCGTCAACTCCGGCAAGGTCACCTTCCACCCCGCGCGC
>JAUMSH010000064.1 GCA_031292915.1 Collinsella sp.
AGCCTCATGGAGACCGAGGGGCAGTGGTCCCAGCAGCGCGTGTTCTCCGAGGCCTCGGCCGCCGAGGGCTTCGCCGAGCCCGCGGACAGGCCGGCCCCGACAGAGGGGAGGCGCCGCGCGCTCGGGCGGCGCGCCAGGGAGGTCGTGGACGAGATAGTCGAGAAGCGCGGCCTCAAGAAGGAGTAACATCGGGGCTTGCAGCGACGGACCTCAGGACACTCTTACACCACGTCTGCGCGCGCCACCCAGATCGGCTTTTTTGACAACAAAACCGCAGGTCGCGGGAGTCTAAAAAGGCGGTGTGCTCGGGAGGTTCGCGTTTTTCACCGCACTTCTGAAATACGAGCCCACGGAAGGCTGCAGCGAGATCATTTGCGCAACATATGTCCAGCAAAAACGGGTGGTAGCCGGTACGACTACCACCCGTTTGTCTTATATCCGGCTCGAAGTAGGCCAACTACTTCTTAATACCGCGCCCCAGACGCTTGGCGACCGATGCAACGGCTTCCTCGCTGGCCGGTCCACAGCTCACGCAGCCATCATGGGCACGCATCTGGCCGGTGACCTCGTCCATCGCGAGCGGCGCCACCTTCTCGAGCTTAAAGCCCTTACCGGCGCGCATGTTTTCCTTGGCCACGCTGATCATGAGCTTAATGCGGTTGAGCTGGTTGACCTCGGACGCACCGGGGTCGTAGTCCACCGCGACGATATTGCTCTCGGGGTGCTGACGGCGCAGCTCCTTGATCACGGCCTTGCCCACCACGTGATTGGGCAGGCACGCGAAGGGCTGCGTGCAGATAATGTTGGGCGCGCCATGGTCAATCAGGTCGAGCATCTCGGCCGTGAGCAGCCAGCCTTCGCCCATGTTGTTGCACACCGAAAGCACCGTGCGGGCCTTGTCGGCCATGGTGCCGATGCGCTCGGGTGCCTCAAAGCGGCGGGACTTCTCGAGCATCTCCTCCACCGGCGTGCGCATCCAGTCCACGAGCTTGATGAGCGCCTGCATACCAGCGCGCGTAGTGGCAGAGCTTCCCAGCTCGTCTTTCTGCAACTCAGCGTTGCTCATGGAGTACAGGAAGAAGTCGAGCAGGCCCGGTACTACGGCCTCGCAGCCCTCGCGCTCGATAACGTCGACCACGTGGTTGTTGGCCGTGGGATGGAACTTGACCAGGATCTCGCCGACCACGCCCACGCGTGGCTTGGTGCCCTCGCCCGCAAGCGGCATGGTGTCGAACGCACGGATGGCCTCGCGGCACAGCTTGGTGTAGTTGTGGCGGTTGAATTTGGGCGCCAGTTTGCGGGCGCGCGCCATGTACTCCTCGTAGAGCGCGTTGGCGGCGCCGGGCGTGGCCTCGTACGGGCGGCAGCGGTAGAGCATCTGCATCATCACGTCGCCAAAGAGCACCGCGTAGACTGCCTGCTTAAGCAGCGCCGGCGTAATCTTAAAGCCGGGGTTGTCCTCGCCGAGCGCCACGGCTGAAAGCGAGATCACCGGAATCTCGGGGTGGCCGCTCTCGCGCAGTGCCTTGCGGATGAGTGCGATGTAGTTAGTGGCACGGCAGCCGCCGCCGGTCTGGCTGATGACCACGGCCGTCTTGGACAGGTCGTATCGACCGCTCTCGATGGCCTCCATGATCTGGCCCGTCACCAGGATCGACGGATAGCAGATGTCGTTGTTCACGTAGCGCAGGCCGGCCTCGACAGCGTCGTGATCGGTCGAGGGCAGCAGCTCCAAGTTGTAGCCAGCACCACGGAACACCTCTTTGACCAGGTCAAAGTGGATCGGCGCCATCTGCGGACACAGGATGGTGTAGCCCTCCTCGCGCATCTGCTCGGTAAAGGGCACCTTTGGCCACGCGGTCGATGTGCTCTCACGCTGCGCTTCGAACGTGTACTTGCGGCTCGCGAACGCGGGGACATCCGTGGAGGGCGCCACCGGCGCGGCGTCACCCTGCTCGTAGGCCTCGCCCGCGGCCGTGGCCTCGGCCAAGCGCTCGGCCTCCTGGTCCTTAAGCGCGGCCATAAGCGAGCGGATGCGGATGCGCGCGGCGCCCAGGTTGGACACCTCGTCGATCTTGAGCACGGTGTAGATCTTGCCGCTGGCCTCCAGGATTTCCTGCACCTGATCGGTAGTCAGGGCGTCGAGACCGCAGCCGAAGGAGTTGAGCTGGATCAGGTCCAGATCGTTGCGCATCGTCACAAAACGGGCCACGGCGTAGAGACGCGAGTGGTACATCCACTGGTCGACGACGCGGATCGGGCGCTCGGGCTTCACGAGATGCGCGAGCGAATCCTCGGTAAAGACCGCAAAGCCAAAGCTCGAGATAAGCTCAGGCAGGGCATGGTTGATCTCGGGGTCGTTGTGGTAAGGACGGCCGGCAAGCACAATGCCGTGGCCACCGTGATCCTCGACCCACTTAAGGGCCTCCTCGCCCATGGTCTGGATGTCCTCGTGGAAGCGCGCGTCGGCCTCAAAGGCAGCGTTGACGGCGGCATCGACCTCGGAGCGCGTGATCTTGGGACCGCGCACGCGACCGCGACCGGCTTGCGCATCGGCCACACGGTCGACGGCGAGCACCTGGTACAGACGGCGCTTGAGCTCGGTCTTGTCGTGATACGGCACAAACGGATACAGGAACTCGATGTTCTGCTCGCGGATCTCGTCAATATTGAGCGCCAGCGCCGTGGGGTAGCTCATGACGATGGGGCAGTTGTAGCAGTTGCCAGCGGTCGGATCCTCCTTGCGCTCCCAGCGCACGCACGGCATCCAAATGAAGTCGACATCGCGGTCGATAAGGTTCATCACGTGGCCGTGGCTCATCTTTGCCGGGTAGCACACGCTCTCGGACGGCATGGACTCGATGCCCGCCTGGTAGGTCTTTTTGCTCGACTGGTCGGACAGCTGCACGCTAAAGCCCAGGCGCGTAAAGAACGCGTGCCAGAAGGGGTAGTTCTCGTACATGTTGAGTGCACGCGGGATACCCACGGTGCCGCGCGGGGCCTCTTCGGGACTCAGGACCTCGCGGTTAAAGAGCAGCTCGTTTTTCTTTTTGAAGAGGTTGGGGGCCTCGGTCTTTTGCTTTTTGTGGCCGGCACCCTTCTCGCAGCGGTTACCGGTAATGAAGCGCCTGCCGCCGCCAAAGTCGTTGACGGTAAGCTGGCAGTTGTTGGAGCAACGGCCGCAGCGGACATGCTTTTGCGTCACGGTGAGGTGCGCGATGTCCTCGGCCGAAAGGATGGTCGAAGTGCCATCGGCGCCGGCGCGATCGCGGGCGAGCAGGGCAGCACCGTAGGCACCCATGCAGCCGGCGATGTCGGGGCGCACGGCGTGAACGCCGGTGAGCTGCTCAAACGCACGCAGCGTGGCATCGGACATAAAAGTGCCGCCCTGAACGATCACCTGGCTGCCGATCTCCTTGGGATCGCGCAGCTTAATAACCTTGAACAGGGCATTCTTGATGACGGAATAGGACAGGCCGGCCGCGATGTCGCCCACTGTGGCGCCTTCTTTTTGCGCCTGCTTGACGCGCGAGTTCATAAAGACCGTGCAGCGGCTACCCAGGTCGACGGGGGCCTTGGCATGGATGGCGGCATCGGCGAACGCGCGCACGTCCATGTTCATAGAGACGGCGAAGCTCTCGATAAAGCTGCCGCAACCCGACGAGCAGGCCTCGTTGAGCATGATGTGCTCGATGACGCCGTCCTTGACGCGCAGGCACTTCATGTCCTGGCCGCCGATATCCAGGATAAACTCGACGCCGGGCAGGAACGCTTTGGCGCCGCGCAGATGCGCGACGGTCTCGATCTCGCCGGAGTCGGCCTTGAGAGCCTCGATGAGCAGCGCCTCGCCGTAGCCCGTGGTAGTCACGTGGCCGATGGTGCAACCGGCGGGAATGTGGTTGTAGAAATCGGCCATGATGACCTTGGCCGTGCCCAGGATGTCGCCGTTGTTGTTGCCGTACCAGGTGTGCAGCAGCTGACCGTCCTCGCCCACGAGCGCGGCCTTCATGGTGGTGGAACCGGCGTCGATGCCGATGAACACGCGGCCGGTGTAGCCTTCGAGTTTGCCCTTGGGGACGACTTCCTGGTCGTGGCGGGTTTTGAACTCGGCGAAGTCCTCGTCGGTGGCAAAGAGCGGATCCAGACGCTCGACCTCGGCACCCTGTGTGTCACCCAAGGCATCGATGGCCTCGATGAGCTGCGGGAACGTGCTGAGCTTATTGGACTCGTGCGCCATGGCGGCGCCGCTCGCCACAAACAGGTGAGCGTTTTGGGGCACGATACGGTGTTCCTCGTCCAGGTTGAGCGTGAGGTAGAAGCGGTGGCGCAGCTCAGAGAGGTACTGCAGCGGGCCGCCCAGGAAGGCGACGTTGCCGCGGATGGGACGGCCGCACGCCAGACCCGAGATGGTCTGGGTCACGACAGCCTGGAAGATGGAGGCGGCCACGTCCTCGGGGCGGGCGCCCTCGTTGAGCAGCGGCTGGACGTCGGTCTTGGCAAAAACGCCGCAGCGGCTGGCGATGGGATAGATGGTGGTGGCGTTGGCCGCGAGTTCGTTAAGGCCGCTAGCGTCGGTGTGCAGCAGAGTGGCCATCTGGTCGATGAAGGCGCCCGTGCCGCCGGCGCAGGTGCCGTTCATGCGCTGCTCGATGCCGTTGTCGAAGTAGATGATCTTGGCGTCCTCGCCGCCCAGCTCGATGGCGACATCGGTGGCCGGGATGAGGGTCTCGACGGCGCGCTTGCTGGCGATGACCTCCTGGACAAACTCCAGGTCGAGCCACTGGGACAGCAGCAGGCCGCCCGAACCGGTGATGGCGCAGGTCATTTGGGCCGTCGGCAGCACGGTCGCAGCGCCCTCGAACAGGTCGCGGGCGCAGGCACGGACGTCGGTGTGGTGGCGCTGGTACTTGGCGTAGACGATCTGGTTATCGTCGTTGAGCACGGCGAGCTTAACGGTGGTGGAGCCCACGTCAATGCCCAGGTGCAGGTTGCCGTGGGCGGCCTCGGGGTTGAAGATCGCGCCTTCGGGGGCCTGGGCGGCGGTGACGGTTACGGACTCGGCAACGTTGGGCGTGGCTGCGCCGGCAGCGAGCGTCTCCCCTGCCGCATTCTTAGCCTCGGCAACTGCCTCAGCGACTTTCTCGGCAGCAGCGGCCGCAGCCTTCTGCGCGGCATCCGCCACGGCGGGCGCGGCCTCGCGTGCGGCAGCGACCACACGGTCTTTAATGCCCTCTACGAGTTTGCTCATTGTCTCTCCTCTTAGTTGTTGGACTCGACGGTTGCGGCGGTGTCGACCGCGTCCTCGAGCTGCAGATTCAATAACTTCATGCCGTATTCCGGCACGTTGATATCGATGGGTTGGCCATACAGGTCGCCGGGGCGCACAAAGGCGATAACCGTCATGATGCGCGCCATGGTCTCGGGCGATTCGGAAAGGTCACGCTCAAACCAGCGCTGAATCAGGCCGACCTCGGCACTCACGACGTAGGTGACGTAGTAGTCAAAGAACGTACCCAGCGCCAGGCCCAAAATGCCCGTCTGCGCACGCGGCGCCACGGCCTCACGTGCGGTGTCGATAATCCTTTTAATGAAGGCCTGGTCGCCGCCCGGACCCAGCAGCGCACCGATTAAGTCGCGGTTGGCCGCAAGATAACGCAGCAGCTCAACCGAACCGGGCGCCGGCTCGAGCTCGTCAATGTTACGGTAAAGATCGGGCAGCTGAGCTGCGGTGATGAGCTCAATGCGCTCACGGATCTCAGCCAACAGGCCATCCTCAATCTGGTTGATAAAGTCGGGAATATCGCGGTAGTGCGAATAAAACGTACGGCGCGTAAGACCGGCGCGCTCGGTGAGCGACGCAACGTTAATGCGCGAAAGGTCGCCGCTTTCGGCAAGCTCGCTGGCAAGCGCCTGGCGAAGGGCACGCTGCGAGCGAAGGGACCGGCGGTCGCATTTCTCGAGCTGGGACAAGCGTCCTCCTTGTTACTCAACCTGTGCGCTATTGCACAGTGCGAGTATTATTGCACACCGTGTGTATCAACACGTAAAGGCAATATTTGGAATGTGACGAAGGGGCAGCCTCTTTGTCACATCCAGCGACCGCCTAGGTTGTGCCGGTTGTGCCAGGCTTTTAGAGCGGCATTACCGATTGTCCAAAATGTCATTCGTGGGTAGAATAGTGTCGACGGCAGCCCAAGTTCTGGAAAGCTGGGCAGCGCCGTTGTTTGCATTAGGGGGTCAACGCCTTAGCGGCGGCGACCCCTTCTGTTGCGCTTCGAACGCTGCTTGAGTGCCTCGGAAAGGCCGACAAGCGCCGTGAAGAACGAGACCAAAGCGGTCAGAAGTCTCACGAAATCAATCAAATCGGTCATGGGCATCACCTCCCATCAGATGGAGGGCGCTGCCCGGCACATAGAACTGCCGTCAACGATACCGATTCTATCAAAACTTAGTTATATATACGAATATATGTTCGCATGTCAAAGGTGCAGGATCCTCGTGAAAAAGGGACCGTCCCTTTGCCACATTATTCGATGACGGTGCGGGAGTTTTGCTTGTGCATGGTGGCGAGCATGTGTTTGGGGACGGCGTGGACCATGCAGCTGCCGATGGTCGCACTAGCGGCGGCCTTAGCTGCATCGCTTGCGTTTTTGGTCGCGTAGCTGTGGCGGAAACGCTTGAGCATGGCGATGTCGTTGCCGCCGTCGCCGTAAACCGCGACCTCGTCCTCGGCAATACCGTAGTAGCCCGCCAGCCAGGCCACGCTCTCACCCTTGTTGCACGCCACGTCCGTGATCTCGAACATCACCGGATCGAACGGCGCGTTGACCACGCGGTCCGATCGCTCGGCCAAATACGCCTTAAGGTCGCGCTCCAGCTCGGGCGAGGTCACGCGGCAGTTGATCTTACACACATCGTGGCGCAGGATGTCGCCGATCGACTGGTCGAAATACTGCTCCTCGTGATACCCGCCACGTGCACGCATGCCACGCATCACGATGCGCTTGATAGGGCTGTCCTTTTTAAAGCCCGCCTGATGCATCTCAAACGATCCGCTCGAGAACATGCCGTCGGGCGTGGAGCAGTCGAAGCAAATGTTCGGAAACGCCTTGAGCAGCTCCTCGGTAACCTGCGGGTCGATGGTCCAGGTCTTGAGCACTTCGCCATGGCTGTTGCGCACGATGGACCCATTGGAGCAGCAAGCGTCAGGCGCCAGGCCCGTAAAGCCATGCTCGCCGATTGGCAACGTCGAGCGCCCGGTCGCGGGAACCACATGCAGGCCAGCCTCGGTCAGCTCGCGAATGGCACGGCGGATGGTCCCATCCGCCTCGTGCAGGGCGTTCAGCAGCGTTCCGTCTAAGTCACTCGCAAACATCTTGATCATGGGCATGCCTCTCCTTCGTCTGCACGATATTGTAGACGAAGGAGAGGCATGCCCAAACAATGCCGTAACGGCGCGACGTGCCACTGCCTCCACAAATTCACGGTGCCCCAGCGCGTTAAGACAATCGCCACAAGCGACTTTTCAGCCGATAAAACAGCGCCGTCGTCAACGTCAGCACCGCCAACATGCCTGCGAATACAATCGCCGGTGTCCATCGATCATATGCGAGTCCGTAAACCAATTGGCCAATAGGCGTTGCACAGGAAAGCATCATATAAACGAGTGCCAGCACTTTTCCGCAGAGTTCCTTTGGCGCTGACCGCTGAACAAATGAAACGATTTCGACCGATGCAATACTTGCCCACGCCATGACCCATGCCGAGCCGGCCACAAGCGCGGCAAACGCCAGTTCATCAGGACCGCTCAGTAGCGTAACAATAATCGGTACGACTCCAAAACAGATCATCGCAACATATCGACATATGCCATTGAGAGAAAAGCGATGCGGCCAAATGCCGACCAAGCCACTGCCGGTAAGACCACCCAAGCCCAGAGCAACCTCAACTATCCCAACGCAGGACGATTGCATGCCGAGATGCTTTGCAACAATAACGGGAGCACCAATCGTTAACCCAACTAACGCAAGGTTCAAAATAGCCGCAAGCAAAAACACAACGAGCAATGATGCGTTTTGAAACAGGTACCGAATCGACTCCCGAAAATCGCTTCGGCATGTCGAGCAAGTCGTACTGTCCCCTGTCATTCCAGATGAGGCATTTTGCTTGAGTGCGCCCCCGAACAGTAGGGCAGACATCGCAAACGTCAACGCCGCGATTTCGCATAAAGCATCGATACCAAAGCACCCATAGACTGCCGTCCCGACTACAGGCCCCAAGATATTGCTCGCCATGGTTGTCTGCGAGACCAACGCAGTGGCACGCTCAACCTTTTCTGGGCCCGTCATACGCACCGTCTCAATTTGAAGCATCGGCTTCAGCAGCGATTGGATGCCATATTGGACGCAAAGCATTGCTGCCACGACAACCGCAAGAGGCAGCGACCGCTTCATGGGGATAAACAACAGCGATGCAGCCATCAGAACAATGCCGAGCACCACAAGAACCCCGCGATGTCTCCCCCGATCCGCCAAGATTCCGCCAACCGGAGTCGCGAGCACGCCCGGTATGAACGCTATCGCCGCGACGGCGCCATATAACGTTGACGAGCCGCTGCAATCGAACAAGTAAAGCGGACACGCAAAGCACAGTGCTGACAACATTGAATACGCACACAGCTGTACAACAAGAAGACCGAAAAGCCTGATAGATCGCACTGTTTTTTGCGTCAACGAGACGCTACTCCCCCGCATTCCAGCCATAAGCCTGCCCCCTATACATACCATTAGTATGTATTTAATGACTTGAAAAGGGCAGCCGTGGCTACCCTTACAAATCAATTACATACCGTCAGTATCTATATTACCACCCAGCACGGTTCCATACGTCCCATATCTGAGCCGTTGTCTGGAGCACTTCATTACCCAAATCGAGCCCCACCGCGGCCGCCATCTGCGCCAAACATTGCGCGCGAGCGAGCATTCGACCCTTGTTCTCAAGCGGACGGAACAGCGGCAGCAGCCAAAGATTCGCTAACAACGATACAGCCTCCGCCGCTTCGCGCGGGCATGCACACGCAATGGAGCCGTCGGCGATGCCCTCCTCGATCACTGGCAGGAGATAGCCATCGGCCGACTCGTCAAACGAACCTTGGTACTGCATCGCCAGCAGCCGCGAGCTTTTTACCGGATCTGCCGCAGGATGCATGCGAGCCCATAGATCGATTTGCGGAACGACGGACTCGGGCGCATAAAGTCGTTTGAGCTTTTGGGCTCCCGTCATATTGCCAGCACCGAGTGTCGCGCGGCGGCGCTCAACAATCGGAGCCATTGCCCGATCAAATGCGGCGTTGAAAATCTCTTCTTTGCTCTTAAAGTGATGATAGATAGCACCCTTGGTCATGCCATCGAGGCGGTCGACGATATCTTGAATGCTCGTCCCCTCATAACCCTGTGCGCAGAATAGCTCCAGCGCCGCGTCGAGAATCTTCGCGACCGTCTCCTCGGGATATTTATTACGACCCATAATCCGTCCATCCGCAACGCAAGTCTTGTGCCTCATTGCAGCATTTTAACGTTGCGGGTGACAGGTGGTCGATCCTACACCGCAGAGGGGCCGTGTTCGCCGGTACGGATGCGGATAACTTCCTCGACCGGCTCGACCCATATCTTGCCGTCTCCAACGGCACCGGTGCGAGCGGCGTTGCAGATGATGTCGACAATTCCGTCGACGTGCTCGTCGGCGCAGATGAGGGTGAACTGCACCTTAGGGATCATGTTGACAAGCAACTCGTTGCCGCGCACGTATTCCTTCCAGCCATGCTGTGCGCCGCAGCCCTGCACCTGGTTGATAGTCATACCGCGAACATCAGCAGCAAACAGCGCATCTTTAAGAACCTCAAGCTTTTCCTGGCGCACGATAGCCGTGATCTTTTTCATAATGAATTCCTCTCTTTAATAAAGAAATGAATTGCCATTCAATGACGCGGGTTTCCAAGGTGCCGCAGATTGGGTTGAAAGAGGAGCGCCGCGTACTTTTGTACGCAAGCGACGGTTTGAAACCCAAGGTGCGGTGCCTGGGGAAGCCGCTAGTCAAGTCCCGAGAAGGAGGGGTATGCGCTCTCGCCGTGCTGACTCGCATCCAAGCCCAGCGCCTCATCGGCCTCGTCCACACGCAGGCTGCCGTGGAACAGCGCCTTGACCACCGCGGCGATCACCAAGTCGAGCACCAGTACAATAGCGACCGTCACCACAATGCCCAAAATCTGCGAGATGAGCAGCGAGACATCGCCCGTGTAGAACAGGCCGCCCTTACCGGTCCACGAGAGCTCCGGCACGCAGAACAGCCCCGTGAGCACGCCGCCCAGGATGCCGCCGATGCCGTGGCAGCCAAACGCGTCGAGCGCATCGTCGTAGCCAAATTTGGTCTTAAGATGGCTGATGGCCAGGTAGCAGACGGGAGATACGATCAGGCCCATGACCAGCGCCGCCCACGGCTCGACAAAGCCCGCGCCCGGCGTGACCACTACAAGGCCCGCAACCAGACCGGTGCTGGCTCCCACCAGCGTGGGTCGACCGGTGTGCACGCGCTCGACGGCAAGCCACGAGACCATGCCCGCCGCGCTGGCCGTCACGGTATTGAGGATGGCAAGTGCCGCCACGGCGTCGGCCTTGAACTCGCTGCCGCCGTTAAAGCCAAACCAGCCAAACCAAAGCAGGCCGGCTCCCAGCGCCACAAACGGCACGTTATGCGGACGGTAGCTCACCATGCCAAAGCCGCGACGACGGCCAAGCATTAAGCAGAGAATCAGGCCCGTAAGACCAGACGAGATGTGCACCACGTCGCCGCCGGCAAAGTCGAGCGCGCCGATGATATCGCCGATAAAGGAGCCCTCGCCGCCCCAAACCATGTGAGCGAGCGGCGCATAGACCACGAGCAGCCAAATGCCCAGGAAGGCCGTCGTGGCACCGAACTTAACGCGGCCGGCCAGGCTGCCCGTGACGATAGCAGCCGTGATCATGGCAAATGCCATCTGGAAGGCGATGTTGATGATCTGAGGGTAGACGACACCGTCCGCAGCATTGCCCTCGGCCGTCTGCAGCACCTGGTTGAGCACCGGCAGGCACAGCAGCTGGTCAAGGCCTCCAATAAACGGACTCGAACCGTCGCCGCCATAGGCCAGAGACCAGCCGGCAACAATCCACAGCACACCAACCAGACCAATGGCGCCAAAGCACATGAGCATGGTGTTGATGACATTTTTGCGCCTGGACAGGCCGCCATAGAAAAACGCCAGACCCGGTGTCATTAAAAACACGAGCATGGTGCAGATGAGCATAAACGTTGTCGATCCCGTATCGTACATTCGCTCTCCCTTGGTCGCATGAACGTTGTCGGCGCCCATAATGCGGCCGAGGGGCAACTGGTGTAGACCAGATACGGCGTTGTTAAACGCGGCGTTGTCGAATGGAAACGGCGCTGCAATCTTGGAAACGGCGCGGCAACGGACGCGAAACGAACGGGAAATACGCGAGCAAGGAAGCCGTGAGCGCGCCCGTCCCGGCTAGTGGCGGAACAGCTCGCGGGCTCGGTCGCGGAGGTCGGTAGCTCGGATGACGCCCTCGTAGCGGTTGATGCGCAAGCGCGGGAAGGCATTGAAGAAGCGCAGGTCGCGTCGGCTGAGTGACACGCTTGGCACCGGACGGCTCATGCGCTTGCCGGCAAGGCGACGACTGAGCGACGGACGCGGCATGTTCGGCGCGGCATCGGCCACGCGGCGGGCGGCAAGCGCCAGGCCGCGAGCACCATCCGCGATAAACGTCGGCATCGAAGCCTTCTCGCGCAGGGCATCGAGCGCGGCGTCACCCAGCTCGGCCAGCCACGCGTTAACGGCACGGCTACGGATGTGCGTCTGTGCCACCGAGTCAATCGTAGAATCGGGAATGCGCTCGAGCATTGAGTCGGACGCATCGGCAAGCGACTCATTGATGCGGTCGGCAAGGTCGGCCCGGACGCGCTCCAGCTGATCGGACAGACGCCGCCAGCTCGCCAGCGAGCACAACGCGTCGACCATCATCGCGACCGCGACGATAAAGGCGGACAGCCGCACAATCAGCACCGGCAGATGGCCAAGCAGCCCCAGCAATGCCGGCTCCACTAAACGGCAAATGCACAGCGCACCCAGGCCAAACGCGCATGCCCAGTACAGGCAAATGCGTCCGTGCAAGTTAAACGGCAGTTGCGAGTAATCCCAAAAGCGAGCGCCCGTTGTTTTTTCCAACAGCACGCCTACGCTGTACTCAATCACGCTGCATACGAGCGCCGCGGCGACAAACTGGCTCGAGACATCCGGAATCCCGCGCAGCAAAAGCCAGCAGGCAATGCCGCCCGCGCCATAGATGGGGCAGCACGGCCCCAGCAAAAAGCCGCTGTTGGCAAAGCGTCCGTGGTTGAGCATGGCGCAGACCGTCGATTCCCATGCCCAACCGCAAAAACCGTAGAAGGCAAACGAGAGTACCAGCGCCGAGAGCGGACAGGCGGCAAGCGTCGCGTCGCCAAACGCCATATCGATCGCGGTTTCCACCGTCTACCCTCTCTTCTTTTCACTCGATGCTTTACTCACACTATCGTCCGTCTCGTCCTTGCGCGGCAGGCGGCCGGCGACCGTCTCGCGCAGAGCACACCATTTATCTGCCAGACACACAATCCATGCCTCACGACACGTCGGCGGCACCGGCACCAGCGGAAACATATGCCGCACGATAATATTCCGCTCGCGCGGCGTCAGCTCAAAATCTTCCTCGGCACGCGCCAGAGCAAAAAACGGGTGGCGAAAGCCATGCAGCCGATGGCTTGGGTCGGGATCGTGCCAGTCATAGAGAAAGTAATCGTGCAGCAGGGCCCCGCGCAACAACGAAGCACGGTCGACCGAAATGCCAGCACGGCCCAAGTGCTCGGCAAAGGACAGACTCGCCCGCGCTACCGAAGTCACATGTGCATACACCGTCACATCGCCATGCTGGATAAACTCGCGCGTCAGGTCCAGACGGCCCGCCTGTGCCAGTTGACGGGCAGCATGGTCTACTTCGCGCGCGACTTTCTCGGCACGAACGACATCGGACATGCTGCCTCCTTCCAGCGGCTCACGGCGGCAAGCCACAGCCTGTGCACAATCGATAAAAACATCATGGAACACATCAGTATGGCATCGGACAAAACGTTTTGCCCCACCAGTTGGCGAATTACCGCGCCGCCGTCACATATCAAACGCCAAAATGTGCGAGACTGTCTTGTGCAATTGTGTCGGCCGAGGGAGCGCCGACGCTCGATTCGCATGGAGTAACCCACAACGATGCTGCTTACGCAAACGACAACGCCCGAGGACGTCAAGGCTCTCGACCGCGCCGAGCTTCCGCTGCTCTGCGGCGAGATCCGCCAGGCAATCCTCGAAAGCTCCGCCGCCGTCGGCGGGCACGTTGCCCCCAACCTGGGCGTCGTTGAGCTTACGGTTGCGCTCCATCGCGTGTTTAACTCCCCTATCGACAAGATTGTCTTTGACGTTTCGCACCAGACCTACGCCCACAAGGCGCTGACTGGGCGCGCGTACACTTATATCGATCCGGAGCGTTATGGTGAGGCTTCCGGCTTTGCCAATCCCGACGAGTCCGAGCATGACTTGTTTGCCATGGGGCATACCTCGACCTCGGTGAGCTTGGGCTGCGGCCTTGCCCACGCGCGCGACCTGGCGGGCGATGCGTACAACGTCATCACCATCATTGGCGACGGCTCGCTTTCTGGCGGCCTAGCATTTGAGGGCTTTAACAATGCCGCCGAACTCGATAGCAACCTGATCATCATCGTCAACGATAACGACCAGTCCATTGCCGAGAACCATGGCGGCCTGTATCGCAATCTGGCCGAGCTGCGCGCCAGCAACGGCACCTGTGAACGCAACGTTTTCCGCGCGATGGGGCTCGGCTACCGCTATCTGGACGCCGGTAACGATGTGTTGGCCCTAGTCGACGCGCTGCAGGAACTGCGCAATATCGATCATCCCATCGTGCTGCACGTCTCCACCGCCAAGGGCAAGGGCTTTGAGCCAGCCCAAAACGACCCCGAGCGCTGGCACCACGTGGGTCCGTTTGACATGGCGACCGGGCGCAAGCTCTGCCCGGGCCATCCGAGCGAGCCTGCGCCGCGCACCTACGCCGACATTACGGGCGAGGCGCTCAGCGCCGCCATCGAGCGCGATCCGCAGGTCGTGGGCATCACGGCCGCCACACCCTACATCATGGGCTTTACACCCGAGCTTCGCGCTGCCGCCGGCAAACAGTTCGTCGATGTGGGCATTGCCGAGGAGCACGCCGTGACCTTTGCCACCGCGCTTGCGCGCTCGGGCGCCAAGCCAGTCTTTGGTGTGTACGGCGCGTTTTTGCAGCGCGCCTACGACGAACTCTGGCACGACCTGTGCCTCAACGACGCCCCGGCAACCATTTTGGTGTTTGGTGCGTCAATCTTTGGCACCACGTCCGAGACGCACCTCTCGTTCTTTGATATTTCCATGCTGGGCGGTCTTCCCAACATGCACTACTTGGCGCCGGCCTGCATGGAGGAATATCTGTCCATGCTGAGCTGGTCGCTCGACCACCGCGAGCATCCCGTGGCGATCCGCGTACCGGGCATCGGCCTGGTGAGCCGTCCCGACCTTGCGCCCGCCGAAGACACCGACTACAGCGCCGTTCGCTACAACGCGGTGCGCCAGGGTCGCGACGTAGCCGTGCTCGCACTCGGCGATTTCTTTGAGCTGGGCGAGCGCGTGGCAAACCGTCTGACTGCCGAGTACGGCATCGAGGCCACGCTCGTCAACCCGCGCTTTGCAACCGAGCTCGACCGCGAGTTCCTCGACAGTCTTGCCGCCGAGCATCGCGTTGTCGTCACCCTCGAGGACGGCGTCTTGGACGGCGGCTGGGGCGAGCGCGTGGCATGTTATCTGGCATGCACGCCGTTGCGCACGCGCACCTTCGGCATCGCCAAGGGCTTCCCCGACCGCTACGACCCCAACGAACTGCTCGCTCAAAACGGCATGACGGTCGAGAATATGGCCGCCGAAGCCGTAAGGCTACTCAACGAGTAAAAAACCTCCGCAAGGGAAGCACCCCCTGCGGAGGTTTTTCTTTTCGCGGTGCGAATATCTCGATCCGTAACATCTATGGCCCGAATTCCCGTCTAACTGTTACAGATCTAGATAATAAGACGTCTTAGTCCCTGGCCTTTGTCTCAATCTGTAACAGATAGAGACCTTTTGTCCGTCCAGATGTTACAGATCGAGACATTCGAATTCCCCTGAAGAGAAAATCTCAATCTGTAACAGTTACTCGGCAAAAACGGCTGCAGATGTTACAGATCGAGACAAAACAGTAAGGCATGCCGCTGCATCGGCCAGAACCACCACAAAGGTGCCTTTCCTTTTTGGTAGGTAGAATAACCCATAAGGTAAGTATGTTTCTGAGTTATTTCGTGTTGACCCATTTGAGCGCGATAGGGTATAACTCTACTCAACCGCTAGGGATTTTATTGAGAAAGGTGTTCTACCATGAGCAAGAACCTCTCCCAGCAGGTCGTTCTCGACCGCCGCGGCTTCGTTGCCGCCACCTTCGCAACCGTCGCCGGCCTTGGTCTTGCCGGCTGCTCCGACACCAGCGCCGAGGCCGACAAGGGTTCCGCCGCCGGCTCCTCCAAGAGCTCCAAGGATACCGAGGTTTCCGCCACGCTCGATGCCAAGGCATTCGACAAGCTCGTCAACGACGGCCCCAAGGCCGATGACGATGCCATCGCCGCCAGCACCTGGGCCACGGCCGTTAAGGACGCCGGCGTCTTTAAGATCGGTGGCGTTCAGACCTCCACGCTCTTCTCCCTCCTCAACGAGAAGGACGGTCAGACCCGCGGCTTCGACGCCGGCATCGCACAGCTCCTGTCCAACTACATTCTGGGCGAGAACAAGGTCGAGATCACCCAGGTGACCTCGGACACGCGCGAGTCCGTCCTGCAGAACGGCCAGGTCGACGCTGTCTTTGCCACCTACACCATCACTGACGAGCGCAAGAAACTCGTCTCCTTTGCCGGTCCCTACTACTACACCCAGCAGGCCATCCTGGTGCTCGCCGATAACGACGACATCAAGAGCGTCGACGACCTGGCCGACAAGAACGTCGCCGTCCAGTCCGGCTCCAACGGCCCTGCCATCCTGGAGGAGTTCGCTCCCAAGGCCAGCCAGCAGGAGTTCAAGACCGACGAGGAGGCCCGCCAGGCACTCCAGCAGGGCCGCGTCGATGCCTACGTCATCGATAACAACATGCAGCAGAGCGCCCTGGTCCGCGAGCCCGGCAAGTACAAGATTGCCGGCAAGCCCTTCGGCAGCAAGGAGCCCTACGGCATCGGCCTGCCGCTCGATTCCGACGGCGTCACCTTTGTCAACGACTTCCTTAAGAAGATCGAGGACGACGGCACCTGGACCGAGCTGTGGCAGATCTGCATCGGCGACCGTACGGGCGACACCAACGTTCCCGAGCTGCCCGAGGTTGGCGCCTAAGCTCGCAAGCATGGCATCAGCCGCTGCGAAACCATATGGAAACGCACGAGGTGCTTTATTGCGATAAACTGTTTCCTCAATGAGTTGTCGGGGCTTCCGTACACGCGGAAGCCCCTTTCCTTATCGGCGGGAGGTCCGCATGAGTCTCTCCGAACTCTGGTCGCTCTATGGCCAGAACTATATCGACGCGTTGCTCGCGACCTGGGGCATGACGCTTGAGTCGTTTGCCATCGCCATGGTGCTGGCCGTCGCCGTCACCGTGATGCGCGTGTCGCCGCTCAAGCCACTGCGCGTCTTTGGCGACCTGTATGTCCAGGTCTTCCGTAACATCCCCGGCATCGCGCTGCTTATCATCGTCGTCTACGCGCTGCCGCCGCTCAAGGTCGTTCTGCCCTACCGCACCTGCGTTATCGTCGCCACGGTGCTCTTGGGTTCTGCCTTTGGTTCCGAAAACTTTATGAGCGGCATCAACACCGTCGGCGTCGGCCAGGTAGAAGCAGCACGTTCGCTGGGCATGAGCTTTAACCGCATCCTCGCCAAAATCGTGATTCCGCAGGCACTGCGCTCGAGCGTGCTGCCCATGACCAACCTCTTTATCGCCGTCATGCTTACCACCGCGCTCGGCAGCCAGGTGCCGCTTAAACCGCAGGAGCTCACCGGTGTGGTGAGCTACATCAATACCCGCTCGCTCGGCGGCGTCGCCGCGTTCTTTATCTCGGCGCTCGGCTACCTGGGCACGGCCTTTGTGGTGAGCCACATTGGCAACTATATCGATAAGAAGGTGAGGATCCTCCGATGAGCAAGCATTCCTCCCCCGCGCTCACCATGCGCGATGCGCTCTACGAGGCTCCCGGCCCCAAGATGCGCGCCAAGATTCGCATCGGCACCGCCATCTCACTCGTCGCCGTCGCCGCGCTCGTCGCCCTGGTACTGCAGCGCTTTTATGTGACCGGTCAGCTTTCGGTCCACTATTGGTATTTCTTTACGCACCTCACCACCTGGAAGTTCCTGCTTGCCGGCTTTGAGGGCACCGTTAAAGTCGCACTCACCGCCGGCGCCATCGCGCTGGTGCTGGGCCTGGCCCTTATGCTCGGCCGCACCAGCGACATTAAGCCGCTGCAGTTGGTCTGCCGCGTGCTCACCGATTTCTTCCGCGGCGTACCGAGCCTTCTGTTCATCTATTTCTTCTTTTTGGTGCTGCCCCAGTACAAGATCGCGCTGCCGTCGTTTTGGATGCTCACGCTCCCTGTCGCGCTCGCTGCAGCCGGTGTGCTGGCCGAGATTTTCCGAGCCGGCGTCAACGCCGTACCGCGCGGACAAGTCGAGGCGGCCCAGGCACTCGGTCTCTCCAAGGCTAAAATCACCTTTAAAATCGTGTTGCCGCAGGCTATTCGGTTTATCATTCCGTCGTTGATTTCACAGCTTGTGGTCGTTGTCAAAGACACCACCGTCGCCTACGTGGTGAGCTACCCCGACCTGATGCAAAATGCCCGCGTGCTCATTACCAACTACGACGCCCTCGTGTCGGTCTACCTGGTAATCGCGGTCATCTACATCCTCATCAACGTCGCGATCAACAAGGCCGCTGTCTATGTTTCGCACAAGACCGGCGCGACCATCATCCGCTAACGCTTTACCATTTCGAGTCATAAGGAGCCGAGCACCATGGCACAGAGCACCTCTTCCACCGGCAATCAGCCGCTGATCGAGCTCAAGCACGTCGATAAGCACTATGGCGACCTGCACGTCCTCAACGACATCAATCTGTCGGTCGACCGCGGCGAGGTCGTCGTTGTAATTGGCCCCTCGGGCTCGGGCAAGTCGACCATGTGCCGCACCATCAACCGCCTGGAAACCATCGACTCGGGCGAGATCCTCATCGAGGGCGAGCCCCTGCCGCAGGAAGGCAAGGATCTTGCCCGCATGCGTGCCGAACTGGGCATGGTGTTTCAGCAGTTCAACCTGTTTGCACATATGACGGTGCTGCAGAACGTCATGCTGGGACCGGTCGACGTGTTGGGCGTGTCCAAGGACGAGGCCCGTGAGCGCGCCATGGACCTGCTGAGCCGCGTGGGCGTGGCCGAGCAGGCCGATAAGGTGCCCGCACAGCTCTCGGGCGGCCAGCAACAGCGCGTAGCCATCGCCCGCTCGCTTGCCATGCAGCCCAAGGCCATGCTTTTTGACGAGCCCACGAGCGCCCTTGATCCCGAGATGATCAACGAGGTGCTCGAGGTCATGGTGCGCTTGGCGCAGCAGGGCATGACGATGATCGTCATCACGCACGAGATGAACTTTGCCCGCCGCGTGGCCGACCGCGTCGTGTTTATGGCCGACGGCCAGATTGTAGAAACCGGCACGCCCGACGAGTTCTTCGACCACCCCCAGACCAAGCGCGCCCAGGACTTCCTCAACTCCATCAAGGGCCACTAACCCAATTGCCACGCGGGCAAATTCATCACCAGCGTTTGTCCCGCGCACCCCTGTGCCATGTCCACCCGGATTCGAAAGCAACACCTATGATCGGAACTCGTACTTCATCGTCCTACACCCCGCACGTCGACGTCGCCCCCGCCGACCGTCCGCTCATCCTCGTCGCGCCGCGCTGGGAAGAGGCAGAGCCGTTTTTAACCGAGATGCTCTCCCCCAACGAGGAAATCGCAAGTGTCTTTGTCGACGCCATTCTTGCCGCCGGCGGTCTGCCGCTGCAGATGTCCATTACCGAAGACGTCGACGTTATCCGTCATTACGTGGAAATCGCCGACGGCATCGCCATTCCCGGCGGTCCGGACGTCAACCCCAAACGCTGGGACGACGAGCGTCCTTACGACCCCACGCTGTGCTGCGAGATTCGCGACCGTTTTGAGTTTAAGCTGGTTAACGAGGTACTTCGCGCCAAGAAGCCGCTCTTTACCACCTGCCGAGGCACGCAGCTGCTTAATGTCGCCACCGGCGGCACCCTGTGCATGGACGTGCCGAGCCTGGGCGCGCGCGAGGGCCGCACGCAGTGGCGCCATACCCACGTGCTCAACGACCCCGTGCATCCCGTCGAGGTCGTGCCGGGCTCGCTGCTGGAGCGCGCGGTTGGCGGGCACAGGCTGATCCAGACCAACTCCGCACACCACTGCTGCGTCGATCGTCTGGGTAAAAGCACGCGCTTGGTCGCCAAGGCAACCGACGGCGTTCCCGAGTGTATTGAGGTCGAAGGCCAGCCTTTCTGCCTGGGCGTGCAATGGCACCCTGAGTACACGTGGAAGACGCTCGAGACCGACTTTAACCTGTGGAAGTCGTTTGTCGAGGCGGCGGCCAAGGTAAAGCAGGCTCGCTAGTTCACGGACAGCACAACACAAAAGGGCGCCCCGCCGGCCACATGGTCCGGCGGGGCGCCCTATTACCTATATGCTGCCGACACACAGTCCAAAGCTCGCAAGCTCTTATTCGGCCGCCTCGCGCAGGGCCGACATCGTTGCCGCATATTGCTGCTGCAGCGCATGCATTCCCTCGCGAGCGCCGTCAACGGCATCGGCGCCGCGCAGTGCTTCGGTCACCACAACCGCCGGCTCGTACAGATTATCGAATTCCAGGTTCTGGCTCACGCCCTTGAGCGTATGCGCTGCCATAAACGCACCTTCGGCGTCTCCTGCCGCCATGGCGGCCTCCAGCTTGTCCATGCTCTCGTCATCCAAAAATTTGAGGGCAAAGCGGGCAAGCATTTCCTCGCCCATCAGCCGAGCGCACGCGTCATCATAATTGGCGCCAATCTTCTCATACGCCTCACGCATGGAAATCATGGATTAAAACTCCTTTGGTCAAACTAAATCGTGGGAAACGCGACGACGTCGGCGGGGCGTGCCAACGTCTCGGCAATACGGTCTTGCACCTCGAGCAGGCAGTCGAGCAACAGCGGGTTAAAGGTGCCGCACTTACCGTCCAAGATCATCTGGATCGCCTCCTTGTGCGGGATAGCGTCCTTGTACACGCGCACGCTCGTCAGCGCATCGTACACGTCGGCCACCGAGACCACCTGCGCGGCAATGGGAATCTCGTCGCCCTTAAGGCCATCGGGATAGCCCTTGCCGTCCCAGCGCTCGTGATGCCAACGCGCAATCTGGTACGCATATTCCATAAGCGCATTGCCGACGTGATGGCGGCCCAGCTCAAGCAACATGTCGGCGCCCATCGTGGTATGCGTCTTCATAATCTCGAACTCCTCGGGCGTAAGGCGTCCGGGCTTGTTGAGGATCGCATCGTCAATCGACATCTTGCCGATATCGTGCAGCGCCGAAGCCAGGGCGATCGTGGAGCGTTCCTCATTGTCGAGGGAGATCGTGCCGCTACGCTGGACCAGACAGTCAAGCAGCAGCTCGGTCAGCTTTTCGATATTCGTAACGTGCCTGCCGCTCTCGCCGTTGCGAAGCTCCATGACGCCGGCCATGATGTCGATGAGCATGCGACTGTTCTTGACGCGCTCGTTGTACTGCTGGGACAGCAAGCTCGTCAGGCGGCGCCGCTTGGCGTACAGACGGATAGTGTTGCTTACACGGCGACGCACGACACGGGAGTCAAACGGGCGGTTGATATAGTCCGAGGCGCCCAGCTCGTACGCGCGCAGAACCATATCATCGGAATCTTCGCTCGAAATCATGATGACAGGCAGATTGTCTATACCCGATCGGCGCGACAGACCGGCCAGCACCTCAAAGCCGCTTATGCCCGGCATGACAATATCCAGCAGCACGAGCGACAGTTCATCGCCATAGCGGTCGACCATGTCGAGTGCCGCGCGACCGTTATCAGCCTCGAGGATGCAATACTCATCCTTGAGCATCTCGTTGAGAATGGCTCGGTTCATCTCGGAGTCATCGACAATAAGCACCAAAGGCTTTTCGCTTTGGAAGGCCTCGATGGAATCGGCATCAGTCACGACCGTACCGGCTTTTGCCTTAGCGCGGCTCAGTAACTGGACAGCACGGCCAACGCCCTCATCGACCGTCTCGCCATGAATGCGAACGCCACCAACACATGCCGTCAAGCTCACGTACTCATGGCCCGGAACAATCGTGGCATGAACGGCATCGGATACCTGATGCAGGCGACGGGCGAAGTCATCGGAGGGAATATTGGGCATGACGACCACAAACTTGTCGCAGCCATAGCGCACAAGCTCGTCAGTCGAACGAATTCCGCTGCGTATGGCTGTCGCCACAGCACCGAGTGCAAGGTCGCCGGCATGATGGCCGCAGGTATCGTTGAAGACCCTAAAATCATCAAGGTCGATCATCGCAACGCCGGCATTCATGCGGGCGCTACGGAGCTTTTCCTCGTAATATCGGCGATTGCGCACGCCCGTCAGCACGTCGGTGTAGACAAGGTCCCCTTCTGCGGCCTCTTGCTCATCGATCGGACGCACCATCAGCAAGACGTGAGGCTCGCCCTCGACCTTTAGAGGGCGCAGACGGGCGCGGTACTCAACACCATCGTTGAGCAGTTGCTCCGACACCTCACCCGAATCTGCCAAGGCCTCAAGACTCGACTGACGAAGACAAGGGCAGCGATCACCGGCGAGCAAGCAGTTAGGCTCGCTCTTAATCTGATCGGCCGACAGCAAACGCACCACGGGGTAGGTCTGCGCGACGCGGGCGACCTCGGCGGCAGCCTCCTCGTCGGTTAGATTGGCCTCGTGATTATTGAGCATATGGGGCCCTTTCGATAGTTTCGCATGGTAGCGGTGGGTTCCAAATGCTACAAGGGTAACACCTTGTCGATGCAGGTAAGCACGTGAATGCTGTTACATTTTTATGAGTTGGCAGACGGTGCGATTGAAGCCGCAGACGTGAGGTTTTGAGCACATTTGTTAACACTGCCGAAACGTTTGCGGGTGAAGGCTGTTTTGATTTTTACGGCTGCTAGAGCTCCAGGATGCCACGGACAGTCTGGGCAGCCGCTGCCGGGCGATCGCGCAGGCCGTTGTGCGCGCCGGGAACCATTACGAGCGGACAGTCCAAAAGCTCAGCCGCCACCCTTGTGCCCGCCTCGCGGGGCGTGCCAATCGAGAGCTCACCCAAAAGCACGGCGGCCACCGTTTTCGACGCGCGAACGCTATCCCAATCGGGAACGCAGGTCATAGTAATCCCGTATTCGTTCGCCATGAAACTGCGGCCGTTGCGCAGGGCATGCTTGGCTTCTGCCTCGGTTAACTTGGGGGCCTCAGGGTCCGAATCGCCGATGGCGCCCAGGAAGGCCCGTAATGCCCTGGAGACCTTTCCCGCGGCGATCATCTCGAGCAAAACCGGGGCCGCGCCCAGGCCGGCACCCTCATCCGTCACGGCGGGTTCATGCAGAATCGCACGCGAGATTATGGCGGGGTTTGCACGGAGAAGCTCCAGGGCCACCAACGTACCGGCGCTGTGCGCGAGCACGTTTGCCGGAGCGCCAATATGCTCGATAACAGCCTGCAGGTCGGCTGCCTGGGCGGCGAGGTCGTAGCGTCCGTCTGCAGCGTCGCCGCTCTCGCCGCAACCGCGGCGGTCGTAGGCAATGACGCGACAGTCACGGGCGAGCTCGCGGGCGATGGCGTCAAAAAAGACGCCGTCGACGCAGGCACCGTGCACGCAAACCAAGGCGGGTGCATCGGACGATACAACCGGGCCGGCATACTTGCGGCAGGCGATCGTGGTGCCCGCATTCTCGACCGTAAAATCCATGTTGTGCCCCATCGTCTTGCGTTTTGTTAACAGATTAACTGTACCTGACCCGAGACTTTTCATGGCACCGCATAATGAGCGACGTGAAAAAACGAAACTTGTAAAGCAAGAGCCCACACCTTGCTTTGGAGCCGATGCTATGCTTAGGCACAATTGTCTTGAGGAGCATATGCCTATGTCTACGTTTTTGAATGCCAGCCCCATCTTTGGGCCCGTTCGCAGCCGTCGCCTTGGTCTCTCGCTCGGAGTCAACATGATGCCCGCCAGCGGCAAAATCTGCACGTTCGACTGCATTTACTGCGAAAACGGCCTCAACGCCGAGCGCCCCTGCCATGAGCCGTACAACACAGCCGCCGTGGTGCTCGATGCGCTCGAGGCCAAATTGCGCGAGATGGCAGCCGAGGGCGAGCTGCCCGATGTAATCACGTTTGCCGGCAACGGCGAGCCCACCGCCGCACCGGAGTTTCCGCAGGCCATCGCCGGCGCCGTCGCGCTGCGCGACGAGCTTGCTCCAAACTCCAAGATCGCCGTGCTCTCCAACGGCACGCGCGCCGACCGCCCCGAGGTGCACGACGCGCTCATGATGGTCGACGACAACATTCTTAAGCTCGATACCGTCGACCCGGCGTTTATCCAGCTGCTCGACCAGCCTGTTGGCCCCTACGACGTCGAGCACCAGATTGAGACGTTCGCAAGCTTTGACGGTCACGTTATTATCCAGACGATCTTTTTGACCGGCGAGTATCAGGGCAAGCTCATCGACAACACCGGCGAGGAGTACGTTGCCCCCTGGCTCGCGGCGCTTGAGCGCATTCGCCCACAAGAAGCGACCATCTACACGGTAGCGCGCGAAACACCGGTCGCCGGCCTTGCCAAAGCAGCACCCGACGTCCTCGACGCCATTGCCGCGCGTGTGCGCGCCCTCGGCATTCCCTGCCAGGTGAGCTACTAGCAAAACCACGCAGCAGCTAGTGCCCGCCATCCCGCCCCATCAGTTGCGGTGATATAGTTCCTATTTGTGCTGTTAAACCGCTTAAATCGGAACTATATCACCGCAACTTTTATGGACGCATGGGTGGGCTATACTAGCTGCGGATGAAAGGAAGTTAGCCATGTATGACAAAGGACCCGTACCCGGCCGCAACGACGCCTGCTGGTGCGGCAGCGGTAAGAAATACAAGAAATGCCATAGCGCCTTCGACGAGCGCCTCGAGCGCTTGTGGGAAGAGGGCTGGGAGGTTCTGCCCCGCACGCTCTACAAGACGCCCGCCGATATCGAGGGCATCAAGCGCTCCGCCGCCATCAACGTGGGCGTGCTCGACTACGTAGGCGAGCACATCGCCGCGGGCATGACCACCAACCAGATCGACCAGATGATCTACGACTACACCGTCGAGCACGGCGGCACGCCGGCAGACCTCAACTACGAAGGCTATCCCAAGAGCGTATGCACCTCGATCAACGACGTTGTCTGTCACGGCATCCCCTGCGGTACGGACGTGTTGCACGAGGGCGACATTATCAACGTCGACTGCTCCACGATCTTGGACGGCTACTTTAGCGACTCGAGCCGCATGTTCTGCATCGGCGAGGTCTCTGCCGAGCGCCAGCGTCTTGTCGAGGTCACCCGTGCCAGCGTGGAGGCGGGCCTGGCGGCCGTCAAGCCATGGCTGCCGCTGTCCGTTATGGCCGAGGCCGTACAAAAGACGGTCGAGGACGCCGGCTTTAGCGTGGTGCGCGAGTACGGCGGGCACGGCATTGGCAAAGAGTTCCACGAGGACCCATTTGTGGGCTTTACCACCGAGGCGCCCGATGTGGACACCATCATGGCTCCGGGCATGGTCTTTACCATCGAGCCCATGGTCAACGCCGGAGCGCCCGACATCAAGATTAGCAAGGGTGACGGTTGGTGCGTGCGCACCAAGGACGGCAGCGACTCGGCCCAGTGCGAGGTACAGCTCGTGGTGACCGAGGACGGTTACGAGCTGCTGAGCTGGTAGCCGTGGATGCGCCGGGCTACGCGATGGATATGTTAACCATCGCGTAGCCCGGCGTTTTTATAACGTTTTGCCTGATACAACCTGCCAAAATAAACCTGTCCCTTTTTGGTAGGTCAAGCGGAGAGGACTGCTTGTGAACATCCTGGTTTTGCTACCCGTCAACGACCGTCATCGCGCAATTCTTGAGTCGAGCGCTCCGGGCGAGGACTTTATCTACACGAGCGCCGACGCCGCCACGCGCGAGCAAGTCGCCGATGCCGACGTGATCCTGGGCAACATCGACCCTGACATGCTCACGGCATGCGAGCATCTCCAGCTGTTGCAATTGCAGACCGCCGGCTATGACGACTACCTTGCCGCCGGCACCGTGCCGGCTGACGCCAAGCTGTCTTGCTCGGTGGGCGCCTACGGTCAGGCCGTAAGCGAGCACATGTTTGCCATGGTCCTTTCCATGATGAAGCGCCTGTCCGGCTACCAGGACCTGCAGCGCGAGCATCGCTGGGAGGACTTGGGCCCGGTCACCTCGCTCAAAAATGCCAACGTGCTGGTGCTGGGCGCGGGCGATATCGGCGGCCACTTTGCCACGCTCTGCCGCAGCATGGGTGCACACGTCCGCGGCATCAAGCGCCATCCGCTCGTCTACCCCATTGTGTTTGAGGACATGGACGGCATGGATGCCCTGCCTGAGCGCCTGGCCGAGGCAGACGTCGTCGCATCCTTTATGCCCAGCACACCCGAGACCCGCAGTCTGGCGAACGCCGAGTTCTTCGCCGCGATGAAGCCGGGCGCGTTCTTTGCCAACGGCGGCCGCGGCGATCTTGTGGTCGCCGACGACTTGGTTGCCGCTCTGGAGTCGGGACATCTCGCCGGCGCCGCGGTCGACGTCACCGACCCCGAGCCGCTGCCCGCCACAAGCCCGCTGTGGGATGCACCCAACATGCTCATCACACCACACGTCTCCGGCTGGTTCCACCTGGCCGCCACGCTCAACAACGTCGTCGACATCGCCGCGGAGAATCTGCGTCACCTGCAGGCCGGCGAGACGCTCCGCTGCTGGATCGAACATTAGGGTTCCGCCGTTCTAACGAACGGCGGACCGGTCGACGCTGCGCGCCGCCCAGAGCGACAATTTGTCATTCAAAAGGCGAGGCATGACCAGAAGGTCAATGCCTCGCCTTTTTCATGCCAACTTGTTCGTTCTGGACGTCGCTCGCTGACGTTTGCTCAACCCGCGGTGTCTTAACAATTCCGTCCAGCTGTTGGCATTGCAGCATTTTCCCAGATAAAACCTGCCAAAATTAACATCCCTTTTTGGTAGGTTTTAGAGTTCCGCGCTTTCGGCGCCGTTGATGGTTAGGTTTCGCTCGTAGAAGGCGGTGAGGGCGCGGATGGCGTACATCACGTCGCGCACGCCGCCGGTCTCGTAGCTCGAGTGCATGGCAAGCTGCGGCAGGCCCACGTCCACGGCATGCATGCTCGCCTGCATGTTCGACAGATTGCCCAGCGTAGAACCGCCAGCCATATCGCTCTTGTTGGCGAAGGCCTGCGTGGGCACGTCGGCGTCATCGCAAATGGCTTGGAACACCGCGCGGCTAAAGGCATCGGTGCAATAGTGCTGGTTGGCTGCCTCCTTGATGACGATGCCACCGTTGAGCACCACCTGGTTGCGGGCATCGCACTTCTCGGCGTGGTTGGGGTGCACGGCATGTGCATTGTCGCAGCTCACGAGCATCGAGGCAGCAAGCGCACGGTGGTACGATTCGTCGTCAAAGCCCAGCGAGCCGTTAATGCGGCGCAGTGCATCGGCCAAGAACGTCGACATGGCGCCCTGCTTGGTCTCGGAGCCAACCTCCTCGTTATCAAAGCAGCAAAAGACCGAAACGTCGTGCGCATTCTCGGCACCCAAAAATGCCTGCAGCGAGGTGTAGGCGCAGGCCAGGTCGTCGAGCTTGGGCGTCGAGATAAACTCGTCGGCCCAGCCCCAAATGCGCGCATCCTGGCGGTTGACCAGAAACAGATCGCGGCCCAAAATTTGCTCGGGCTCAACATCCAGCTCGTCGGCGATCAGGGCGTCAAAGTCGCCCTGCTTAAGGTCACCGGCGCTGATGAGCGGACACAGGTCAACAGCTCGGTTGGGAGCAAAGCTCTCGTTAACGCCACGGTTCATGTGGATGGCAAGGCTCGGGATGATGGCGACTTCGCGCTCGGTAGCGAGCAAACGACTCTCGATACGGTCGCCCTCGCGTACCAGCACGCGGCCCGCGAGTGCCAGCGGACGGTCGAACCAGGTGTAGTCGATCATGCCGCCGTAGGCCTCGGTGTTCAGGCGCAGCGTCTCGCCCGCGCCGTCGAGCTCGGGCACGGCCTTA